>CAZVAQ010000052.1:9123-21345 GCA_964625145.1 uncultured Candidatus Sumerlaeota bacterium
ACTCGGAACTCACCTGCTCTTGCCGTTGACAGCCTCCCCGGGCTTGGCGACCGTCCCCCCGCGCCTCGGCGACGGGGCCGCCCAGCAGGGGAGTAGTTCAGTTGGTAGAACACCGGTCTTTGACACCGGGCGTCGCAGGTTCGAGTCCTGCCTCCCCTGCCATAAACTCACCCTTCACCCTTCAACTCCTCCAGCACTTTCTCCATCCACGCTTCAAACGGCGCTTCCCAATCCACATCGCATGTTGCCAAGGGCACCATGGCTTGGGCGCCGAGCTGCTGCAGGCGTGCGTCGAGGTCGCGGCCGAATTGGCAAAACCGCGGGTAGGCCATGTCGCCCAGGGCGGCCACGGAATACCGCAGCCCGGCCAGGCGCAATCTGTCCGCCTTGCGCAGGATGTCCCAGAAGGCAAAGGCATTGTCCGGAGGATCGCCGTTGCCGAACGTGGAGGTGACGAACAGGACGGTGCTCTCGCGGGCGAGCAGGCGGGGGTTGAACTCGCCCATGCGCTCGATTCGCGGCGTGTGGCCGGCGAGCTTGGCGATGCGCTCGCTCAACAACTCCACCGCGTCGCGCGCGTTGCCGGTCATCGTGGCGTAAAGGATCAGCAGGTTGGCGTCCATGCAGGGCCGCGCTCCGGTCGGCTTTTCAATGGGTCATGGAACGCTGGATCCAGTCCGGCGGTCAACTGGATGGATGGGGGGCGGCGGAGTGCGGCCGCACTCCAGGGCTTCGATTCTCCCCACACGCCGAAACCCCCGGGGTCGCGCGGTGGCGAATCCCGGGGGCTTGGCTGTACATGCTGCCGCTGGTTGGCGGCTGCAGGGGGTCAGGCGTTGATGGTTTGCTGGCCGCGGGCGGCGCGCCAGTTCTGGTAATGCTTGGAGAACCAATCGCGCAGGGCGCTGGTCTCGGGGTCGCGGGGGTTGCGGGCGGACCAGATGTCGCGACCGGCCTTTTCGGCTTCGATCCAGCGGTGGCGCTGGACTTCGGCGAGCAGGTCGTCGACCTCGGTGCAGGGAATGTCGAGGGCCACGCCCAGGCGGTTCTTCACGTCGCGCCACTTGCGGTACTGGCCCCAGAAATGACGGAGCTGGTCGAACAGCGAAGGCTCGTTGGCCGCGCGGCGCTCGGCGCGCAGGCGGGACGTATAATCGAGAAACGCCACCAGCGAAATGGCCGACAGACCCATGCTGGAGGACATGCCGCCCATCATCAGGGATGGCAGGATGGGGTCGCCGAGAACTTCTTCGGTGTGCCGCTTCATAGCAGGTTCTTTCTCCTCTTTCGGGCGGCCGGTGATGTGGGGCTGCTTGGGCCCGGCGGCCGCGTCGCCCCCCGTACTGATCAAGCCGAATGCCAGATCTTGCCACAAACCCGGGCCGGACGCTCCAATGGGCTGAAAATGCATAAAATCTTTACCAAATCGCCGTAAGGGCGGACATAAAGCACTTTCAAGTCACCGTTTTTCAGTGTTCTGCGCGGCGGCCGAACCTTCGCCGGCTGCGCAAAGGAGCCGACCGGATGCTCCTTTTGCGCCATCCGGGGTGCCGATTCCCCAGCCCCTGTTGGCGGAATGCAACATGGGGGCGGAGCCGATAAAGAGGTTAAGGCCCGACGATCCCGTTGCGGCGACGCGCCATGGCCGCCGACGGTGTCGCTGTCATGGACGCGTCGACTCCCGGCCAACTCTCCCTGCTTTTCTCGTCGGCCCACCGGCGGGCGGCGCTGTGGCTGGCCTTGGCCGTGTTCGTTCCCGCAATGCTCGTGTACCATCCGCTGACGGGTTGGAATGTGAACACGCGGTTGGCGTTGGTCTTTGCGGTCGTGGATCAGGGGACGTTCATCATCGACGATTACCACCTGGCCTACGAGACGGGCGACAAGGCGTTCTTCGACGGGCATTTCTACAGCGACAAGATCATCGGCCTCGGCCTGCTCGCGCTGCCGTTCTATTGGGTGTGGCGGCAGCTCGGGTTTCCGCACGACTTCGAGTGGGCGGACTACCTGCTGCGGATGTGGAGCGTGACGATCCCGGCGTGCGTCGCGATCGTGTTGTTCTGGCGGCTGATGATTCACCTGGGCGGCGAGCCGCGGCGCGCGTTGGTGCTGACGGCACTGGCGTTCTTCGGATCGATGTTGTTCGGGTACTCGACGATCTTCATGCCGTACGTGCTGGGGATAGCGTGCCTGTTGGGGGCGTTGCTCCTGCTCGCGCGGGATTACTGCACGCCGCTCACCATGGGGCGAAGCGCGTTGATTGGTTTCCTGTGCGGGTATGCGATATTGAGCGATTTCCTGTTTGGCTTGTCGGCGATCGGTGTGGGGATCATTTTTCTGGCGCGTGCCATGGGGGCCGAGGGAGCAACGCCATCGCAGGCCGCGCGCAACACGCTCATCGCCGGTATCGCGGCCGCCGTGCCTGTTGCGTTGTTTGTCGCGTACAGCATCTCCATCTACGGCGAGCCGACGATTCCCTACCAGTACGAGGACAATGTGCGCTTTCGCGAAGGCATGGCGCAGGGGCTGATGGGGGCGACGCATCCCAACCCTGCGGCGATCTGGTTCCTGACCGTGCATCCGTACCGCAGCGTGTTCTTCTGGTATCCGTGGATCATCGGCGGAATGGCGGGGTTGGTGATGCTGATGAAGACGCGGGGATACCCGCGCCTGCTGGGCGGTATTGGGTTGTTGTGCGTAGCGGGCTATTTCTACTACAACATCAGCTACTACATGTGGTGGGGCGGATGGAGCATGGGCCCGCGGTTGCTCATTCCGGCGGGGATGTTTGTGGTGCTGGGCTTGGCGCCGCTGGCGCGTGCGACCACGCCGCGGTGGGTCTTCATCGCGATGGTGGTGCTCGGCGTGGTCGCCGTGTTGCTGAATCATCCTCTGGGCGTGATGGAACCGCAAATCCCGCAGGGCAACGCCGACGAGCTGATGGAGAACGCAACCTGGCGGTCGCGGTTGGACGTGCCGCAGTTCGTGTTCCTGCGGATCTTCTACACGCTGGACATCTTCCGGACCGCGGACGGCACCGGTTGGGTCTGGAACCAAATGGCGCGGCGGCTGTTGGCGTTTGTGTCCCCGGCGGTGTTTGTGGGATTGGGGTGGTGGGAATTGGGGAGAACAAAGGCAAGCGACAACAGCGACGGCAGGGACGACAGAGACATGCAAGAATGAGCCAAAGTCCGATGATGCGGCGCGCGGCATGAGCATCGATTGATTTATCCTTCATCCTTTAGCCTTTATCCTTCCACTTATGCCTCATGTGATCCACGTCTACAAAGATTTCTGGCCGCCGGTGCTTGGCGGGATCGAGCGCTGCATCCATTGGATGGCGGCGGAGACGGTGAAGCACGACGGGTGGGAAGTGACCGTGCTGGTGAATTCGCGCACGCGGGAATCGCGCGAGCGCGAGGTGGATGGCATTCGCATCATCGAAGTCGGCGAATGGGGCCGCGCGTTGTCGGCGCCGTTGTCGCCGGGCTTTCCGTTGGCGATGCGCAAACTGAAGGCCGACATCTGGCATTTCCACATTCCGAATCCGACCGGCGACGTGTCGTGGTTGTTGGCGCGGCCAAAGGGGGCGGTCGTCGCGACGTGGCACAGCGACGTCGTGCGGCAGAAGTGGGCGATGTTTGCGTATGCTCCGCTGCTGCGCGCGTTCCTGCGCCACTGCCGGGTGATCATGCCGACGTCTCCGCGGCTCATCGACTCATCGGAATTCCTGCGAGAGCGGCGCAAGCGCTGCCACGCGGTCCCGCTGGGCATGCCGTTGGGTGGGTTCGAGCGTACGCCGGAGCGCCTGTCGCGCGCGCGCGCAATCCGCCGCGATTTCAAGGGCATGCCGCTGGTGTGCTTTGTCGGAAAGCTGCGCTACTACAAGGGATTGCAGTTCCTCGTGTCCGCGCTGCGCGTGTTGCCGGGCGTGCAGGCGCTCATCATCGGCGAGGGCCCGGAGGGTGAGAAGCTCCAGCGGTTGGCGAAGGAACTGGACGTTGCCGACCGCACGCACTTCCTCGGCGAGTTGCCCGACGAGGACGTCGTGCATCACCTGTTGGCGTCGGATGTGTTCGTGTTGCCAAGCCATCTGCCGAGCGAAGCGTTCGGCTTGTCACAGGTTGAAGCCATGGCGTGCGGCATTCCTGTGGTGTCGACGGATCTGCCGACGGGTGTGCCCTACGTGAACCAACACGGCGAGACGGGCTTGATCGTGCCACCGGGGGACGATCTGGCCCTGGCCGGCGCGATCGACGACTTGCTGACAGACACAACGCGTCGCCTGCGCATGGGGGAGGCGGCACTCCGAAGAGCGCACGCGGAGTTCAGTGCGGAGGCGATGGGAAGGCGGTTGCAGAGGGTTTACAAGAAGGTTGCCCAACAGCGGCACTGAATCCCGGTTGCCACGAACGGGCTGAAGTGTCATGCAGATTGCGGAAGTCCATTGAAGGAGCTGCGCACATGTCCACAATTCCCGCCATATACGAGGACGGCGTCTTTCGTCCTCTGGAGCCTGTCGACATCCCGATGGGCACGCGGGCGAGCGTGATCCTTGTCGCGCCCGATGCGGACAAGTCGTGGATGCAGCTATTCGGCACCCTTTCCGACGACGAGGCCAAGGATATGTTGGCGGCGATAGAGGAGGCTTTCGAGCAGGTTGAAGAGCCATGAGTGAGGGTGAGCAATTGTTGCTCGATTCCAACAGCGTCATCCACTTTTTCAATGGAAATCCCGGCACCCGGGAGCTATTCGCGCGTGCTTCCAAGCTGGTACTTTGCCCACCTGTGCTGAGCGAGTTGATTTACGGCGCCTTTGAGTCGCGGCGCACTGACGAGAATCTTGCCAGACTGCGAGCCTTTCAAAGTGGCTGCCGTTTCCTGTTGGTCGACGATGCCACCGCGACTTTCTTTGCCACGATCAGGCATCAACTCCGCCAGCTTGGGCGCCCCATACCGGTAAACGACATGTGGATTGCGGCCTTGGGGATTCAATACTCCCTTCCGGTTGCCACGGTCGATGCACATTTGGCGGTGGTACCGAGCCTCAAGGTTATTGGGTGGGAGAAAGGATGATCAATCGCGGCGGCAGTAGCACTCTGTCCTTTATCCTTCCCCCTTCGCCTTCTCTCCAACCATCTCCCACAACATCTCAATCGCCACCGTCCATTCCCTTTGTCGCGCCAGGAGATAATCGCCGGCGACGTCGACTTGTGACTGCAGCGCGTCGAGGCTTTCGTTGAGGCGGTCGGGATGCGGGCCGCCGGGTTGGATGCGTTGCTTCACCAGCTCCAGTGGATCGCTGAATGTTGCCATCTCGTCGCCGGACAGGGGCGTGGTGCCGGGAGCCACCTTCTCCAAGGCGTTGTTGAGCGCGTCGCGCGTCAGGTGCCCTGTCGCTTCGCAGGCAGTGACGGCCGCGCCGAGCACGCGATAGCACGCGCGGAAGGGAAGGTTGCGCGTGCGAGCCAGGTGATCTGCCATGTCGGTGGCTTCCAGGAAACCTTCGCGACACGCGTCGCGCATGGCCTTCGCGTCGACATTCAGCGTGCGGAAGACTTCGCGGAATACGGCCGGCGCGTCGCGCACTTCCTCCGCGGCGTCCATCACGCTGTACTTGGTCCATTGCACGTCGCGGTTGTAGCCCGACGCGGCGGGGGTGAGGATGCCGAGCAGCCCTTCCACATGGCCACGCACGACGGCGGCGCGGGCGCGGGTGACCTCGGCGAAGTCGGGATTGCGCTTTTGCGGCATGATGGAGCTGCCGGTGGTGAACTCCACGGAGAGCTTCACCCATCGGCGCGGGGGCGAGGACAACAACATCAGATCCTGTCCGATGCCTGCCAGATGCGACAGGTGCTGCGCGGCGACAAAGGCGAAGCGCGTCTCCAATTCGCCGCGGCCCCAGGCCGAATCGATCGTGTTGGCGGTCGGGCGCTTGAAGCCCAACAGGTACGCCGTACGTCGCCGGTTGACGGGCCAACTGGTGGCGAAGGAGGCAGCGCTTCCCAGCGGGCATTCGTCCAGTTCGCCAAGCAATCCGGCCAGATGGCGCAGGTCACGCACCAACCGCGACACATAGCCCGACACCCAATGTCCCCATGTCGTGACCATTGCCGGTTGCAAATGCGTCCACCCGGGGCAGGGCGTGTGCGCGTGTTCGCGGGCGTGGGTGATCAGCGCGTCGGCCAGGTTGGCGATGGCCGAGCCCAGCATTGCGACTTCCTCGCGCAGCCACAGGCGCATGTCCGTCGCCACTTGATCGTTGCGGCTGCGGCCCGTGTGGAGCCGTCCGCCGGCGCCTTCGCCACAGATTTCGGTGACGGCCTCCTCGATGGACATGTGGATGTCCTCGGCCGCCGGGCGCAGGAGATCGGTGCCGTTGGCGTGGTGTTGGCGCAGTTGGTTGAGGGCGCCGAGAAGAGCGCGGCCTTCCTCGGGCGAGACGATCCCCTCTTCCATCAGCATCAACGCGTGGGCGGCGTTGGTGGCCAGATCATGAACGGCCAGGGCCGCGTCGGCGGCAGGACGCCCCTGCACATCGCGACCGGCGCAGTAGGTGACGTGCATGTGGGTCAGATCGGCGGAGCCGGTCGGCTTTCCGGAGGCCCAGACGGGTTGGCTGCGTTGGGGAGTGGACATGGTTGGATGACTTGCGCGGTTGATTTGTCGGGGGGACGCCCAATGTCGCCATGCACACCACGGTCGGCAAGGGGAACACGGCCGTGCTGCCATGTTCCCCCCGCCGATTCGGTGTTCTGTGCTTGTTCCCGTCCCTGGGCGATGCCTCCGCTTCTTACTCGAAGAAGGCCTTCTCGTTGAGCAGCGGCACTTCGGTTTCCAGATGAGCGCGGACACCCTGCAGGAACTTTTCCAGGTCCTGCGTCGAGATGTCATAGGGCTCGTCGGCCAGCGTGTTGATGTCGACGTTGACGGCGAAAATCAGGTCGGGGTTCCCCTCCTGGCCTGTGCGCATGGGGCGGCAATTGATGCGGCGGTTGGCGTTGGAGCCGTTGATCTGCACGCGCGACAGGGCGTTGATCTGCAGGTCCTGCAGGCGCTCGCCCAGCAGGTTGCGATCATTGAGCAGGTGCTTCTGCATGCGCTGGTTGGCGCTGCTGGAGACCGGGGCGATGAAGTCCGCCACGATGCCCACCCGGGTGGCGGTCAGGCCAAAGTGCTCGGACAGGGTCGTGTGCACGCGCATGGCGGCGGGGATGAAATTGTCGAACGCCTTGTCCATGGGCAGGGCCTGGACGTTGGTCCCCTTCTCGGTGCGGGTGACCTCGCCGGGCATCATGCGAAAATGGACCTTGGCGGGTGCGACTTCGACCAACAGGCGGCCGTCCTTGCTGCCGAATCGCACGCGGGGGGTGTCGGGGGGAACCTGCTGTCCCTCCGGGATGCGGTTGAGGGCCGGCTCGGCGTCCAGCTCTGGGAGGCGCCAGGGCAGGGCCTCGGAGAATTCGCGAAAGTCCTGCACGTCGAGCTTGCGCAGGAACAGGCCGAGGAAAATGGAAGGCGCCTGGAAGTTGTTCAGCATACACTTTTCTCCGGAATCTCGCCAGCAAGAGGCCCCATCGCCCCCCGCCCGACGGTGGGTGGATCGATCTGAAGCGTGATAAAGCGCCGCACCCGGCGGGGGGTGCAACAGCAAGAATGAAGGCTCACGCCCCCCTCAGCGCACCGACAGGTGATCGGGGATCTCCGGCGGGATGGGCACGATGCGGCGCACCTGGCGGTTGGAGCTGAGGTACAGCTCCCCGTCGCGTCCTTCGCCAAATGTGGTCAGCCCCATCCCCAGCACAAAGCGCTCGACGACCGAATAGTCTGCCGGGTCCAGCACCCACACCCGCCCGGAGTTGTAGTCGCCAAAGACGTAGCGCCCGAACAGGCCCGGGCTCTTCGCTCCGCGATAGACGTAACCGCCCGTGATCGCCCGGTTGTTGTTCGTGCCGCGCACATAAGTGTGCACGGGCTGTGTGAAGCCCTCGAAGTCGAGCGGCGGGATCGCCACGCCCGCGCCGCTGCAATTGTTGATGATCGTGTTGATGGCGGGATTCTGGATCTCCCCCTCGCGGATGGGCCAGCCGAAGTTCAGCGCGGGAGTCAGCGGATGAAGGATGTGGTCCACTTCCTCGCGGGCGGCCTGCCCCACGTCGCCGATCCACATGTCGCCTGTGTCGCGGTCAAAGGAGAAGCGCCACGGATTGCGCAGGCCGACGAAGAAGATCTCGTCCGGCACGTCATCAACGCCGACGTAGGGGTTGTCGGGCGGGATGCCGTAGAAGGGGGCCGTGTTGACGCTCTGGTCCACGTCGATGCGCAACATCTTGCCGAGGCGCTGCGTCAGGTCCTGCGCGCGGCAATTGGGATCGTTGCCGTCGCCACCATCTCCCATTGCGATGTAGAGAAAACCGTCCGGACCAAATGCCATGGCGCCGCCGTTGTGGTTGGCAAAGTCCTGGTTGATGGTGAGCAGCTCCTTGCGGGTGGTGGTGTCGACCACCGTACGGTCATCCGCGTCCATCTCGTAGCGGGCGATGACCGTGTGCCCGGCCAGGTTGGTGTGGTTGATGAAGAAGAACCAGTTGTCGGTGCCGAACTGCGGGTGAAACACGAGGAAGAGCAGGCCGCGTTCGCTGGTGGTGGACGTGATGGAGGAGATGTTGAGGAAGATTTCGGGCGAGCCACCGGGCTCGAACGTGTAGGCGCGTCCGGTCTTGCCGCCGATGTAGAGTCGTTCGTCATCTTCGATCGGGCTTTGCACGATGAAGGTGACCACCTCTCCGGTGAAGCTGGGGATTGTCGTGACCAGTTCGGTTGTCAATTGTGGTATGGGCAGTGACGCGCCCAGGGCAATCGGCAGGGCCAACAGGCCCGGCAGGCCCGCCATTGACATCAAGTTCATCTTCGGAACTCCGCAGGAATCTCGTCAGCTTGGAAATTCCAACGGGACAGCGGCCGAAATGCAATCGTGAATCGGCGAATTGGTGGAGAAAGTGACCCGCGAGGTGGGGCGCCGCCCCTCAATGATCCCCATTGGGCGGGGTGCCGGTGATCAGGCAACGCACCATGCGCAGGTTCTGGTATCCGTTGTTATATCCGGGCAGGTCATAGATCGCGCGGCGGCCGTCCTCGTGCGGATAGAAGCGGCTGTTCTTGTCTCCATAGGGATCGTTCATGACGATGGCGCGCTTGCCGCGCAGGTACCCGATCGCGTTGGTGTAATGCCCAGCGTAGGTGATCAGATGCAGGACTATGATGGGCTGCCCGCGGTCGATGCTATTGACGATCGTGTCGTAGCGCGGCTGCCAATCGACCTCTGACCGCAGGCCATGGGCGCGCATGTAATCGGCCATGTAGTTGCGCGTGTCCTTCCAATCCTCGCGCACGATATAGCCATAAGCGCCGCCCATGGGCTTGCCGTCGGGGCCGGGGCTCTCGATGGAGAACGTGACGTCGCCGGCGCTGTGTTCCTCGGTGATGTAGCGCGAGAAGGGGCTGGGGCCGCGCGCGGCAATTCCCGCTCCGTCCAGGGCGGGCGCTTGATCATCGATTGGATCAATGGCGCGATGCGTCGCCAGCAACATCACCGCGCACGTGGCGTTGCATGCCCAATCGCCATCGTATCCCGGCAGCAGGTGACGCGTCTGGTGAATGTAGGGCACGCCGATGAGTTCCACCATGTGGGGCTTGCGCACCAGATGCGGCGGCAGGCGGTAGGCATGCTGGTCCGCGGGGCCGCGATGGGGCTCGTAGGGGACGATCTGCTCGTCGTCCTGACGGATCCAATCGAGGCGATGCGTTCGGTCGAGTGATGTGTTTCCGGCGATGCGATGCACCAGCAGGTCATCGCCGCGGCGGCCTGCTGTCCATGATGACGAGAGCGTGTACCATCGCACGCCGGGCGAGCCGAGCGTGATGGCCTCCGCGTCGGGATCCAGCGCGGAGCGCGCCTTCAGGGTTTCCTGCTCCTCGACAAACGCGATCGTGTCGTTGTCCAGCCACGTGGGCTCATCGCCGTAGCCATGACGATGGATGGTTCCCGCCGGAAGCTCGATCACGGAGAAGTAGCTCGTGAACGTGCGGAACAACAAGCGGTCACCATCGGGAGAAAAGACGGGGCCGTAATGCGATTGGCCGTCGTTGATGAGGACGCGCACATCGCCCGTTGCAAGATCGAGCAGTGCGGGATGGTCGTTCTTGTTGCCAAAGGCGATCTGTGTCTCGTCCGGTGACCACTCGATCAGGTTGCTGCAATGGCCAACCGGGTAACGGCTGAGTTGGCGCAGGTCGCGCGTGAGCACGACAATGTCATCACCGACAGACACGGCAACGCGACCGGTGACGGAGGCCGCCGGCGTGCCCACAACCGGGCTCCACGCGGTGATGCGTTGCGTGAGGTTGGTGTCGACATCATGCAGGAAGGCGGCCTGTTCAAAAATGCCGGGCTCGGCGTTGTAATCGTGGCGGAAAGCCTTGAATGCCACGCGCGAACCGTCCGGCGTGAAAGAGGCATAGTAGCCCGTGTTGTAGGATTGCGTGATGGTGCGGGTGTGTTCGGTCTGCAGATTGGTGAGGTAAAGCCCGGCGTGTTGGTCGTCGGTTGTGAGCAGCCATTTCCCGTCGCCAGACATGGAAACCGGCACCATGGCGGGACCGGTGGATTGGGCGACGGGAAGCGGTAGGGCGTTGGCGTTGATGAATTCAATGTCAACCGGTCCCGTTCGCCGCGCACAGGAAGCGAGGACGAGAAGGGAAAGAAGGAGCAGGGGGAGGAGGCGTTTCATGGGGAGGACTTCCATCAAAGCTCCATGGGCATCCTGGTTGTCAGCCGCAATTGGCGAAGGTTGGCCCATGATGCGCGACCCGCAAGGCCGGATCGAATGACGCAATCCCTCGCGCGAACTGCCAGCCCAACACACACTCACGGGCAAGGTGCCCGTGCTACTTTGAGAAACCAACCATCATCCCTTCCACCGCTACCCGCGCTTCACCAATTCGATGAAATCGTCGAACAGGTGCTGCGTATCCACGGGGCCGGGTGCCGCTTCGGGGTGGAACTGCACGCTGAAGAACGGCTTGGAGACGTGGCGCAGGCCTTCGTTGGTGCCGTCGTTGAGGTTCTCGAACCAGGAGATCCAACCTTCCGGCAGTGTCTGCGTGTCGACGGCGTAGCCGTGGTTTTGCGAGGTGACATAGCACCGGCCATCGATGGTGTTGCGGACCGGTTGGTTCTGACTGCGGTGGCCGTACTTCAGCTTGAACGTGTCGGCGCCGATGGCCAGGGCCAGCAATTGGTGCCCGAGGCAGATGCCCATGAACGGCTTGCCGCGGCGCAGGGCCGTGCGAATCTGGTGGATGGTCGTGTTGCAGATCTTCGGATCGCCGGGGCCGCTGCTCACCAGCAGGCCGTCGTACTCTTCCTGCGACAGGTCGTGGTTCCACGGCACGCGCTTCACCTCGACTCCGCGGGCGACGGTGTTGGAGATGATGCTTTCCTTGCAGCCCAGATCCAGCAGCAACACGCGCTTGGTGCCGGTGCCATAGATGCGCGGCTCGGTGTGGCTGACCACTTCTACCAGGCGTTGGGAGTTGGGATCGGTGAACTCCACCGGCTGGCCGGCGAACTCAATCTTGCCGAGCATGGAGCCCTTCTCGCGCAGGCGCTTGGTCAGCGCGCGCGTGTCGACACCCATCAGGCCAGGGATGCCCTGCGATTCCATCCATTGCGACAGGGAACGAATCGCCTCCCAATGCGAATGCTCGCGCGAGTATTCGGAGACGATGATGCCGGCGGTTTGAATGCGCGAGGACTCGAAGTGCTCGAGGATGCCGTTGGCGGCGTTCTCGTCCGGGATGCCGTAGTTGCCGATCAGGGGGAAGGTGAAGACCAGGATCTGGCCGTAGAAGGACGGATCGGTCATGGCTTCCGGATAGCCGACCATTCCGGTGCTGAAGACGACTTCGCCGGCGGCGGACTTCCGCGCGCCAAAGGGTTCGCCGTGGTAGATGGTGCCGTCCTCAAGGAAGAGGCTGGCGAGGGCAGTGCGAGGCTCGGCAAGATGGGGCATGATGGGTGGACTTGGTACCTTGGGTGGGAGAGGTTTGGAGCCGGGGTAGGGGGTTGGGGCTCTGGGGAGGTGGCCGTGGCCGGGGGGGAGATTTGGGGGAGGGGGGCGGGCGTGACAAGCGGGAAGGTTCTGTGGACCGGGCGGAC
>CAZVAQ010000053.1:0-20955 GCA_964625145.1 uncultured Candidatus Sumerlaeota bacterium
TGATTATCTGACGGGTTTTCTGAATCCGCTACTTGGCAAATGCCTCGCGCACCTTCTTGCGCGCAAGTTCCAGGATGTGCTCGCGCTCGGCTTCATATTTCACAGTTGGATTGTGATAGCCCGCCGCATTGAAGTGACCGCCGCCGCCAAGAACCTGCGCCAGGCCCGCGCAATCCACTCCACCCTTGCCGCGGAACCCCGCGCGGATGCCGCCCGATTCCGTCTCGTGAAACAGGATCGAAATCTCCACGCCATGAATGCTGCGCATCTCGGTGACGAGCCCCTCCGGCTCGTTCTCGACGCCGCCACACTCGCGATAATCACTCATCAACAATTCCGACCAGGCCAGCCGCCCGCCGCATTCGATCTGCAAACGGTTCAGCGCCCGCGCCGTCAGACGCACCTCCTCCTCCGTGCGCGACTCGTACAGTTGCAGGCAAATCCACGCCGGGTCCGCACCTGCCTCGCACAGCCGCGCCGCCGTCAGGAACGAACGCGCCGACGTGTTCGGGTAACGATAGCTCCCCGTGTCCGACGTGATCGATGTCATCAGGCTCGTGGCGATGCCGGGCGTGATGGTGATGCCCAACACGTCGAAGATGATCAGGATCTGTTCGCCGACCGCCGTCGCGCCGATGTCGATATAGTTCAGATCCGCAAAGGCATCATTGGTCGCATGATGATCGATGTTGATCGTCAGGCCCTGCGGTTCAAACTCCGGGCTCACGCGCTTCACTCCACCGCAATCGACAAACACCGTCACGTCCGGCGTCCAATCCGGCAACTGGTCGCTGATGCGATCGGCACCGGGAATGAAGCGCAACTTGTCGATCGGGCCCGACGCATTGTACGATGCCACGCGCTTTCCCATCGCCTCCAGCCCGGCCAGCAGCGCCGTGGCCGAACCAAAGCAATCCCCGTCGGGGCGAATATGGCTGACGATCAGGAAATTGTCACGCTCGCGCAGGACGCGGGCCACCTCCTCCGGCCCCACGAGGGCGGACACAGACGAATCAGCAGAAACAGCGGAAGAAGCCACAATGATACCCCGACGTAGGTTGAAGGCGCCCGCCATCCCGCAGCGCCGAATTGGCGATTAAGCCCGGGCGGGGGGGCGCGGTCAATGAGAGCATTGCGGCAAGCCCATGCCCAAATGGCCGAATTCCCGCCCCTGCACCCCCAAAGGGGTGCAAAACCCTCCGCCCCGATGGGTTACAATACCCCCATCAACCCCTCATGCTCGGGACTCTCAAGGGATCCGACCGAACGCCGTGCCTCTTCAACCCCTTCGCCAGCGGTCCAAATCGAAAAGACACGGGGAGGAATTCATCATCCCTCCCCGCGTTGGTGCATTCATCAGTTGCTGGTTCATCAATTGCCGGACGAGATGACTTCCGTCTTCGGGCCGATGTCCAGGCTCGATATGTCTATCAGGTATTGCGTGATTAAGCGCTCGCCTGGGGTCGAATCGCGCGAGGAGGATATGGCCAGCCATTTGCCTCCCGAGGAGATCGACTCCATGCGGGTTGAACCCGTAGTCCACCCTCTCCACACCGGGAGGCACACCGCTCGACGGATCTTCGGGAGGTCGTCGCGGAAGAGTTATCGGGGGATGCGCAGGCTCACGGTTCTTGTGCCTTAGGCAGGCCTAACCTGCTCGAACATGGCAGCCGGCATAGGGTATTCCAGCTCCCAGACCATCGAGATGGGACGGTCCCCATCGTAGGAGACGAGGTTCTTGGCCGGGCCGAGGAAATGAAACGGCGCAGTCTCATCATCAATCCTGCGATCCACGCGTGCAAAGAAGAGGATCGTATAGCCGCGGTCCTTGAAGTGGATATAGTTCTGTCCCGTGCTGCTCGCGCGGGTGGTGTTCGACTGACTTTCCCAATGAAGCAGTGTGCGGCTGATTGGATAATCCCGATAGCGTGTTGTGGGCGAGAAGTCGCTTTCTTCCTTTCGGAAGGTCACAAGATGGATGTAGGCCTTGAGCTCCTTCGCGTGGATGACACCCACGCCGGTCGATCCGGGGGACTCCAGAGTGGCCAATCCGAGAGCGGCCTTGATCTCGTGAGATCCATAGGCGGCATGGAGCTTAAGCCAGCAGGGAAATGGGAGTGGAATATCTCGGAGTACGACCTCCCTGTGAGACTGCTGGTGCGCCGCAATCTCTGCGGCATCGGCAATGACAGAAGGATTGCGTCGCCACTTGGCGATCGAATCTGCCAATGTTTCAACACCGACCTCTCCACCCTTCTTCCCCCATAGTACATAGTGAAGAGCTGTGAGTCGGCTTGGTTCGTATGCAGCGGGTTCCTCGTGCACTGACAAGTCGGAAATCATCTCTAGAAGGCCAGGATCGGTTCGCAAAGCCAGGCGAGAAAGCGCCTTGCGGCCCGCATCGAGGTCCGGATCATTGGGAGTCGACTTATTCCAGGCCATGGCCTTCCACTCGGACCAAGACCTCCTGGCAAGGACTTCAACGGGCGAAATCTTCGTCTCATTGATGAATCGAGAGAAGGTGAGAGGGCCGCCCACCTCCGTGTCCCATGTGCGAATCGACTCTGGGACGAAGTGCTTGAGATCATCGAGGACCGAGCGAATCTTCTGAAGGATATGCTCGCGGGCAATACGCTCCAACTGAATGCTGCAACCGGGCGGAAGATTGGGAAAATCAGCCTCGATCTCCCTGTCGATCCGTTGACGCCTCCGGGACAGGAGAGCGGCGAACTTGGTGTCCAGGCGATAGTGACGGTGGGTCTGGCCAACGAAGTCGAGGACGGTCAGGCAATCCTTTCCAGGCGCGTGTCTCAGACCGCGCCCGAGCTGCTGCAGAAAGACAGTCAGGCTCTCCGTGGGGCGCAGAAACATCACAAGGTTGATCTCAGGAATATCAACTCCTTCGCTGAGGACATCGACAACGAAGAGGAAGGTGACATCACCGTCTCGAAACTGCTGAAGGCGTGACGCCCTGAGCTCGCTCGGAACATCTCCAGTGACA
Source organism: uncultured Candidatus Sumerlaeota bacterium (assembly GCA_964625145.1). Classification (GTDB taxonomy): domain Bacteria; phylum Sumerlaeota; class Sumerlaeia; order SLMS01; family JAHLLQ01; genus CAYTRP01. The sequence continues at coordinate 3,002 of CAZVAQ010000053.1, forward strand.
ACCGAAGAGCGAATCCCCGCCTCGTTGAAGCACTCTGCCATGAACTTCGCGTGGCGAACACCCGCGCAGAATCCCACGCCGCGAACGCCATCAAGATTCGGCTGATAGCGCCTAAGTGCCTCGAGGATATTGTCGACACGACGATGAGCGGTCAGTCCCTCAATTGCAAGTACGTTTTCCAGCTCCTTTGCATCATATCTGCCGTTCTTCCAGAATCTCTCATCTGACAGATCTACCGTATCGGCAATTCCAAAAAAGTGGAAGGGGCACAGAAGCTTCTCCTCGAGGGCCTCTGGAAGACGAATCTCGGCGGAAAACTCATCACCGAAATCCGGCAGGATTGAGGTGCCATCCATGCGTTCAGGAGTTGCCGTCAGGCCGAGAAGGATTTCCGGTTCAAGATTTTCCGCGACTTCGCGATAGCTGTTGGCGGAAATGTGGTGGGCCTCATCCACAACGACGAATCTGAAGTGGGAAGCACCTAAAGAGCTCCACGGTCTTCTCCGAGCTAGACTCTGAATCGAAGCAAAGACATGACGCCACTCCAGTGGTTCCTGTCCGTCGACAAAGAGTTCCCCGAAATTCGGATCGCGAAGCACAGCCTGGAAACATTCGCGGGCTTGTTCCAGGATTTCCTTCCGGTGTGCCACAAAAAGAAGAGGCTCCCGTCGTCCATGCTCTTCAATGTAGCGCTTGTAATCAAGAGCGGAGATAACCGTCTTGCCCGTACCCGTGGCGGCAACAACCAGGTTGCGAGTCTTGCCCTGCTGGCGGGCTGCAGCTAGGGCCTCCAAGATGCGCGCTTGAAACGGTCTGGCTGTGATGTCGGCAAAGAATCGCCGAGTTGTCGCATCTTGTTGGCGATGATCGTTTATCGCACGTCGGAATCGCTCAAAGTCCTGCTCGCAATAATCCTCAAACTCATCACTCTCCCAATAGGCGGTGAACTCCGCCTCGAAGCGCTGAAGGATGTGCGGCATGTCCTGAGCAGTGACCTTGACGGTCCACTCCAGGCCCTGAGTCATCGCCGAATGCGACATGTTCGCAGAGCCCACATAGGCCGTCGAGTAGCCAGTATTTCGGACGAAGTGGTAGGCCTTGGCGTGGAGTCTCGTGCCGGCAGTGTCGTAGGAGATGCGCACACGGATGTTGGGCTGCCTTGCCAACCATTCAAGCGCCTCGGGATCACTGGCGCCCATGTAACTCGTCGAAATGATGCGCACAGGTACAAGACGGTCGGTGAGGCGTTCGAGAGCGGGGATCAGCAACCGCAATCCCGACCATTTGACAAATGAAACAAGCATATCCACCCGGTCTGAAGTCGCCATTTCATGACGGAGTTCATGTTCCAGGGGAGGGTCGTCGCCCTGACCAGTTAACAGACTACTTATGGCAAGGGGAGTGGCGGGGCGGGCGAGGTGCGTGTCGATTGAGCCAACAGAAATCAGTAGATTATTCTTCTCCGCCAGAAGGCGTTTCCGCTGAAGGTACTCCAACCCATCCGTCGCCGATAGCAGTTCAATGATTCGGTTCAGGATTGGCAGGCGATCCTCCGCACTTACAATACGTAGCGCCTGCCCCAGCAGTTGTGACACGAACTGCGCGTAAGTGCGAGGAGCGGCCTCGTCCTCGATCGACCGCAGGATCGGGCGCAGCTCCGGGCATGCATCGAGCAGATCCTGCAACTCCTCATCAAGCAATCGCTCGTAGAGGCCAACCGGCAGTTCACTCATAGGCGGCCTCCCAAGGACTTGATCGCGATAGTCCCGTCAGATCCTCCAGCAGCACATGTGGGATGGGCCGTGCAACGGCCCGGGTTCGCCTGCCCAGGTTCTGGCGACAGGTCTCGACGGCCTGCCGGTTGAAGTCGATGGCCGCAACCACCTGGAACCCTGCCCGGATCATCCCCAGGCTGAACCCTCCGCAGCCGCAAAAGAGGTCGATGCAGGTCAATGGGATGCGAGGGGTCATGCCGTCTGGTCTCCGCGAACTCCGAAGAATGGCGATTCTTGTTGCCGGAGAGTCTGCAGGCCGGTGGAGAGGGACAAGCAGGATGCGGGAGACATGGAGTCTTCACTGCCTGCCAACCCAGCCTGGACCTCGTCCGCAACCCGATCGCGCAGCCCGTCACGCGACCCGATGCGGCTTGACGCGGGTCGGCGGGTCGCGGAAGTACCACATGCAGCAGGTGGGGTGTCCGAGCGGTTTAAGGAACCGGTCTTGAAAACCGGCGTAGGCGCAAGTCTACCGTGGGTTCGAATCCCACCCCCACCGCCATCACGAACAACAATCTGATTACCGCGCGCCCATCGCGCGTTCCACCTCGGCCCGCGTCGGCATGGATTCCTGCGCGCCGAGCTTCTGTGTCGAAATCGCCGCGGCGGTGTTGGCAAACCGGACCGCGTCGCCGGGACTTCTCCCCTCGTCAAGTGCCGCGGCAAATGCGCCGGCGAAAGTATCCCCCGCGCCGACCGTATCCACCGGCGTCACCGGATGCGCGGGCACTGCCGTGTTGCCATCCGCGTTGACCAGCAGCGTGCTGTCGCCGCCGCGCGTCACGATGACGTTCGCAATGCGCCCACCGGCCCGCAGTCTCTGCGCGGCTGCAATGGCGGTGACTTCATCGCCACAATCGCTTGAACCGGAAAGCGTCTCCAGCTCCACCTGGTTGACGATCAGGTACTCGATGTTAAGCCGGCCCACATCCAGCGCCGCGTTCAATGGCGATGGATTCAGCAGCACCGGCTTCCCCAGGCGGTTCGCGTTGAGAATCACGCGCTCGATGGTCGCCATGGGGATTTCGTACTGCAGCACAACCATCGTGCATGCGGCCAGCGCTTCATCGAGATGCGGCAGATTCTCCACCGTGCAGCGGCCATTCGCCCCGGCGGATACGACAATCATGTTCTGCGCAGCATCGTCCACAAAGATGACGGCCGTGCCCGTTGACGCATCCTTCGTGCTGACGGCTCCGGAGAGATCGATCCCCTGCGCCTGCAAGTATTCGCGGTAAAGCCGGCCCCCTTCGTCATCGCCAAATGCCGCGACAAACTGAACATGCGCTCCGCATCGCGCCGCCGCGACCGCCTGGTTGGCGCCCTTGCCGCCAAAATGCCAGACGGGGTCGCGCCCGGCTACGGTCTCGCCCGCGCGAGGCAGCGCCTGCACCCGCACGATCATGTCGCGATTCGCGGAGCCAACCACCAGAACACTCATAGCCGCAATTCCCTCAATGGTCACTGGCCTCACTCGCCGTAATCGGCGATGTTGAGTGACTCCCTCAGCGCGGGCTGCGCGTCAAGGCTGGTGACTGCGACATCAGTTCCACGATAATCTCTTCCACGACGGCAATGTCCGCACGCGGCTTCAGGTAATAGTGCGGCGCCATCGATTCCGGGTCCCAATGGTTCGATCCATCCGGGTCCACGCGGTTGCCACCCTTGCCCTCAATCTCCCACAAACCTTCCTCGCCCAACATCTGCTGCAAGCGCGCGGCGAACAACACCGTCACCTGATCCCAACTTGGGCGGTCCTTCGTCTCGCCGTCAAAGTACAGCTCATACGCCATGCGGGTCGGATTGTCCGGCGGCAGCGAATCGAGCGCCTTTCCGGACATCACCATGTTCCCGAGTTCCTGGCCGATGAAGTAGATCGGCGTCGGCCAATCGTTGACCGTGCGAAAAGTGGATTCGCTGTCCTTGAGGAAGTTGTACTCGCGGCCCGAAGGATACGCGCCGCCCATGCACACCCATACCTTCAACTTGCGCGTGATCAACTCGCGTCCGGATAGCGGCGAAATATCGTCGGGCCCGCTTTCCAACAACCAGCGAATGCCCGTCATGAAGCCGATGCTCACCAGCACAATGGAGTTGTCCTCCTCGGCAGCGAGAAGCCGGCGGTACAGCGCGGTCGAATGCATTGCCTGGTCGGCGCTGGTCAGCTTGCGGGGAAAGCCCTCCGCGATGGCCTGCGCGTACTTCGAGCCCATGATGACGGTGTCCCGCTCGCCGACGAAACCGATGGGGATGTCCGGCCGGCCATGCCACGCGTTCAGGCTGCTCAGGCACAAGGGGCTCCACTTATGGCCGCACGAGACGACCATGCCCACCAATTCCAATTCTCCGCGGTCCGCCAGCGAATGCGCCACCGCAATCGCGCCGACATCGTCCACGTCATACTCGATGTCCGTGTCGATGATGATCCGGACCGGCTGCTTGAAACCTTCGTTCATTACGTCAACCCCTTTTGATATTCACGCGGATCGCTTCACTTCGCCGCTTCACGAAACGGCGACGCCGGAAGTCCATGTCCCGACATGAGGTTCGGTATGGCCGTGTCGCCCCATGCAAACTGCACGGCGACAACCTCCGCCGCTTCTTTGGGAACTTCGAGCACGACCTCGTCCCCCTCGATGCGCGCCCGCACGGCGTGCCGGATTCCTTCGGCGTCGATCACTTCAAAATCGCTCGGCGGCGCGCCATCGCGCGTCGTCAATCCACCGGCCGCTTCGAAGTGCACGCGGACCTCTTCGTTCGCGACAGTTGCGCCCTTGAAGACCGGGCCATCGGTTGCGATGCCTGACATACCATATTGCCGCACCAGGGCAAACCGCGCCAACCGCCGGCCCACTTCCCTCTTCTTGCGCGGATGTATATCGTTCAGGTCCGCCACATCGCTGATTACGGCCATTGCCGTGTTGGGAACGGTCAGCGCCACGCGCCGTTGCGCATCCTGCACATGCGGCAGGCTCCCCGGATTCTCGCCGTAAGTGAACGGCGCCACCTGCACCATGTAGAACGGCAGCTCATCATCGCCCCACGCTTCACGCCAACCGCGGATCAGCGATTCCATCAGCACCGCATAGAAGCCGCGGTCATGGCGGTTCGATTCCCCCTGGTACCAGAGGAAGCCGCGAATGCCATAGCCGGCCACCGGCGCGATCATGCCATTGTACATCCCGGTGGGCGTCTGGCTGTTCGCATGAATGGGATGAGCTGGCCAGCGCGGCGGATTCGGGGCGATCCCCCCTCGGTTCACCACCTCCTCCGCCTGCGCCAACCAATCCCGGTATCCGGCAACGGCGACGGCCTTGCCGATACGATTGTTCTCATGCGCTCCGCGCACCCAATCCGCATAACCCTTCAAGCGCGCATCCGATTCCAACGTCTTCATCGGAATCCACGGCGCGATTTGCGACCCGCCCCAGGTGGAATTGATGATTCCGATCGGAACATCCAGCTCCTCGTGGATGGCGCGCGCGAAGTGATACCCCACTGCCGTGAAGTGCGACAGTTGCTGGACATCGAGCTTTACCCATCCACTGGCCGCGGCGCCCGTGGGGTCCTCGCTCGCGCGAACGATGCGGTCGAACTTGACCTGGCGGATCGGCGGCAACTTCGCCACAATCGCGGCCAACTCCTCATCATACTCGTCCGTGTTGCGCATCGTCCATTCCATGTTCGATTGGCCGCTGCACAGCCATACCTCGCCAAACGCCACATCGCGCAATGTCACCGTCACGCCGGAGCTGATCACCATTTCATGGCCAAGGCCCGCGGCGACGGGATCGAGCGTCACCGTCCAGCGTCCACGCGCATCAGCAATTGCCGTGTGCGATTGTCCCGCGATGGAGACACTCACGCGCGATCCCGGATCGGCCCATCCCCACACGGGCACCTCCCGGTCACGCTGCAACACCATGCAATCGGCAAAGATCGGAGGAAGCGTCATGGTCTGCGAGCGCGTCTGGATCTCTGCCGCGAGTGCTCCCGCTTCCAATGTGCCCAGCTCAAATCCGCCAATCGCCCCGGCAAAATACTGCCCGTTGGGCCGATTGCCATCCTTTGAACGCTGCAGGCCACCAATGGTCAGGTCACCACTGACTGCCGGGATCTGCTCCACGGCGATGCGCGCCTTGTCAACAGTTCCGCCAACATCGAGCAACGCATTCGGCCCATCCTTGATGCGTCCGTCCCACAAGACGCGAACATCCACCCAACCGTCGGCGGGGCCGATGCGGCGGCTGGAACGAATCGTTCCCGACACATCCGCATTCGCCAGCCGGAATCCAACATGACCCGAATCGAGGATGTAGAGCATGTGCCCCACTTCCTCCGTTCCGTTCGTGCGCCGGACCAACGTCGCAAGCTTTGCATCGTCGATGCGCACGCGCAGCGAAAGGGACAGCGATGACGCCCCCACTTCCGGAGCAACCGGCACCAGAAATAGCGCCCCCTCACCATCGGGCGCGATCTTGTTGCCCGCCAAGTGATAGATGAATCCGCCATTGGAATCATCCTGCACCCGAACCTGGCCAACCGAACCGGAAACGGCGAAGTCGGGAAGCTGCTCGTACTTCAGGAGCGTCTCACTTCGCGCCGCGCAATAAACGAGAAGAAACGCCGCAACGACAAGAATACGTGGCATCGTCATCATCGCGCCTCCCCCGCTGCAGTCATCGGCTCCATCAGCCAGGGCAGATTGAACTCGTAATGCAGGCCGCTGCTGATGACATGGATGTTCCCGCGACTGTCCTGCGTGCTGGAGAGATAGCCCAGCGGCTCCGCCGTGTCCTCGTCGATACTGAATCGCTTGGTCCATCCGTGCCCGTAGAGGTCCCGCACTTGCTCTCCGGGAGTGATGAGCTTTCGGATCGGCCATGTGTTGCCGTCGTCGAAGGACAGCGCCGCAAACATGCCATGCACCCGGCGCTCAACCCCCGCGGCGTCCTTGATCAGCATGCCCTCGTTGGTGATTTCGCGCGTGCGTTCCTTGCCCAGTTCAAACGTGCCCATGCGCTGGATGCGATCCGTGAAGCCAACGAACAGGATCGGTCCTTCCTGCAAACGCAGCAGGTTGGCACGCTGTCCGCCGCCCAATGCCGGGAAGGGACTCTCCGAGTAGGTCCACGTGTATCCCATGTTGATGGAGCGACTGAACGGCGCGTGTCCGTTAATGTTTCGTCCCCGCCCAACCGCAAGCAGCGTCCCGTCACCCAGTTGCACAAACGCCGCATGAATGCCCGCAATGCGCGAACCGGAGGCAGCCCCTTCCGGCATGTCTTCCCGCCGGCCATCGGCAGGCATCTCCCACGACTCGCCATTGTCGCGACTGATCAGCACCTCGGTCGTGTTGTGGGTCGAATCCAGCGGGATCACGATGAAGCCTTCACGCGTGCGCATCGCCGATTCGATGACACCCATCGGCGGATTGCGGTCGGGCTTGATGAAGACAGGATCGCTCCACGTGGCGCCATGGTCGGTGGACTTGCGCATGATCGTGGCAAGGCCCTGCCAACCGGCGACCCCTGTCCCATTGAAGTAGTAGATCGTGCCGTCATCATCACGCATCAACGCCGACGCGTGATCGTTGCGGTCCGGCACGTCAAAGAACAGCGACGCGGGCTCCCATTCGTCCGAGCCATGCCTCAATCGCGACGCCAGGATCGTCAGCTCCGGGCTCCACTCACGGCCGGTGGAATACCACACGGCTATCAGATCACCATTCAGGCAATCCACCAACGCCGGGCAATGATTGTGGAACGAATACAGCGGCCCCCAGGAATCCTCCGGAATCTTCACGAACGGACGCGGCCCGGCAAAGTGCGGCTTGCTGCGATCAACATCCGTCGATACGATCTCCTGAGAGACGTCGCGCATGACCGGCGGCGGCTCTTCCGGTGGCAACGGCGTTGTCGTCGGCATCGGAGCCTGCACCACGCGGAAACCAATCAACCAGGATCGATCACTCGGCAATGCCCCTGACCGGTTCGCCGACCGCAAGTAATGCGGGTCGTTGTTGTGGCTTCCCCCGCGGGTGACCTTCACTAGGCCGCTCGCGCGTCCAACAGGATCCACCTGCTCGCCAGCCACATAGGGTCCATACCAGTCGAGGCACCACTCCTCCACATTGCCGTGCATGTCATGCAGCCCAAATGGATTGGGCACGCTGACGCCAACCTTCAGCGACACCGGCTCGTCGTGGTCATACAGCCAATCGTCGTATCCCACCTGCGAGCGCATCATCGATTCGTGCAGCGTCTCGCCGCTCCAGTAGGCTGTCGTCGTCCCTGCGCGGCACGCATATTCCCATTCCGCCTCGGTTGGCAGACGATAAGGCACACCTTCCTTCTCGCTCAGCCACTCGCAAAACTCCATCGCCTCGTGCCACGTGACAAAGATGGCGGCCTCGTCGTCCTCCTTGGACCACTTCGACTCCGTCCGGTACTTGCGATGGGATGGCTTGAACTGCTCAAACTGCGCGTTGGTGACTTCCGTCGATGACATGTGAAGCGGCAACGAGATGCGCACATCATGCACCGGCGCCTCGTCCCAATCGCCACCGGTCTCGACAAATCCACCCGGTTCCTCCCCCATCACAAAGGAGCCCGCAGGAATGAGCTTCATCTCCATCCCGAGCGAGTTCACGAAGCTGCCGTCATCAGCATTCACTGTCGCGACGGCGGCCAACACACCGAGACACAGCAACCCGGATCGAAGTCGATTCGATGCTCTCACCACAGGGACATGCCCTCCCAACCTGAAGGTGTGATGTCCATCGCCGTGTTCTGGACCAGCCATTTGAAGTTGAACCTGTAGTGAAGTTTGCTCGACGCCAGATGAATCGTGCCGTCCGGTCCCTGCGCCGCGGTCAGGTACCCCTTTGGCTCCGCGCGCGTGGACGTCATGACAAACATCCCCGTCCAGCCGCCGCCGTCGAACGACCGCGCGGCTTGGCCCGGTGCAATCGCGGTGATCAGCTTCTTCACCGGCCACGTCGCCCCATCGTCCCAACTCAGCGCGCCATACAGGCCGAAACCATCGATCTCATTCCCCGCATAGTCCACCACCGGCAATGTCCGCACGGGCGCATTCCCCGGCCGCGAGTCCGTGAAGCTGAAGAACAGCAGCGGACCTTCCTGGAGCCGGATCATCACGGCGCGTTGGCCATAGCTGATGTCGGGAAACTCCGAATGCGAATACTCCCACGTCAACCCGCCATCGTGCGAAATGCTTTGCGGCATCACGGGGATGGGCGAATCGCTCAACCGGCCAAACGCCAGGATGTCCCCATTGCCGAGTTCCGCCATCGTGCCATGGATTCCCCACACCATGTTGCCGGTGTTGCCCGGTGCAAAGTCCGGCAGGTTCGTGTTGTGCGCTGGCCGTTCCCACGTCTGCCCGGACGTGTCGCTGTGAAAAAGCTGCGTGTGCCCCCGCCAATCCAGCGGCAACAACCAGCGCCCCGAAGAGAGCGGATGCAACGTGTTGACAGGCCCGCTCTGCCCACCACGGCCGCTAATCGCTTCCACCGGCGACCATGTCGCGCCATGATCGTCCGAGTACGAAAGCAATGTCGACATGTCCACCCACGACAAGGATCCATACGCGTTCGCCCACCACAGGCGCCCGGTGCCGGGATCCTTCCACAGCAACGGCGCGTGATCATTGCGATCAGGGCCATCAAAGAACAGCGACGCCGGTTCCCATTCCGTCCCGCCATGGCGCAGCCGGCTGGCGGCAACACTCAGCGCGCGCCCCGCCTCCAACACTCCTGCGCCGTCGTCCATGTTGCTGTACCACAACGCAATCACATCGCCATTGTCGGCGACCTTGATGGCCGGGTTGTGGTTGTGTTGAGAATAGAGCGGACCTTTCGAGTTCGCAGGAATCCTGACGAACTCGATGGGGCCTTCGAAATACGGCACCATCGGATCCGGTCCGTCGCCTACATCGCCGGGGATTGTTTGCTGTACATTCTGGAAGAATGTACCCTTCACTTCGGCCGGAAGAGGCTCCGTCGCCGGCATCTCCGCCGCGACGATTCGAAACCCAAAGTTGATGTCGCGATCATCGGGAAACGAGCCGCTGCGATTGGCGGTGCGCAGAAAATAATCCTCCGTCCCGCGGCTGCCACCGCGCAGCACACGCATGGATCCATCCACTCGCCCAACAGGATTCGAGGTGCTCGACGCGTCGTACGGACCGTACCAGTCAAGGCACCACTCCTCCACATTGCCGTGCATCTCCTGCAGGCCCCACGCATTCTGCGGGCCGGAGCCGGCCGTGATCGCATTGCGCGGGAATCCGCCCGGTAATGTTGCTCCGGTAAAGTACGCCGTCGTCGTGCCGGCGCGCGCTGCGTACTCCCACTCTGCTTCCGTCGCCAGTCGATACGTGCGCCCCTCGCGGCCGGAAAGCCACGCGCAGAAATCGACTGCCTCCTGCCAAGTCACATGCGTCACCGGATGATCATCGCCGCCAAACAATCCCCCCTGCATCGCGCGATAGCTCGCGTGCGACGGCATGAACTCCTCGAACTGCGCGTTCGTCACTTCCGTCTGCGCCATGTGAAACCCGGCGACCGTCACCGTGCGCACCGGTTGCTCGTCAAAATCCCCGTCGGCCGATCCCATGGAAAAGCTGCCCCCCGGAATGCGAATCATCCGCATCCCCAGGCTGTTCGTGTAGCCTTCGCGATTGGAACCGATCGTCAGCTCATCGATCAACCCATTGAAGAACTGCCCGTTGGAACCTGCATTGCGGTAAAGCGCGCCAATGCTCAGCGGATTCGCCGTGTCCTGCAGCACCAGCGCCCCGATGGATGAATTGGTGCTCGTGCTGCCATTCACGCTGAGCGACATGAACGGCGGATCAGCCATGCCATCCCAAGTGGCCGATACTTCATGCCAACTCCCCGCCGCTATTGGCGCCGACAACACCGTCCCAATGTGCCCGGCGCCGTCTTCGATGCGAAACCCGATGCGACCGTCTGCTTGCAGGTACAACTGATAGCCGATGTTGCCGTCCGTCTTGCGCACGATCTGGCCCAGCTTCAACTCCGCCGGCTTGATGCGCACGTCGATGGACAGGCGACTGTGCCCTGTCAGTGCGGGCAAATCCGCCACCCGCAGAAAGCTGCCATTCTCGTTGCTGGTACCCGCGTTGTTCAATTGCAGTGAGGACGCGCCGCCCGCCACCGATGGCTCGCCAAAGTAGATCGAGCTCGCACCCTGCGTGACCGGCACGGCCACCAGACCCTGCACCTCGTCAACAAACGGCGCAGTGGGAACCGGATCTCCAACCTGCGGATGATCGAAAGTCCAATGGGCCAGGTCGGAGGCGCCCGCCAACTGCCCGGCGACCAACAAGGGCGCCAGAACAGTCAGCCTCTTCCAAATGCAATGTGACATGAAATCTCACGGCTTCCTTGATTATGCCCGGTCTCCCGGGTTGGCTCGAAAACCCAAGCCCGGCCGGATTCCTGAAGGGGAGAATCAGGAACCCGGCCAGACCGGTCCCTCGCCAATCCTGCTTACCAGGCGTACAGCCAATCGGAAGTGGACGGGGTCACCCGCGGTTCCAGCGACGTCTCGTCCACCTTCGCCGCGCGGACGATCACGTCGTCCATCAATCCGTTGAAGTACTGTCCCTTGCTCGCATTGCCGACACGCACAAGGCCGCCGATGCCCAGGTTCGTCACCGTGTCGGCCAATGGAGACGCCACGGTACTGGCCGTTGTCGTGCGCGACACATCGTTGACGTGCAGGTAGAAGTTCGGTTCCTCGCCGCCGAATGGCTTGTTGATGTCAAACCCCGCGCGCACATGGTACCATTCGCCAATGACGAGCGATGTCGTCGTCGCCTGCGAGACTGCCGTGCCATTCGCCTCCTCCAGACGCGCCAGCACCGTGCCGTTTTGCTGGATCGTCAGCAGGAAGCCAACCTCGCTGTCGTCCGTCTTGCGGTACAGGATCTGCGGCCGGCCAAGCTCCGCCGGCTTGATCCACATCTCCACTTCCATCGCCACATAACCCGGTCCATCGTTCAGGTGACCGGTCAGGCTCGGGTGATCCGGAACAATCAGCAGCACACCGTTGTTGTTGTTCGTCCCGGGATTGTTGAAGTGAGCCGCCGTGGAACCGGTCGAGCCCGGACGCGGCTCGGCAACATACGTCAACGACGTGGCTTCGCCCGTGTTCTCCGGTTCGGCCACAAAGCCCAGATAGTCGTCCAGCGCGCCGTCGATGGCTCCGATCGTCGCGCCCGGTGTCCCCTCCATGTCCCAACGCGCGATCTCCACCAACGTCGGCGGAGGTTCCACGCTCGTCACCGTTCCGGAAATGCTGACGTCATCGATCATGCCAAGGAAGTTCTGCCCCGTCGTGCCGTTCACGCGGATCAACGCGCCAATCCCCAGGTCATTGTTCGTGCGCGGCACCAGCGTCGTCGAGCTGGGGATGATCGTCTCGACGCCGTTCACGCTGATCGAGATGGTCCCGTTCACGCCGTCCCATGTGCCGATGATCTCCGACCATTCCAACGAAGGAGCGAAGATCGGCTCGTCATTCTCATCGACGCTCAGCACCGTCGTGCTGCCGCCGGTGCCATGTACCCCAAAGCCAACCTGGTTGTCGGCGACAATGAACAGCTCGTAACCCTGTGCGTCGGTCTTGCGAACGATCTGCGCGGGCCCCAGATGCTCCGTCAGGGGATTGATCCATGCGCGGATCTGCAATGTCTGCAGGGCCGTGTCCTCGCCCCCATTGCCATTCAGGGCCGGATGATTCGGCACGCGAATATACCCAAAGCTGTCGAACTCCACCGAGCTCGTCCCGGTTCCACCCGTCCGCTCCGTGCCGTAGCGCGTCGTGCCAAATCCATCGGCAGAAGCCACGACCCCGGCGATGTTGTCGGTGTCGGATGAAAAGGTGTTTCCGGGTGTCCCCCCATTGAAATCCCACTCCACCAACGGCTCAGCCGACAGTTGCACCGAGGCAAGGCACAGCGAAAGCGAGACTGCGGACAACAGACGCATCTTCATGGGAATGCTCCTGGTTGGATATCAAGAGGTCAAAGGGTTGGGGGATCGTTTCACGGTAGACGCAGGATATCGCCGCCCGAGACGGTTCCATTGCTCGCGTCATACTGGAATGCCTCGAAGCGCATGTCGCCCAAACCCGCGGGCGGAGCCGTTGCATAGGCGCCAAGGAACCAGGCCGCGCCATTGTCCGGCCGAGGGCCCTTGACGTAGTCGGGACCGTAGGACAGCAGCACCCACTTCGGCCCGTCCACATTCGCCCAACCGTTGTCCGCTCGCGCCTTGGCGCCGTTCAGGTATGTCACCGAGTAGTGCACCCCCGGATCCGTCATCGAGATGCCGTAGGGATTCACGGGGTACTTGTTGAAAAAGGGATCCGCATAGTCCGTCGTGGTCAGGTAGGCCACCGGCGTGGACAGCGACGTCGCCGCGTTGATGCCGCCGCCCCAATCCACAATGTGTCCGAACTGCCGGTACAGGTCCAGGATCGGGTACGCGTTGTTGTCGACATAGTACGCCTCCAGCGCGGTGTTGATCACGCGCATGTCGGACTTCACGCGCGTGACCTTTGCGCGCATCTGCGCCTCCAGGAAGTTCGGCACCGCGATCGCCGCCAGGATCGCGATGATCGCGACCACGATCAGCAACTCAATCAGCGTGAAACCCCGGCGGCCATGCTTCGGTGCTTCGTGTTTCGGGGACTTGCACATCATGTTTCTCCTGTCATTTTCACTAACCGGGCCCCGCAACGGCGCCGCCCGGATTGTCTTCAACGAGTCCTCCCCCGCTTCCCGCCCGCCACCACCGCCTCGCGCTCCTCCTGCCGCGGAGGCGCCACCGTGCTGCCTTCCACCAACCTCGGACCCAGCACATGCCGCGAACAGCGGACCGTTCGCTCCACCGCCTGCCGCTCTATCTCCTCAAAGCACAACCGCGCAGCATAACCGCTGTCGAACCCAACGCCACTGATCAGCTTCAGCGGCCCATGATCCTGGATCCACGCCGGTCCGGGAGCCATGATGCTCAATTGCCGCGGCACCGAAATCCCCAGCGTCTCCGCCATCAGCACGATCTTCCACGCCACGTGCCCAGCACCACAAATGATGGCCGTGGCGTCGCCGAATCTTTCCAGAAATGTCCTCAGGCTCTCCGTGTCGCTGATGACAAACCGCGCTGCGTCCTCGTTCACCGTCAAACCCGCCGCGCGCATTGCCTCCGCATGACCGCGGAAACGCGCCTCACCCTCCCGCTGCATGTCCATCTGGTCGATCGAATAGATGATCTTCTCAAACGCCGGCGACTGCGGCAGGAACACAATCTCCCGATGCCCCAACTCGATCAGCCGGTTGGTCATCATCGCGAAACCTTCCGGCTGGTCGTGGCATATCGCCGGACTGGACTCCCCCATCTGGAACACGTCGCGCCAAAAAACCATCGGTGTCTCCCAACGCGCCAGCTCCGGGCGGAAGTGCCGCCGGAACGACTGCACCGAGATCACCGCGTCATAACCCGCCGCGAACTCCTCAAAGCGGGTCTCCAAGTCCCCAATCTGGGACTCCTCGAAAGTCTGGAACGTCATCTGCCAACCGCGGCGCTCCGCCTCCTGTCGCAGCCAACGAAACTGCAGGCTGCTGTGCCACGTGTGCAGGATCGCATCCTCGTCAATCTTCCGCGATGCCCACACGGAAACGATCCGGTGGGAGTTGCCACGCTTCAGCGCCGCGCCATTCTCCACATAAAAACCCTGGTACCGCTCCTTGCGGAGCAAACCTTTGCGCGCCATCTTCTCCAGGGCATACTGCAGCGTCCCGCGATTGAGCCCGCTCTCCCGCGCCAACTCCGAAACCGGCGGCAACTTGTCCCCCGCCTTCCACCGCCCCATCCCCAACTCGTTCTCCAAAATCGAAACGATCCGCGCGACCAGACTATCGCCCCCCTCATCGGAGCCGATGGGGGTGCCGTACAGGATAGAGCGCTTAACTTTGCGATTCTCGAGCTCGGCCATCGGACAGGACCCCTAGGGCTGGTCGCCCACTGAAGCGTCGGTGAACGCGACCGTTGACCGCTCCACACCGGGTGTCAAGGCGGTTCACAAAAAAACCCATACTTTTTTTACAGAGAATTTACAAATGATTTGCAAAGTTTTGTAAATCCGACCCGAACAATCCGCAACCTCCCAAACCCGCCAATCCCTACCACCCCCCACCCCGCCCACCTCAAACAACAACCCGCCCGGAAACTCTCAAGGAGCTCCTCGGGCGGGTAAGTATCGCCAAATACCGCAGGCCCGTTAAGGCCTTCCAACCCACCTCATCAATAAACCACCATACGATCCTCCTCCGTCGGAGGCGGAGGAACATCCACACCGATCTGGAAGAACTCCAGCACACGGCCCATCACTTCGGCACGCTTCCCCGCATCGCCGATCGTCTCAAACGGGAAGCCCAGATACACCAGACGCGAATCGCCTTCATATTGCACCGCTGCGGGGGAAATGTCCGGGACGCTGCCGCCCATCGGCTCGTATGTGGCAAGGTCGAAGAAGATGTTCCCCGACGTTGAAGTCCCGTTCTTCTGCAGGTGAATGCTGTCAAACCGCACATTGGGGCCTGTCACGACTCCATCGCCGCTGACGATCCAACCATTCTGCGGATTGTTCGCGATGTCTGCCCAGGAAAACTTCTGCCAGCCGATGAAGTTCAGTGTCAGCCAATTGCTCACGAACAGGTCGGCGTCCGAATCGCGCAGGCACAGGCGCACTTGGTTGTTCGAATTGTCGCCAAAGATCCAGATGTGGAAATCCGAGTTCGCGGGAAGCTCCGGCAGGCTCTGGTTGTAGAGGCGGATGAAGTCTCCGGAACCCCAGACATAGTTGAGCCGGCCCGAGCCCGAGCCACTCTGCTTGATCGTCCCGATGATCGCAAACGAGGAGGCCGGATCCGCGTTCGTCTGGCCCGAGTAGCTAGGCTGGCGCCAGCCACCGATCGTCTCGAAGTCGTCCAGGATGAATCCGCCGCCCATCGTCCCATAGTCCATCGCCACGATCGAACCATTCGCAGAATTGATCGCATCCACCAGGTACACCGGATACGCCGCATTTGCACCGCCAATGGGGATGCCGTTGACGCCATCGAAGATGCTGTTGCCGCGGCCGGAAGCCAGGGTTTGCGCACCCGCCGACACCCAGCTCGCGCGCAGCGTGTTGCTCATGTAGCCATTCTGCCCGAGCCGATCCAGGTCCCATCCGATGCGGGCGCCGGACATGAACAACTGTCCCCCATTCGCCAGGTACGACGCCAGCAGCGTGCGCGTCACATTCTTCAACGCCGTGTCATTGGTAGGATCCAGCGAACTCTCTTCCGCCTGGATGCCGCCGATCCACAGCACGGCCTTGTAATTTTCCAGCGACACAAGCCCCGCCTCCACCGCGTCATGCTCCGCGGAATCAAAACCAAGCGGAATGCCTGTCGCAGCGATGGCCCTCGCATGCTCGATGATATAGTTCTGCGTGTTCATCTGGTCGAGGAACTGGCGATACAGCACGCTTCCACTGTACGGTGCCTGAACACGCGTGGCGATGTCCATCTTGTCATAGCCATTCACGATCAGGATCCGGTCGGCATCCGAATCAAGCGGCAACTTTACCGCCAGCGTCTCGGTGGGAAAGCTCTCGCCGCCGGCATTCGTCGCCGTCACCTGGAAGTAGTACGTTTCACCCGGCGTGAGTCCGGAGATCGGCAAGATCGTGTTTGTCACGGCCGTGCCCATCCCGAATCCGCGCCCGTGCGTGGATTGGTAAACCTTGTAGCCTGTGGCCGGATGTCCATGCCCCTTGGCAAGGTTGCTCTCCGGCGCCTGCCATTGCAGCACGGCGGCGGTGGGATTGACGACCCGAACGCGCAGGTTGCGCGGTGGCTCCGGCAGGTACGTCGCCGGCCCGCCGACTTCAGCCGCGAAGTAATCAACGATCCCCTGGTAGATGCCCCGCGCCATGATGCGCCGAAACTTCGGATCGTGGTACAGCGACATGTCCGTCGCGTTGTCATGAAACATCCATTCGCCCAGGAAGATCGGCACCGTGTTTGGCGTGCCGCCGTTTACGTTGCTGGGATTGTTCTCTCCATACGCCCCACTGCGCAGCGGGTTGCTGTTCGCGATGTACGCGCCGCCATAGTCATTCGTGAGATTCGACACCACCTTGTTGTGCACCGCCTGACGGAATCGATCATGGATGCTGCCAAGCGAAGTATTCGTGCTCAGATAGCTGATCGTCCCTCGCGCTGTTCCCGCAGCCGTCGCATTGGTGTGATTGCTCAGGAACACCGCAGGGTAGTACGGCGAGCCATAGGCAATCGACTGCCCCTCCAGCCAGCGGCCGAATTGCGGCCGC
Source organism: uncultured Candidatus Sumerlaeota bacterium (assembly GCA_964625145.1). GTDB lineage: Bacteria > Sumerlaeota > Sumerlaeia > SLMS01 > JAHLLQ01 > CAYTRP01. Next base: position 20,211 of record CAZVAQ010000053.1, read on the forward strand.
CCGCTCCAGCCCTTGGATTCGTCATTCGGCGGATTCGCCGTTGATTGATACACGGAGGTCGGAGCACCCATGAACTGCAGGTTATAGACCGCCTCGTTGTCATGGTTGGGATAGGGACTCACCCCCACAGTACCGCGGGAGATGATCCCCCGCCCTCCACCAAATCGCACCGCGTCCGCCGATACATAATGCTGCGACGACGATGAAGAATTCGACAGCACCACCTTGCCCTGGTTCGGATCGCGACCGGCCTCGAAGAAGTAGCGCCCGATGAAGATCCACGTGAAGCGGTGCCGGCGCTGATCGATGTAGTAATCCGACTCGCCACCCGCGTGCGTCACACGGTAGTGGGCTTGCGGCGAGCGATTCGTGAAGGCCGCGTACGACACATACACATTGTAGAAACCCGCCTCGGGGATGGTCGGAATCCACGTGGCTGTCGCCGTCGGCTCCCCCACGACACATTGCGCCAACCGGTTGCTGCCAAAGGAGAAAGGATTCTCCGGCTGCACATAGGGAATGTGCCCATTCTCAAAACCGGCCAGGCTGCTGGTGGTCCATGTTCCCGATTCGATGTAATCCGGCGCGCCGTCATCATTGTCGACGATCACCATGTTGGGATTGGGGTCCCACTCGCGCACATTGAACACATCGGCACCCGCGCGCAGCAGGTACGCGGTCACCCAACCGTGCACAAAGTCCGCATTGGAATAATCCTCGATGTTGTTGTACACAAAGCCGCGCT
>CAZVAQ010000054.1:0-20746 GCA_964625145.1 uncultured Candidatus Sumerlaeota bacterium
GGAGGTTACCTACAAGGAAAAGAACATCTCCGAGATTCTCGACATGACCGTCGAGGATGCGGTGGAGTTCTTCGCCCCGGTGCCCATGGTGGCGACAAAGCTGCGCACGCTGAACGACGTGGGCCTTGGCTACATCACGTTGGGTCAGCAGGCCACGACATTCTCCGGAGGCGAGGCCCAGCGCATCAAGCTCTCGCGCGAGTTGGCCAAGCGCAACACCGGGCGCACTCTCTACGTGCTGGACGAGCCCACCACGGGGTTGCACTTCGAGGACGTGCGCAAGTTGCTGGAGGTCCTCAACCGTTTGGTCGACGCCGGTTCGACGGTCCTGATCATCGAGCACAACCTGGACGTCATCAAGTCCTGTGACTGGGTCATTGAGCTTGGACCGGAGGGCGGCGAAGAGGGCGGCTATATCACGCACACCGGCACGCCTGAGGATCTCGCGGCGGCCAGCGGCACGGAGACCGGCCGGTTCCTGAGAATGGCCCTTGCCGGCAAAGTCGACGGCGTGGCAGCAAAAGGTAGCACGCGAGGGAAGGGAACCAAGGCGCGTCGAAGCCGATGAAGGGCATCGGATCCCGAAGGCGCAGGGAACACGGGACCTGAAATAGTTCTGGCCCCGGCATCTATGACCGGCCCCGCATGGGGGCGCACTTTGCAAGAAGGCAAAAACTTGTCGGAACCGATACGATATGCAGTGATCATGGCGGGCGGAAGCGGCGAGCGCTTCTGGCCTCTGTCCCGCGCCCTGCGCCCAAAGCAGATGCTGCGCCTGACCAGCGAGACGGAGACGTTGCTGCAGGAATCCGTCAGCCGCATCGCGCCGCTCATCCCAGTAGAGCGCATCCTCATCGCCACCAGCTCGGAGCTTGTCCCTGCGATTCGCGGTGCCGACGACCGCATTCTGCCGGAGAATGTGATTGGTGAGCCGTGTCGTCGCAATACGACCGGGTGCCTGGTGTGGGTGGCGGCGCAGTTGTTGGCGCGTCACGGAGATGACCAGGAAGTGGTCATGGCCGTGTTGACCGCCGATCACCTCATCGGCGAGCAGGACGTCTTTCGCGATTGCGTTCGCGTTGCCATGGAAGCCGCCGAGCAGAGCGATTCCCTCGTGACCATGGGCGCGATGCCCACGCGCGCAGAGACCGGCTATGGTTACATCGAGGTGGAGGATTCCACCCTCGACCTGCGCAAGGAACCCATCCGGGCTCATCGCGTCGCCGGATTTCGGGAGAAGCCAAACGTCACCCTGGCGGAGGAGTTTCTCGCGAGCGGCGAGTTCCTCTGGAACTGCGGGATGTTCTTCTGGCGAATTTCCGTCCTTGAGCAGGAACTCAAGCTGGCTCGCCCTGAAATCGCCGAGGTGTTTCGCCGCATTGTCGACAACCTTCGCGCAAACAATGAGGATGCCGCGGCAAGGGTGTTTGCAGAGCTCGAAAGTATCTCCATCGACTATGCCCTGCTCGAGCGATCCAACCGTGTGCTGGTGGTTCCGGCGGCGTTTTCGTGGGATGATGTCGGCGCCTGGGATTCCCTCGGCCGCACTCGGGAACCCGACCGCCACGAGAACGTGGTCGTCGGGGACGCGGTGTTATTGGATGTGCACAACTCCATCGTGTACAACGACGCCGGAGGCGATGACACCGCCGTGGCGCTGTTGGGCGTGAGCGACCTGGTCGTAGTCGTCGCGCAGGATGCCGTCCTGGTGGCGCACAAGAGTCGCGTGCAGGATGTGCGCCGTGCGGTGCAGGAACTGAAGGCTCGCAAGGCAAAGCAGGTCTAGCAGCACCAATCCCCGGAGCCGGAGAAGACACATGGCAGATTCCATCGTCACAATGCAGACCACCCATGGCACCATCAAGATCAAGCTGTTCGACAGCCTGGTGCCGAAGACCACGCAGAACTTCAAGGACCTCATCAAGAAGGGCTTTTACGACGGCCTGCTGTTCCACCGCGTGATCGAGCAGTTCATGCTGCAGGGCGGTTGCCCGGAAGGCACCGGCCGCGGCGGCCCGGGATACAAATTCGCCGACGAATTTCACCCCACCCTCAAGCACGACCGGCCGGGAATCCTCTCCATGGCCAATGCCGGCCCCAACACCAACGGCAGCCAGTTTTTCATCACGACCGTTCCGACGCCATGGCTCGACGGCAAGCACGCGGTCTTTGGCGAGGTGATCGAGGGCATGGACGTCGTGACGAAGATCGAGAAGTCACCCAAGGGCCCTGGCGATCGTCCGCGTCCCGACATCACGATGATCAAGGTCACTGTCGAGGAAAGCTGACGCCAACCTCACAGGACCCAACGGACACGGCCCATGTCGCATCGGAGAGAGAGCATCACTCATTCGCGCACGAAGATCGTGGCGACCCTTGGGCCGTCGTCCAACTCCCTTGATGTCATCCGCTCACTGGTTCGCTCAGGAGTCGATGTCTTTCGGCTGAACTTCTCCCACGGCACGCACGAGGACCACGCGTGCTCCGTGGCGGCGGTACGCGCTGTCTCGGCAGAGTTCAACTCGCCGCTGGGAATTCTCGCCGATCTGTGTGGTCCAAAGATACGCGTGGGAATGCTGCCCGAAAGCGGCGTCGCCGTCGCGCCCGGCCAACGCGTGACTCTTACATCGGAGCCTGATGCCCCATCGGACCGCATCCCCGTATCCATTGAGAACCTGCATGCGTTGATCGAACCGGGCAGGCGCGTACTCATCGAGGACGGACTCATCCACCTGGTCGTGGTGGATGTGAAGGGGGCCGATGTCGTTTGCGAGGCTCGCAGCAGTGGCATCATCCGCTCGCGCAAGGGATTGAATCTTCCAGGCACACATCTGCCCATTCCGGCCCTGACGGAGAAGGACCGCGAGGACCTGCGGTTTGCGCTCTCCCAAGGCGTGGATACCGTCGCGTTGAGCTTCGTGCGCAATCCGTCCGACTTGGACGACGCGCGCGAGATCATCCGCAACGCGGGCGCGGAAACGCCCTTGATCGCGAAGATTGAGCAGGCCGAGGCGGTCGCTTGCCTGGATGAAATCATCGACGTATCTGATGGCGCCATGGTCGCGCGCGGTGATCTCGGTGTCGAGGTCGAGATCGAGGAGCTGCCGCGCCTGCAGGCGCGCATCATTCGCCGCTGCAACATGCTCGGCAAGCCCGTCATCACTGCGACGCAAATGCTCAACAGCATGATCGAGAACCCGGTGCCAACGCGCGCCGAGGTGACCGACATCTACAACGCGATCTCTCACGGCACTGACGCGGTGATGCTTTCGGGCGAGACTGCGGCGGGGCGTTACCCGGTCGAGAGTGTGCAGATGATGAACCGCGTGGCGTTGGCCGCCGAACGTGACATGCGGTGGGGCAGGGACCTGTTGTGGGATCCGGATCCGGCGACGCAGATCCGCGAGGGCGTCGCCGTGGCGTCCGCGGCCGTGTCGCTTGCCGCGAATCTGAACCTGCGGGCGATCGTTTGCGCCACCCGCACGGGCAAGACCGCCATGCGCGTGGCGCGTCACCGGCCAAAGTGCCCCATCCTCGCCTTCAGCACCGACACCCGCGTGCAAAACCGGTTGTGTCTCGTCTGGGGAGTTGAGGCTCGCGCAATGGAGCCCATGTGGGCTTCGTCGACGGAAGGGGGCGAGGTCGAAGCCATCCTGGCCAACGCCATGGAAAGCGCGCTTCGACACAGCCTTCTCTCCTACGGCGACCGCATTGCCTTCATCACCGGCCTGCCGTGGGATGTGCCGGGGCGGACCAACACGATTCGCATCTACGAGGTGGGATCCACGCGGGAATCACGCATGGATATCCCGATGATTCCCTGATGCTGCCAATCAAGCTGGGTGGCGTTCTTCTGTCTGCAGGCGCGTCCCGGCGCATGGGACAGCCGAAGGCATTTCTTCGACTCGACGGCGACACATTCGTCGCGCGCGGAGTGGGGATTCTAAAGGCAGCGGCCTGCGATCCGGTCATTGTCGTGATCGCGCCAGGCACTTCAGATAATTATGAAGCAGAGTTGGGCGATGGCGTGCAACTCGTCGAGAATCCCGCTCCCGAGCGCGGCATGCTGTCCTCCCTTGCCGTCGGCTTGGAGGCACTGCCCGCCGATGTCACCCACGCGATGGTAACCTTGGTCGATGCGCCGCTGGTGCGGCCAGCGACCGCGCAGCTCCTGGAGGAGCATTGTGCGCTCGTTCCGGAGCTCATCCTGGTCCCCACCGTGGATGGGATTGCCGGTCACCCGGTAGTGTACCCGCAGGAGCATTGGGGTCGCCTTGCGGCTTGGCAGGGCGCGGAGGGCGCGCGGGGCTATCTGGCCGCCCACTCTGAGGAGACCTGCCAGGTCGAGACAGGCGATCCCGGCGTCGCCCGGGATTTTGACTCGCCACAGGATCTGCCTCCCGGGGCCCTGTCGTGAAGGTTTCGTTGGCCGGGGGTGACTCAAGGCTTGCCCGGTCAGGGTGCCTCTGGATGCAATGGGTCGCGTTGGGGATGTCCCGACCGAGAATTCTCTCCGACCGAGACGGCAGGTTCCAGCATGTCCCACACGGATTCACTGCTCAAGAAGATCCAGGAAGTCATGAAGGAGAAGGACGAGGTCATCGAGGAGCAGATGGGCCAGATCGCCGATCTGGAGGAGAAGGTTGAGACCCTGGAAGTGGAAGTGGGCAGACTGCGGGCGGAAAACGACTCGCTGAAGGGCGAGTTTGACGCCCTGCAGAAGCAACTCGACTCACTTCTCGACGGCTGAACGCGTCCCCCCAAAGGTCTCCCTTCCATGTTGCGGCAACTCGTACTTTCACTCATGATGGCCATCGCCCTGATGGCCTTTGCCGGATGCCAGACCAAGGATCCGGAGAAGCTCCCGTTGGCGGTGGATCCGGCCTACTCGGTCAATGTGGTCCCGGTTCCGGAATACTGGCCGCGTGAGAAGCTGGATTGGCCGGAGACCGAGCCCAGTCGCACCCTCCACCAGGAGGCGTACAACCTCCACGGCAAGCCGGACTTCATCCGCCTCGTCTATACATTTGACGACCGGTTTGTGCGCCCCACCGAACTGGGAGAAAATCACATCCTCATCGGGAAGCGGCCCGCGCCGCTGACCGAATGGGTCTACATCGATCGCGACATGGTGATTCGGTTTGAGGGCACGCGTTACGTGGAGGACAAGGTCTCCGATGAGTTGCGGATGATCTGCATGCATGGGGATCCCACGCGGATGCATCAGGCGCGCGAGAGCGACGGCACCGTTCGCCGCACCTACACCTACATGAATCTCGGCAGAGAGTTCACTTTTTACGACGGCCGTTTGGCCAACACGCGCGAGTTCAGCGGCGCGACCGGATTCACAATTCGCGACTGACACCCACCCCCGAGGCCTCTTTTTCCATGGTCAAGCACCAAGCCAATCCCCTTCGTGACCATCTGACGCGAATCCTCTTCACCGAGGACCAGATCCAGAAGCGCGTCGCGGAGCTCGGAGCCCAGATTACCGAGGACTACCAGGACAAGCAACTCGTCATGGTCGGCATCCTGCGCGGTGCGCTGGTCTTCCTGTCGGATCTCTCGCGCGCCATCGCCCTGCCGCACTCGTGGGACATGTGCGGCGCGGCATCCTACGGCAGCAGCATTGTCTCCACCGGCCGCGTCCAGATCACCAAGGACATCGAGGTGGATGTGCGCGACAAGGACGTGATCGTGGTGGAGGATATCTACGATTCCGGCCGGACGCTGCGTGCGATCTGCGATTTGCTGCGCGTGCATCAACCCTCCACCATCGAGGTCTGCACGCTGCTCTACAAGCACAAGGCTCGCCGCGCCAACGAGGTCGCCGTCAAGTACCGCGGCTTCGACATGCCCGACGAATTCGTCGTCGGCTACGGGCTCGACTACAACGAGTACTACCGCAATCTTGGCTACATCGGCGTGCTCGATCCGAAGATCTACACCTGACATCGCGGCAGCATGAAGACGCATCGCTGCTTCCACCCCGGTTCGTTCAGCACGGGTGACGTGATCACCTTGGAGGAGCCGGAGTTGCACCATCTGCTGCGTGTCCGTCGTGCGCGGCCGGAGGATCGCCTTCTGCTGTTGAATGGAAGCGGTGGTGAGTTCGAAGCACGTCTCGTCGATGCGTCCTCGCGTCGCCCCCAATTGGAAATCACGGGCACGGTCCGCCTGGAACAATCTCCCCCCGGATATCCGGCGCTGGCGCCATGCCTGACACCGGACACCGACTCCATCATCGCGCCGGCGGTGGAGCTGGGAGTCTCGGCCTTTCATCCCGTGATCTCGGATCGCTGCACTGTCCGCGGCGCGGCGCGTAAACCGGAAGCCCTGCTGGATCGCTGGCGGCGGTTGGCCGTTTCCGCCCTCAAACAATCCGAACGCTTGTGGCTGCCGGAGTTCCATCCACCCGCGAGCCTTGGGATGGTGGTCGATCGGTTGGTGGATTCCGGTCATCGAGTTGTGTGTCTGATGGAGCGGCGACCGGATGCGCCGGGCCTCAAGGCGCGTCTGGAGGAATTCGGAGCGACTCCGCTCGCCTTTCTCATCGGGCCGGAGGGAGGGTGGAGCGATGAGGAACAGGCGCTGCTGTTGCGTCGCGAGTTGCCGCTCGCGTTATTGGGTTCGGGAATCCTTCGGGCGGAGACTGCTTGTCTCGCCGCGCTTGCATCGAGTCTTGCCCACCGGTGTTGATTGCTGACAGCTCTTGTTCGTCCGCCTGCGTGCGGGAATCCCGGAGAGGAATCGGCATCCCATGCGCATCCTGATGATCGCCTCGGAGTGCACACCGTTCGCAAAGACCGGTGGCCTCGCCGATGTCGTGGGAGCATTGCCCCAGGCGCTGGTGCGTCTCGGCCATGAAGTGCGCATCGCCATGCCGCTGTACCGGACCATTGATCGCCATGAGTACCGCCTGCTCCCGTTGCTGCGCGAAGTGGCGGTGCAGTGGGGCTCCGAGCAGATCAGCGGCGGCGTGATGCGGTGCCCGTATCCCTGCCCGCAGGAAGTACCCGTCTACTTCATCCAGCAGGACTCGCTCTTTGGCCGGGAGGGGATCTATGGGGAGGCAAACCGCGACTACCCGGACAATGACCGGCGCTTTGCTTTCTTCTGCCAGGCGTGCCTGTGGATGCTCAAGGCGCTGGATTGGCAACCGGACATCCTGCACCTGCACGATTGGCAGGCGGGCCTCGTCGCGCCATTGCTGCGCTTCCATCCCGTTGTCGCCAATGACATGTTCTATCGCGACATCCGCACAGTTTTCACGATCCACAACCTGGCCTACCAGGGTGTCTTTGATGCGAACATGCTCCCCATGGCCAGCCTGCCCTGGCGATTGTTCGCCTCCGATGGCATGGAATACTTCCAGAATGTCAGCATGTTGAAGGGTGGCCTGGTCTACAGCGACATGCTCACCACGGTGTCGCCGCGCTACTCGCTGGAAATCCAGACGGACGAGTTCGGTGCCGGCATGCAGGGCGTCCTGCGACGCCGCGCCAGCGAACTCGTCGGGATCCTTAACGGCATCGACACGCGCATCTGGAATCCGGAGACCGATCCGCTACTGCCGGCGAATTACTCGGCGGAGGACTTGTCGGGAAAGGCCACATGCCGCGAGGCCCTGTGCCGCGAGTTCCATCTGGAGGACGATCCCAAGGCGCCCATCATCGGCATGGTGTCCCGCTTGGTGGACCAGAAGGGCTTCGACCTGGTGCGTGATGCCATGGACGATCTCCTGGCATCCGGTGCGCGGATTGCGCTGCTTGGCACGGGCGATCCCAACTGCGAGAAGTATTTCCGCCAAGTGGCCTACCAGCACCGCGGGCGCGTCGGGGCTGTCTTGGCCTATCGCGAGGACCTTGCCCATCTAGTCGAGGCGGGAAGCGACATCTTCCTCATGCCGTCGCGCTTCGAGCCCAGCGGACTGAACCAGTTGTACTCGATGCGCTATGGCACGCTGCCCATCGTGCGCCGCGTTGGGGGCCTTGCGGACTCCGTGACGGATGCGACGCCGGATGCCATTCGCAACGGCACGGCGACAGGCTTTGTGTTCGAGGACTACACGGCCGAGGCCATGATGGAGGCCTATAACCGCGCGGTTGCCATCTTCTCCACGAACAAGCTCCAGTGGCGCGCTATCATGAAGAACGCCATGGCGCGCGATTCATCGTGGGATGCCGCGGCAAAGACCTATGCCGAGGTCTACGAACGCGCCGCCCTGCGTCCGCCGATGACGCTACCGATGTAGTTTCTGAGCATGTTATAGCAAGATGCAGTGGAATGTGGTGCAGGCGTCCCGCCTGCACTGGTGAATCTTCTGGTCCAATCATCACCCGTTGCGCGGGAAATCGCGCATCTCCTCTCGTTCCTACATCTTCTCCTCCACAATCAACGCCTCGCTCGGCAATCCACCTGCCCGCGCAATGGTCAGCACGTGCACCGCTCGCGCGCCCGCTTCCTTCAATGCTGCCGCGCATGTGGCGACGGTCGCGCCGGTTGTCATGACGTCGTCCACCAACAGGATGCTCCTGCCTGCAATCTCCTCCGGTTCGGGGACGTCAAAGGCCCCCTCCATGTTGCGCAATCGCTTCTCCACGCCGTGGCGACGACTCTGCTGCGGAGTTCTGCGACAACGCCGCGCGACCAATGGGTTCATCTTGATGCCCAGGAGCAGGGCCACCTCGGCGGCAAGTATCTCCGAATGATTGTATCCACGCCACAACTCGCGCGTCGCATGCATCGGCACGGGAGCGATCAGGTCAATGGTGCCGTTTGTGCGGACTTGGTGAGCCCAATCCGCGAGGGCCGCGATGGCCATCCGCGCCAGAATGCGCCCTGCCCATGGGCCGCGACGGTACTTCAGCCGGCGGATCAACTCGCCGGCGATGCCTTCGTACGGAAACGCTGAACGTGCTGAGTCAAAATGAAAGGGCAGATGCCTACACAGATTGCACAGCACCCGAAGTGAGTCCGGAGGCGATGGCGACAGTTCGCACGGGCAACCAGAAGGAATGAGGACCCGCAGTTCCGACTGGCACTCCTCGCAGAGGAACTCCGCCGGATCGTCCAACCCTGTCGCATCACAAGCGGCACAGCAGGGCGGGAACAGAAAGTCCCGCCCGTGCTGTAGGAATTCACCGAGTCCCTTGAGACTCACGGTGCCGGATTACTTGCGGCCAAAGCCGAAGAACAGCTTCTTGCGCTTCTTCTCCTCGTCCTCCCGGTCAAAGGCGTCCTTCTGCCCTTCCTTGTGGAGGAAGCTGCCGATGGTTTCCTTGCTCTGTTCAATCCGGCGGCCGTCCAATCCACCCATCAGTGTCTCGATCTGCTCGGAGCTGGGGGTGGAAATGCCGACCTCGGTCAAGAACTCCTCGACCGGGACAGTCTTGGGGCGGACGCGGAAGCCCGGCTCCATGATCATGTCCATGACTGTGTTCTGCAGCTCCTCCGGTGTGAAGGGCTTGGCCAGGAACCCGTTGGCGCCCAATCGCTCGGCGAACTGGATGTCCTTCTCCGTGCTCTTGGCGGAGCACACGAGGATCGGCAACTTGGCAAAGGCCTTGTTCGCCCTCAGCGACTGGATGAGCTGGAAGCCGCTCATCTTCGGGAGCATGATGTCCATGATCGCGATGTCGGGCTGGTACTTCACCAGTCGCTCGATGGCCTGGATGCCATCCATGGCATAGATCACCTCTGCCGTTCCGGACAGGGCGGTGCGCATGACCTCGATGATGTCGGGATCATCGTCAGTCAACAACACTCGCGGCTTGACTCCGCGGCCGGGGGCGATGGGGGCGGAGTGAGCGGCAGGCAACTCCACATAATCCGTCGAGCCCGGCGCGACCGGTTCCTGCCCCTCGCGATTCTGCAGCTCTTCCAGTGTGTAGCGGCGCTGCTTGCGAGACGGCGGGGTGGTGCGGAAAAACACGTCGAGGTTCTTGAGGAGGCGCTCCGGCTCAAAGGGCTTGGTCAGATACAGGTTCGCCCCCGCGCCATAGCCCTTCTTCATGTCCTCTTTGCCGCTGAGCGCGGTGAGGAACATGACGGGGACTTCGCTGAACTCAGGGGTCTTGCGGATGGCTCGGCAGGCCTCGAAGCCGTCCATCAACGGCATCATCACATCCATGAGCACCAGATCGGGCTCGGTACGCCGTACCTTCTCGAGGGCATCGAGGCCATCCTTGGCCTCCACGACTTCATAGTCATCGGCAAGGGTAGCGCGCAGCACCGTGCGCACGTCTTCCTCGTCGTCAACGATCAGGATTCGCCACTTTTCCATGAGATCCTCACCGGCGGGTAAAGAGTGTCTTGCCTTTCAAGCACGAGGGATAGACCCTGCAGGGGCGTGAGGCAACACCAGAAACCTGCCCCGCGATACCCAACCTCACCCGCAAGGCTAAAGGCATGGCTGCAGCGACTGTGATACTTCCCGACACCACCCCCTTGGCCCTGGATTCCCACTATGGCCACGAGTTGGTGATTGAGGAAGAGGGAGCCTACAAGGCCACGGTGGTGCTCAGCCCCATCAACCAGCGGATCCAGGTTCTGGCCTATCAGGCACCGCGCCCGGAGGCATTCGCGGCAGAGTTGGAGAGGCTTGCGAAGCTGAACAATTACGGCAAGGTCTGGATCAAGGCGCGGCGGAGCGAGGAAACCCAACTGGTCGGCGCCGGTTTCGAGGTGGAGGCGCGGATTCCGGGCTTCTTCAAGGGGGAGGATGCCGTCCTGCTGGCCATGTTCACGGATCCAGCACGCCGCGAGCGGTCCGCTGCGAAGGAAGAGGAGGAGGCCCTGCGAGCCGCCACCTCCGGCCCCGCCAAGGGGACCCCGCCGCCGCTTCCCCCGGGCTACACAACCGCACTGTTCGAGCCGGAAAACGCCCGGGATCTGGCGGCGCTGTACGCGGAGGTCTTCCCCACCTACCCGTTTCCCATCACAGATCCGCAGTATCTGATCAGCACCGCGGAAAGCCACATCGCCTACCGGCTTATCTGGAATGACGCGGGGAAGCTGGTCGCTGCCGCGTCAGCGGAAACGAATCCCGCCTACCTGAATGCCGAGATGACCGACTTCGCCGCGCTTCCCTCCGAACGGGGAAAGGGGCTGGCGCTGTATCTGCTGACGCGTCTTCATGCCGATGCCCGCGAGCGCTTCGGCACACGGTGCTTTTACACCATCGCACGGGCAGCCGCTCCGGGGATGCTTCGGACGTTTCACCATGCCGGGTATGTGTACTCTGGCGCGTTGGTGAACAATTGCAGCATCGCTGGCGGGTTCGAGACCATGTTCGTCTTCTACCGGCCCTGAATCACCACCTGCAAGGATTCGCCCACGATGGCCCATGACCCCTTGGAGTCCGCCGCCGGTGACCATGCCCTTCGCGGGCTGAAGCCGATCCAGGCGGCGCCGGTCCTCGAGGCCCGCACGCGCGCTCTTCGCCGTGAGGATTACCACGTGGTCCTGGGGCGCCAGCCGCAGGTGCCATCGTCAAAGGTGATCGAATCGCTGTGCCAGGGACTCGGTTGGGACACGTGGTCTACCATCCGGCGATTGGAAGCGCCCACGGCGCGCATCATCCGCCACGAGTCCTCTGCCAACACGGCCGATTATTGGGTGGGTTGGCTGAGGGAGTTGGGTTTGGTGGCCTTTTCGCTCCCCGCAATGCGCTTGGATCAGGTGGTTGTGCACGACGCCGTTTCCCTCACCCGCGACAACGACGCGCTGATCGTTGCCGCCAGCGACGGGACGCTGCACCGCGTCAGCGAGGCGGAAACGCTATGTCTGGCGGGGGCCAGGTTGCGCACGCGCGTCCTGCGAACAGTTCAGAGGGAAGGCAAGGTGCGCCGCGAAGTCGTCCGCGACGAGGAAGAAGGCACCTTGGACGTGCACGTCAAGGCGGGGGATTGCGTGTTGCGGTTCCGGCAGTCGGCGCTGCGCTACTCGGAGTTTCTGCAGACTGATGACTCGGGATCCATGGCCCTGTTCGCGCGCGTGGAGTCGTTGGTGCGGGAGGCGCTTCCGGGCGTTCGATGCTATCAGGACTTCCCGGCGGCCTCCGGATCGCTGGGGGAGAGCTGGCGCCTGCTGGGCCGCTCGCGCGAGGCGATATCGCGCTGGAACGGCAGCGGTGCACTGGCGGAGGTGGAAGTCACTGAAAGCAACGAAGCGCCGTTGTTTCACCTCTGGTCGCTGTTGTTGCGGTTTCAGCATGCCGCCACCTGACTCGGGATGGACCGCTGCCTGATTCGGCTCGCCATTGTGGCGCGGCGCGGGCAGGTGATTGGCCCACACCTACCGGCCGATGACGAGGTCACGCATTGTCACCAAGGTTTTCCACCAGCGACGAGATATCCATCCTGATCGTGAAGCTGTCCGCGATCGGGGACGTCGCACACAGCATCCCGGTGCTGTCGGCCGTGCGGCGCTTGTTTCCGCGGGCGCGCATCGGGTGGTTGGTGGAGGAACTCTCGTCGCCATTGTTGCTCAATAACCCGGACTTGAACAATCTGTACGTCTTCCGCCGGCGGTGGCGCACCAAACAATTCTTCAGGCTCTGGTCGTCCGAGATCCGCCCCTTTGCCCGGCAACTGCGTTCGGTTCGGTGGGACGTGGCGTTGGATCTTCAAGGGCTTTCGAAATCGTCCATCTATGCATGGCTCAGCCGCGCGCCGATTCGCATTGGATTTGGCGACGAGGCCGGACGGGAACTAAGTCGCCTGTTCAACAATCGCCGCGTCCGGCCAGATCCACAGTCACATGTACACGTGACGCAGCGGTACTTGAGCCTGCTGAAGGAACTGCATCCCGACGCACCCGACAGCGCCACCGGCACGGCTCACCTCTTGGAGTCGGAACGCGACGCCATCCGGCAACGGCTTCGCGAAGCGGGGCGTGAAGGTGATGAGCCGCTCTTGTGCATCAATCCCGCCGGCGGTTGGTCGAGCAAGCTGTGGCCTGTTGAGCATTACGCCGAGGCCGGTGCCGCAATCGCGCGCGAGCATGGCTTGCGCCCGCTGGTGTTGTGGGGGCCGCGCGAGGAACCCTTGCGCGATGCCGTGATGGAGGGCCTGCAGCGCCGCGGCGCGTCGCCCATCGCATCACCGCCCACGACCATCCGCGAGATGTGCGCGCTCATTTCGCAGTGCAACTTCTACATCGGCGGCGACACCGGCCCGAGCCACATTGCAGGTTTGCTTGGGGTGCCGAATGTCACCGTGTTCGGCGCGTCCGACGGCCATCGCAACCGCCCATGGCCCGTCAATACCGGCAGCATGATCCAGCTTTCAGAACTCGATTGCGTGCCGTGTTGGAAACGCACCTGCCCGCTGACCGGAGACGAAAACCTGAAATGCCTCCGCCGCCTCGAACCAGAGAGGGTCATTGAGGCGGCAAACAGAATGATTAAAGGCTAAAGGAGTATTGGAAAATAGAAGGATAAAGTATAAAGTATAAAGGATAAAGTTCTCTGGGCTGGGGACTTGTGGATGGTGGGGATGACTTTCCTGATGGGCAAGGCGACAAGAAACCAAGAAGGCCGGGTGGGAGCCCAAGCAGTCTCCGCCCGACCCACTTTGTCCTCTGGCCTTTATCCTTACTCCAAATATGTGTACCCCTCCAGCCCGCTCTCGTAGAACTTCATGAGCTGGCCGGATTCGGCGACGCTGATCAGGTTGGAACGCACGGCGCGCTCGACGCTTTGCCGCATGTTCTTCAGCAGGTCCTGCGGGTCGTATTGCACGTAGCTAAGCACCTCGTTCACCGTGTCGCCCTTGATGACGTTGTCGATGACGATCTGGCCGTCATCGCTGAGGGACACGTGCACGGCGTTGCTGTCGCCGAGAAGGTTGTGCAGGTCGCCGAGGATCTCCTGGTAGGCGCCGATGAGGAACGCACCGAGCAGGTACGGCTCTTCGGGGCGGTAGGTGTGCAGCTCCAGCGTCGTCTTCACGTCGCGCAGGTCGATGAACTGATCCACCTTGCCGTCGCTGTCACACGTGATGTCGGCCAGGACGGCGCGGCGCGTGGGCTCCTCCCCAAGCCGGTGGATGGGCATGATGGGGAAGAGCTGGCGGATGGCCCAGCTATCGGGCATGGATTGGAAGACCGAGAAGTTGCAGAAGTAGATGTCGGAGAGCAGCTCCTCCAACCCGTCCAACTCGTCGGGGGCGTAGGGCAGCTCGCGCACCAGCTTGAGGATCTTGGTGCAAATGGCCCAGAAGTAGGCCTCCGCCGCCGCCCTCGACTGCAGGTCCATGTAGCCGAGGTTGAACAGGTTGGCGCATTCCTCGCGCGACTGCACCGCGTCGTGGTAGCCCTCGATGAAATTCTTCTGGTTCTGGTTTTCGTAGATGGCCCGCAGCTCGACCAACGGCTCCGGCGCGTCTTCCGGCAATGAGTCCGGCAGCTTGTAGTTGTCAAAGGTGGCGACGCCGACGGTGTTGAAGACCAGCACGCTATGGAAGGAAACCAGTGCGCGGCCGGATTCCGACAGGATCGTCGGATGCGGCACGCCGGCTTCCTCGCAAACCGACTTGATGCGGAAGACCACGTCGTTGGCGTATTCCTGCAACGTATAATTCATCGACGATTCGAAGTTCGTCTGCGAGCCGTCGTAGTCGATCCCCAGGCCGCCGCCCACGTCGATGTAGCGCATGTTGGCGCCGAGGCGATAGAGCTCGACGAAGATGCGTGCCGCCTCGTTCAGGGCTGACTTGATGTTGCGGATGTTGCTGATCTGGCTCCCCATGTGAAAGTGCAGCATCTGGAGGCAGTCGAGCATGTCGTGTTCCTTGAGGAACTCGACGGCCTGGAGCACTTCGGGGAGTGTGAGGCCGAACTTGGAACGCACGCCGGCGGATTGCTCCCAGCGGCCGGAGCCCTTTGCCGCCAGCTTCACGCGGATGCCGATCTTCGGCCGGGTGTCGTGATGCTCGGCGTAGCGCACGATCAGGCGCAGCTCGCTGAACTTCTCCACGATGGGGGTGATGTCCTTCCCCATCTTCGCGGCCAGGACCACGAACTCGATGAACTCGTCGTCCTTGAAGCCATTGCAGACGATCGGAGTCTCGTTCTCACCGGTCAGGGCGAGGACGGCGAGCAGCTCCGGCTTGGAACCGGCCTCCAGGCCGAAGCCGTAAGGCTTGCTGAACTGCGTGTACTCCTCCACCACGTGACGCTGCTGGTTCACCTTGATGGGGTAGATGCAGCGGTACTGGCCCTTGTAGTCGTACTCGCTGATGGCGTTCTGGAAGACTTGGTGGATCTCGCCAATGCGATGATTGAGCACATCGCCAAAGCGCAGGAGGATCGGTAGCTGAAGGCCGCGCTTCTCAAGGTCATCGACCAATTCCTTCAGGTCGATGGAGCGGTGCGAGTTCTTGTCGGGCGTGACCGAGACGTTGCCCTTCTCGTTGATGTCGAAGTAGCCCTTACCCCAATTTCGGATATTGTAGAGCTCGACGGAGTCCTGAACCTTCCACTTCTCGATGCTCTTGAGCGCTTGCGTCAGGGCCAAATCCGGCAGTCCCCCGGTCGTAGAATGACTAGCTCGCCCCTGAGCATTCCTCGACGTCTCCCGGGGGCGCTTGGTGGTGAACGCCATCGGGCGGGTTCGGTCAAGCGCATCTTCCCCCCCGCGCCCGGATTATTTGGGGATCGGGCCTGTCTCAAGACCGGGTCGTAGCGCTTTCCAAACCGCCACGACCCACAAGGCCATCAGCGGCCAGAGCTTGAGTGACATCACCAGCAGGCCCATCCCGCGGGTGGCATCTGCCACTCTCCATCCGGCAATCACGCCTGCATCGAAGGCCACCGGCAGGCAGATCACTCCCACGCAGATGGCGATCAAAAGGCGCAAAGGCCACGACTTGGCCGTCCTCCAAAGCAGCCAGGCAGGGACCAACGCCTGCAGCAGGTAGTGATCCCAGCAGATGGATGGCACCAGCAGCGATGTCAGCACCACCAAGGCAAACACCGCGCCCTCATCGCATTTGTGGAGACACTGGCGAACCAAGGCGGTCCCCAGCACCCCAAGCAGCACCAAAGCGAGAAGCATTGTCGCGCCATTGGCCACCGCCGCAGTGGAACTAAACCACGGCTGCATGCCTTCCCAAGGCACGAGGACATGATGGAGGAAGGAGTTCAGGGACTGGTTGGTGGGGTCGCGCCAGAAGGTCTGGCCGAACTCTGCCCAGGTTGACCTGCCGTACCCCATGTCTTCGAGCACAGGCAGAAAGTCGAGCCAGACGCGGATACCTGAGAGCACAACCCCCAACAAGGCCATCCCCGCACCAAGCCCAACCATCCATGCCGCAAGCCGCCATCGCCGGGTGCAGAGGAAGTAGATCAGCAGAATCCCCGGAGTGAGCTTGAACAGCGCCAGAAAGGCCGCCAGTCCTCCCACGGCTGCGGGATGCCACTGGCGAACCATTCCCAGATAGACGGCCGCGTATCCGGCGAAGAGCACGGCGTTGAGTTGCCCGGCATTGTTCTGCCGCAGGATGGTTGCGTTCAGAGTCACCGCCGCGCCCAGCAGGAGGATGTCGGGCCACCGGATTCGGTCGCCTGCCGCCAGCAACAAAGCCATTCCTGCAAGAATCAGGAGGTGGTTGGTCACCATCCAGGCGTGGGCGGCCTTATCGAAGTCCAACCATGTCAATGGTCGGAGGACTTGTCCAGTGAATGGGAGGTAGACGTACGGCAAGATGGAGCGAAATCGTGGATCCTGCTCCTTGAACGCGGGCAGGATAGCGAAGACGGTTTCCGCGTCGTAGGGCGATTCTCCCTCAGCCAGCAACCAGGCGCCGAGGTAGATGTGCTTGAAGTCGTTCTGATGGCTGCGGGGGCCGCCCTCCGACCACCCCCACAGCGGCAGGACCTGAAGGAACAGGAACGAGATGGCGACCGCGGCGGCCGCGACAATCACCCAGCGGCGATCGTGGGTATCCGGCAAGTGGGGGATCGATGGGCGACTTTCGCGATTCACTGGCTTGCGTCCCCGGGTATTTCCTGTTGGCCTTCCCCCCGGCCGGGTCGCATGACTCCGCCATCCAAAGGGGGATACTCCAGTATGCCGCGGTCATTCTTCCTCACGCTCGCCCTCGCCTTGGCCACCGTTGCGTCGGTTTCCTGCACGATCAAGCACACCCATCCGGTGGGCCAAGCCTATCCTCCCAATCCCGATCCGGCGTCGATCCGCCTCTTTACCGGGATCCTGAATGCTGAACACGAGGAAATCGCCTACATCCAAACCCCTTCAGAGGATAACAAGCGCGTGGCCACGCGGCGGGAGATGATCGCCGACCTGCAGAAGCGTGCCGCCAAGGTTGGCGCGGATGTCATCATGGACGTGCAGCTCCTCACCGAGGATCATCACGGCGTCACCCTCAATCGGGCAACGCCCATCCGCACCCCCCGGCAGGGCGAATACAAGCGCTACTTCATGCGCGGCGTTGCCATTCGCCTGCTTGAGGATCTCGACGAGAACGTCGGCAAGCCGATCGCGCAGACTGATGAGGCCATGGAGGCCATCCCGGTCGTGCAACCGGCGCCCGCCACGGAAGAACCTGCTCCCACCCGATACGCTTACTGATCACCTGCACAATCACCCAGGTCCAACAACCAACGCTTCGGCAGGAATAGTCGCCCATGGAAACCCGCACCGCCCTCGAACGCTACGTGCTCGACGGCGGATTCATGATGATCTTTCTCGTGCCCGTGGCGCTGCTGATGGTGGCCTTCGCAGTCCAGGGCTTCGTGAACCTGCGGCGCGAACGCGTCTGCCCGCGGGACTTCCGCCAGCGCCTGGACAAGATCATCCAAACCGCCCGTTCGCGTGACGAAATCATC
This sequence comes from uncultured Candidatus Sumerlaeota bacterium, assembly GCA_964625145.1. Lineage (GTDB taxonomy): Bacteria > Sumerlaeota > Sumerlaeia > SLMS01 > JAHLLQ01 > CAYTRP01. The sequence goes on from CAZVAQ010000054.1 coordinate 17,854, forward strand.
GCGACGCTGGCGGGGCAGCATTCCAGCATCGCCGTGCTGTTGGCGCGGGTTCTGGAGCACCTGGAGTTCAAGGCCGACGCGGATCCCGCCGAGGTCCTGCGCGAGCGCATCGAGGAGGAGTGCGCGTCGCTGCAACATCGCAACAACCAACTGGCCGCGATCTACAATGTCGCGCCGTTGATGGGTCTGCTCGGCACCGTGTTCGGCATGGTGTCCACCTTCTCAAAGTTCGCCCTCTCGCCCGATCCGTCCGTCCGCGAACTCAGCGAAGGGATCAACATCGCGCTGATCACCACGGCGTGGGGCCTCTCCATCGCCATTCCGGCGTTCATCTTCCTGTATGTCTTTTCCCGGCGCATTGGCACCTACGAGGCGGTCATTCTGCCCCAGGAGGGCCATCAGGCCCTGCAGAAGCTGCTTCCCGCCATTGGGTTTCAGCGCTCCACGACCACGGAAATCCTTCGAATGGGTGGCTCCCAAGATCAGGGGGCCAAACCATGAGGCGCCGCAACATGTTGGAGGGGCCCGGCGGTCATCTCAACCTGACGCCCCTACTGGACATCATCTTCAATCTCATCTTCTTCTTCGTCCTCGCCACCTCCATCCGCGACAGGGCCCAGGAGCGGCAGATCGAGATCCGGCTCCCCGAAGCCCGCAGCGGCGATTCGCCCACCACCGCGCCGCAGATCCCGGAGATCGTCGTGAAGGCCGACGGTTCGGTCTTCTTCAACGGCGAGCAGGTGACCGATGCCGAGTTGGAGGAGAAACTTCGCGCGGCGGTGGAGACGCAGGATCTAGAGGAGGTCCTTTTGGCCAGCGACGGGGACGCCACTTGGCAGCGGATCGTGACGGTCAACGACATTTGCCGCCGGGCGGGGATCACGCAGGTCCCATCCCGTATCATGGAGCCCGCTCGTCAATCGCCATGAGTTGACCGGCTGGTTTGCTCCCCAAGCTCGTTGCCCCATTGCCGGATCCACTAAAGTCCCGGAGTTCCTACCAACAACAGCGAGCGCAATTCCGGCTTGTGTCAGAGTCCCCATCAGCCGAAAACCCCCGCGCCTCTCCCGGCGAGGGGCCTAGTGGGCGGATAGCTCAGTCGGTAGAGCAGCGGACTTTTAATCCGTTGGTCCTGGGTTCGAGTCCCAGTCCGCCTACCAGTTTCCCCGAGATTCTGCTGTCCGCGAATGCTGGCGAGGATGAATTGGCCGGAGGAGTCCGATCCGGTCGTCCCGCTGCCGTCCTCTGGAGACACTGGTTTGCCACGAATCTCCGTGATCATTCCGGTACATAATGGAGGGCGGCCGTTCCGACGTTGCCTGGCGGCGTTGGCGCGCTCGACCCGGCGGGCGGACGAGCTGATCGTCGTGGCAGACGGCTGCACGGACGATTCAGCGGAAGTTGCCCGGCGTACCGGTGCGCAGGTCGTGGAGATCCCCGGACCGGCAGGCCCGGCCGCGGCCCGCAACAAAGGCGCCGCGCTGGCGACGGGGGAGATCCTGATATTTGCGGACGCCGACGTTGCTTTTCATAGGGATACAATCGCCCAGTTCGAGTCATTTCTAGGCCAACATCCTGAGTTTGCAGCGGCGTTCGGCAACTACGATGACTCTCCGGCGGTTCGCGACCCGTTGTCGCTATACAAGAACCTACTCCAGCATTTCGTCCACTTGCGTGCCCCCGAGGAAGCGTTTTCCTTCTGGGGCGCCTGTGGGGCGATCCGGCGGGACGTCTTCCTGGAGCATGGCGGCTTTGACGAGTCCTACAAGACGCCGGCCATTGAGGACATTGAGTTGGGCTACCGGCTGCGGGGTGCCGGGCATCGAATTGCCCACCGCCGGGAGATTCTCTGCAAGCATCTGAAGCGGTGGACCCCCCGGACTCTGTTGGTCTCCGATTTGTGGAGGCGGGCCGTGCCCTGGACGGTCCTGAACCGACGGGCGAGGCAGATTCCCAATGGATTGAACCTGGGTTGGCCGGAGCGGTTGAAGGTCGCGGCGGTCTGGGCGGGATCGTTGACGCTGTTGGCGGGATGGTGGGATGTGCGGCTTCTGCTGGTGACGCTGTCCCTGTGGGCCTTGGCCCTGATGCTCAATGCGCGGTTCCTGATCTTCCTGCTGCAAAAGGGAGGAATTGAAGCCGCACTGATTGGATCGTGCTGGCACTTGTTGTACCATTGGTATTGCGGGTTGGGATTTATGCTTGGCCACCTTAGTCGGGTGCGCCCATAAGCGTGGTCAGTCGTTCTCGAGGGCACGACACCTCGCGGGGGCGACAGGGAGAAAGCGTGGCTACTCGTAAATGCACCATCATTGGGGGGGGGCCCGCGGGACTGACCGCCGCGTGGGAACTTGTCCATCATCATTGGAAGCCGGTGGTCCTGGAGATGGACGCGCGCGTTGGGGGCATCGCGCGCACCGAGGAATACAAGGGTTACCGGTTTGACATCGGCGGGCACCGCTTCTTCACAAAGTGCCCCGAAGTTCAGGAACTCTGGGAGAAGATGCTCCCCGGAGGGTTCCTGACGGTTCCCCGCCTGTCGCGGATTCATTATCGCGGACGGTTCTTCCACTATCCGCTGCGGCTGTTCGAGGTAATCTGGGGCTTGGGCCTGTGGGAGAGCGGCCTGATGTTCCTCAGTCACATGAAGACGTTCCTGTTCCCGCGCAAGCGCGAGGACTCGCTGGAAGACTGGGTCGTCAATCGTTTCGGCGAGCGACTCTACCGCACCTTCTTCAAGACCTACACGGAGAAGGTCTGGGGAATTCCCTGCACGAAGATCCGGGCCGATTGGGCGGCCCAGCGCATCCGCAAGCTGTCGTTCTTCTCTGCCGTGAAGAACTCCCTGTTCGGCGGCGGAAACGTCAAGTCGCTGATCAGCGAATTCCAGTAT
>CAZVAQ010000055.1:0-15398 GCA_964625145.1 uncultured Candidatus Sumerlaeota bacterium
GGGTGGAGAAGACCTATGCCATCCAAGCCGGTCGCGAGATCCGCATCGTTGTCGAACCGGACAAGCTGAACGACAACGAGTGCAGCTTGCTGGCCCGCAAGGTTGCCAAGCGCATCGAGGAAGAGCTGCAGTACCCCGGCCAGATCAAGGTGTTGGTGGTTCGGGAGACGCGCAAGATGGAGTATGCCAAATAGGGGTGATAGGAATCAGGATTCAGGAGTCGGGAGTCCGGGGTCTCGTGTCGGGTATCAGGTAGAGGGCGTTGACGCTGCGAGCGGCGATTGTTCCTTGCCTTGACTCCCGATTCCTGACTCCGGACTGCTTTGCATATGAACCTCGATCTGCATCGCACTGTCCGGCCAGGTCTCGACATCCTGTCGAGCGAGATCGTGATCGCCCTGAAGAAGCGGTCGCGGTTCCCGCAGAATCCGGAGATTTATGTTCCCGGCTTGGTGCGTGGCAGAGGCCAGACGTCGCTACTGCAATATGAGCTGGAGCGTACGGAGGAACTGCACGCGGAGCTGGGCCGGTATACGTACGCCAACCAGGAAGCCTTCACGGAGATCACCAAGGCACCGCTGATCATCCTGCGGGAGGCGCCTCCAAGTCCGGTCATCCCCCACCAGTCCGGTTTGGGCGACAAGGTGAGGGAGGGATATCTGGAGTGGGTGCGACGGGATTTGGAGGACGGCAGCGATTCGAACACATGGGGCGAGACGGTCACCGCCGATGTGGCGGCTTTGATGAGCATCTTTGAGCGGATCACCATGGGTAAGTTTGTCGCCGAGTGCAAGTTCCGCGAGCAGGAGGCGGAGATTCGTGCGACCGAGGGGGATGAGGCGGCCTTGCGGGGGATGATTGTTCATCCCGACCGGGAGGCGGCGGTGATCGATCGGGCCGCGGCACTGGCGGAGCGCTACGAGTTTCCTGTGGAGCAGGCGCGATGGTTTTTCCGCTGGATGATCGACCTGACTGTGGTGCTGCAGGTGGGGTACTTGAAGAGAAGGCTGAAGGCTGAAGGCTGAAGTGAGTGGGGGGGGGATTGCTAGAATTCAAGGCGGCGCCAGTGGCGGAGGCCCAGGGTCATGGGCACGATCAGCGCGGCGATTTGTAGTCCGATCACGGTTCCCACATACAGCATTGCGTAGAGTCCACGTTGGGCCAGCCATGGCCAGCCTTCGTTGAGCACGTGGTGCATCGGCCAGCTCAGCATGCCGACGGTGATGCCTATGTAGAGCATGGAGAGGATTGCGTTAAGGGTTCCGCCGACGCCGTTGGCGATGCGTGCGGGATTGTCTTCGCGGAAGTTTGGGAAGTAAGCACCAAGCCCCACGGAGAGGCTGCTGAGTGCGAATGCCATGATGATCGCGACCCCGACCGAAAGCATCTGCAGGTACCATTCAACCTTCAACACCCAGTTGCTGAGGCACAGGAGAGAGAGGGCGACCACGAGGGAAAAGCCCACGCAGAATCCGAACTTTTGCCAGACAATGACGGTTCGTCCCATGGGGGCCATGCCGATGGCCCAATACTGGCGCCCTTCCAGGCTGAGCATGGGAAACACGAAACGCGTGGTGAGGATGGAGAGGATGAAGCAGATGGCGCCGAGGTTGAAGAATGCCAGCACCGTCCGCCAGGAGTCAAAGACGCCCTCGATGGCGCTGGAGTGGTGCTGAATTGATTGCAGGTTGGCGATGTAGATCACCATCAGGCCAAACAGCACGACGAGTTGTGTCCATTGGGCGGGATCGCGCCAGAAGGTCTTGAGGTCCTTGATCGCCAGGGAGCGCAGGTGACGGGGGAGAAAGAACAGCGCCGACTCAAGGCTGTTCAGGATCGAACCGCCGGTGCTGACACCCTCCTCGCGGTTGGCGCTGTCCTTGGAAAGTTGCCATCCGCGCTTGTAGAGGGGATTCACCATCCACTCGCAGACTTGATAGAGGAACAGTCCCGTGGCGGAGAGCATGGCAAACCAATAGAAGTATGCCGTGAGATCGGGCGGGCCGAGGTCGTTTGGCGCCAGCGAGAGCACGCCGCGCATGAGCCATGTGCTGGGTACCAGGTCGTTCGAGCCGACCTGCAGGAAGTTCATGAGTTCCTGGAAGTTGTCCTCTTCGGTGCGCGCAAACACACGGCGGATTCCCATGAGCCGCGCCAGTCCGATCGCCAGCATGATGGACAGCGCGCCGAGGGCGACGCTAAGGGTGCGCGTCTTGCGCGCCGGCAGGAAGGAAGTGACGATCATCGTGAGGATGGATCCCAGCATCGCGGGGATCGTCAGGAATGGAATCACGATGAAGACGATCAACGGGTAGGCGAACCAGGCCACGTCGCGCGACAATCCGAAGCCGATGAAGAACGGGAGGGAGAGAATGGCGAAGGCCCAGGAGCTGTAGACGATGGATTCAGCGAGCTTTTGCCGGAAGATGGTGCGCTCCGAGATGGGCAGCGCCATCAGGAAGTCCACCTCGCGCGAGATGTAGGAGGTGGACAGCGTGATGATCAGGTTGGAGAAGATCAGCATCGCGAAGAATGCGAGGAAAATGATGCCGACGAGCAGGTCCATCAATGGCGGGCCGAAGACTTCCAGCCTCATCAGGAAGGCGAAGATCCGGTGGAAGATGAATGTGGCGCCGGTCACCAAGGCGCCGACCACAATCCCCCCGATGCAGAAGTGGAACCACATGTGCCGGGGCAGGGATTGCAGGGCGTTGCGACCGGCGTGCAGGCGCGTCCTGAACAGGGTGATGCTATTCATGATGGATTGTGACTCGCATCAGGACAGTGCCTCGCGCAGGCCGGCGTTGGGCTGGCCGGGATTGTCAGGCTCGGCGGTTTGCTCTTCCTCGGTCAGTTGGAGGAACAAGTCCTCGAGGTTTCCCTCCCGAGCCATGCGCGCCTTGAGTTCCGTGGTGGTGCCGAGGAAGCGCAGCTCGCCGCGCGTGATGATGCCGAGGCGATGGGCGAGTTCCTCCGCGACGGAGAGCAGGTGGGTGGAAAGGAAGACTGTGCCGCCCTCCGCGCAGTATTGGCGCAGGAGGTTCTTGAGCGTGCGGCCGGAACGCGGATCGAGTCCGATCATCGGTTCGTCGATGATCAACAACTTTGGCCGATGCATGAAGGCGACGGAGAAGCAGAGCTTCTGGCGCATGCCGTGGCTGTAGTTTTCGATGAGCTTGTCGGCGCTGGAGGTGAGGCTGAATGCGTCGAAGTATTCCTTCAGTGCTTCTATTTGCCGGGCGCGGGGAACGCCATAGAGATCCCCGATGAAGTGCAGGTATTCGCGGCCGGAGAGTTTTTCGTAGAGGTAGGGAGTGTCTGGGATGTAGCCCGTGACGCTCTTTGCAAGTAGGGCTTCCTTGCCAACATCATGTCCATTGACATGCACACTGCCGCGGGTGGGGCGGAGCAGGCCGGCGATCATCTTGATGGTGGTTGTCTTGCCCGCGCCGTTGGGCCCGAGGAAGCAGAACAGCTCGCCCGCGGGAATTTGCAGGTCAATGCCGCGAACGGCATCGAATCCGTCGTAGGTCTTCCAGGCGCTGCGGAGTTCGAGCATCGGTCGGGTCATTGGTCCTGTCTTGGCTGGCTGGTTTGGGAGCGCAGTATGAGGGGGAGCAGGCCGATGCCTTCGAGGAGATCGCCTTCATCGGTTCCACGCAATGTTTGTGGGTCAATGTTTGGTGGCGGAGGGATCGTGCCCAATCGCTGGGAGGCGCGCTGGATCTCCTCGGGAGTCATCAGATCCAATCGCACTTCGATACGGGACATCAATCCGGACGCGCCGCCGCGATCATCGTCGGGGCGGCCGAATGTGATCGCGCGGCGCAGAATCACATCGTCGCGATTGATCCACACGCGCATCTGCCCGGTCGGCATGGTGGCTTCCACGACGCGCGTGCGATAGTAGCGCCCGCCAACCTCGATATTCTCCGTGTCGGCCAATCGCACACGCATGCGACCGGCGGATAGGCCCCAGATGGGATCGAAGAGATCCATGGCATAGGTCTCCCCCGCCTGGATGGCGGAACTGGTAAGGACGGCGTCGGCCGCGAAGTTCATCGTCAGCGGGCGTTGCATTGAAACCTCGCGATACATCACGCCGGATGGTGCCTTGATGCGCGTGAGAAGCCGCCTTTGTTGAACAGCGGCCGCGACATCGAGGTCTGCATCCTCCTCTCCGCTCCTGTGCACGCGCACGTGGACCTGCTCCATCTCCAGCCGCGCGTTCAGTCTTGATGCCGCGTCCAACCGCGTACGGAGGAGAGGTGACCGGATGTCAAGCATCAGCCATGAGAAGAAGCCGTCGCTCTCCGGGTCGCGCTCGACGATGGTGCGCATCTCGCCGATGGGAACACCATTGATGCGCACGCGCAGCCAATCGTCGGTGCCTTCGAAGGAATCGAGGACGGTGGCCGTGCTGAGCGGGATGGCATCGCCCAGTTCCCAGCGCGGGAGGATGTAGTCGACGAAGAGCCGCGACATCATGACGGCGAAGAAGCCGCAGATGAGGACGGGCTGGGCCAAGCGCAGGGATAGCCAGGAGGCGGCGGGGAAGTTCATGATGGGGACCGCCGGTTGCGACTTGCCTTTCGGCAGGCATGGACGCAGAAGTCGGCGTGCGGACGCCACAGGGGCGGGATCAACCCAGACGTGAAAAGCTGACTCATGGACCAATCATCATTCGCCACCAAGTTTCTGTCGCGCCTTCAGCGGATCGACACCCCGCAGATTGAGGCTTTTCTGACACAACTGGTCAAAGAGAAAGACGTCCAGCGGGCGATTCTTGACAGCTTGATCGATGGGATCGTGCTGGCCGATCGAAGCCTGAAGGTGACCTACCTCAACGACGCCGCACGGGGCTTGCTTGGCTTGGGGCCTCGCAGGGTGCTGGGCGAGCCCGTTCGACGCATCATGCGCGCCAAGACCCTGCAGGCCATCGTGGACGACTTTGCGGAAAATCCGCGCCCGGTGCATCAGGTGGAGGTCCGCGTCAAGACCCCTGAAGTGCGCATTTATGTGGTTTCGGTTATCCCGATCGGGCCCGATGAGGCCGAGCCCGACTTTTCCATTTGGCTGCTGAGCGACCAGACTGAGACACATCGACGCGCCGCCGAGCAGCACAAGTTGGAGAGCATCCGCTCGCTGGGGACGTTGACCGCCGGGATCGCCCACGAGATCAAGAACCCGCTCAACAGCATCACGATTCACGCCCAGTTGATGGCGCGCATGGCGCAGGAGGCCGCGGAGCGGTATGACGATCCGGTGATGGAGAGGCTCCAGCACAGCTCGCAGGTGGTGACCGAGGAGATCCAGCGGCTCAACCGGATCGTGGACCAATTCATCAAGGCCGTGCGCCCCGCGCGGCCGGATCTGCGTCCGACGCAGGTGAACAGCCTGGTGGAGACGTTGGCCGATCTGGTCCGGCCGGAATGCAAGGAGCGGCGAATCGAGCTGGAGCTGGATCTGGATCCGGCGATTCCACCTTTCGGGCTGGATCCGGAACAGATTTACCAGGCTCTGCTGAATGTTGTGAGAAACGCCATCGAGGCGATCGACAAGCCTGAGGGGCATTTGGCCCTGAGGACGCACCTGCGTTCTGACCATGTCTTGATCGAGGTGGAGGACAATGGGTGCGGGATTCCGGAAGAGAGCCGTCTATCGATCTTCGAGCCCTACAACACGACCAAGTTCAATGGCACGGGCTTGGGTTTGATGGTGGTTTTCCGCATTATCAGCGCTCATGGGGGAGCCATCGGACTGGACAGCGAGGTGGGGCGCGGGACGGTCTTCCGGATCGCCCTGCCACTGGACGAAAGGCCGGTTCGGCTGCTTGCCGGAGAGGACGTGACGGCGGGGCTGGAGAGCCTGGAAGTGGTGCTTGGCGAGGTCTTGGAGGCTTGAGAAGGGCCTTTTGACAGGTTTTTGGCCGTCTTGTGGCGAAAAAAGCGCGTTTTTCACAGCTTTCGACGCGCCTTCTACTTGACTCTAACGCCAACGGGGGCGTTTCCAATCGTCGCAGAACACCGCGAGTCGGTGCGGAGAGAGCGCAATTGCCAGCAAGCACTCCCCGTCAACATCCCTTTCCCGAAGAGGAACACCAGCCATGGCAAAGAAAGAAGTGAAGGCTCTGACGAAGGCCCAGCTCATCGCTCACCTCGCTGACAAGTCCGGATTCTCCAAGAAGGACGTCGCCGCCCTGCTCGAAGAGTTGACGACGATCGCCTACAAGGAAGCCAAGAAGGAGAAGGGCTTCACGCTGCCCGGTCTTGGCAAGTTGGTTGTCAGCCGCCGCAAGGCCCGCATCGGCCGCAACCCCCAGACTGGCGAAGCCATCAAGATCCCCGCCAAGAAGGTGCTGAAGTTCCGCATCTCCAAGCAGGCCAAGGATTCGATCCTTCCCTGACCCGCCCAACCGGCCCTTCTACCGGGCCATGATTGGCAAAGATGACCGCCGACGGGGCTGCATTCCGTCGGCGGTTTTCTTGTGCGCGCTGCGGCGTTTCTTGATTCTCCTTGCAGCATCCGCCCCCCCGGTTGGCCAATCCCCGCAGGTACCGGGGAGAGGACGCCATGGAACCCGAAGATGTGAACGGCCAACTCGAGAAGCTCTACAGCAGCGCCGAGGCTGCCTCCAGCGAAGGCTTGGTGGACGAGGCGATCCGCCGTTGCGAGACGGCGCTGGAGATGCTGGACATGCATCCCGACGAGGATGTCACGTTCACACATGCGGACTTCCTGATGGTGGCCGGGCATGCCTGTTGGGAGGACGGCGACATCGAGGCTGCGCAGCGATTCTATCGCCAGGCCTACGAGATCGACATCAGCCGCGTTGACGCGATGGTGGCGGTTGGGGTTTCGCTGTTTCACCTGTGCCGATTCCAAGCCAGCCATCATTACCTGGAGTTGGCGAGTGTCGAGGATCCGGAGATTGCCGAGGTTTGGTACTACCTGGCGCTTCTGGCCCTGCGACGGAATGACAGGGGGCTGGCAGAGTTGTTCTTCGAGCGCGCCCACGAGCTGGAACCGGATCGTTGGCTACGGCCACGATTCGTGGATTCTCCAGAAGTCGAGCGCATCCTGACCGATTTGCTGAATTCGTTTCCGCCGGAGATTCTCAAGGTCATCGAGAACGTGGCCATCATCGTCGAGGATCGACCGGATGACGAACTGCTGCACTCCAACGAGCCGCCGCTGGATCCGCTGATGTTGGGTATCTTTGAGGGGACGCCGTTCCCCGAGGAGAGCGCCTTTGGCGCGGCGGAGACTCCCAATCGCATCCTGATCTTCGCGGAGAACATCGCCCTGATCGCCGAGGACGAGAACCGGTTGCACGAGGAACTTGGCATCACGCTCAAGCACGAGATCGGACATTTCCTCGGACTCGATGAGGACGAGCTGGCCGAGCGCGGCCTCGACTAAACATTCACGAAGGAATGCGAGTGAAGAACGAGAGCACGACGAAGCCCCAAGGCATGCGCGTTGGGATGGTGACACTCGGGTGCGACAAGAACACCGTCGACAACGAGTACCTTGCGGGTTTGTTGTCGCAGGGTGGATTGGACATCGAGATCGCCGATCCGGAATCGCCACCGGATGTGGTGGTGATCACGACGTGCGGCTTCATCGCGTCGGCGCGGCAGCAATCCTTTGATGCGATCGGGCAATGGGAAGAGATCCGCCGCAAGTCAGGCACGCGGCTGGGCGTGATTGGCTGCCTGGCGCAGCGCGAGGGCGAACGGTTGTTGCGCGAATATCCGGGCATCGACTTTCTGGCGGGTGTTGGCGACTTCGAGCGCGTGGCGCGGTTGGTGGCCGGCGAGACCAAGTCGCAGTTTGTGGAGGACACGAACAAGGATGGCGCGTGGCAACTGGATCGCCAAAGCCCCGCGGCGACCGGTGCACACATTGACTTTGACGATCGCGAGTTTTCCATCGACGCGCCGCGCGTCATCGTGCCGCGGACGTTGCCCCGCAAGCGGATGGATGCACGGCCGCATGGTTTCCTGAAGATCTCCGACGGCTGCAACCATACCTGCACCTTCTGCAGCATCCCGCTGATGAAGGGGATCTACACCAGCGTCCCCAAGGCGACGCTGCTGGATGAGGCGCGCCGGATGATCGACAGCGGCGTGCGCGAGATCAACATCGTGGCGCAGGACATCACGAAGTACGGGCTGGACCTGGAGAAGCGGTTCATGCTGCCGGAGCTGCTCGGCGAGATCGCCTCGCTCCCCGGCAAGTTCTGGGTGCGGCTGTTCTACCTGTATCCGTCGACGGTGACGCGTGACCTTGTCGCCGTGATGCGAGAGCACCCGAAGATCGCTCGGTACCTGGACATTCCCCTGCAGCACCTGGATCCGTCGGTGTTGAAGCGCATGCGCCGTCCGCACGATCGGGAGCGGACGATGGACATGCTGCGGATGTTGCGCTCCGAGATGCCCGAGGTCGCATTGCGCACGACCTTCATTGTTGGCTTCCCCGGGGAGACTCCGGCGGAGTTCAAGACGGTTGTCGAGGGGATCGAGGAGATTCGCTTCGAGCGGCTTGGCGTGTTTACCTATTCACGCGAACCGGGTACGCCATCGGCGACGATGCCAAACCAGGTGACGGAGAAAGTGAAGGATCGCCGCCGGGACAAGTTGATGAAGCTGCAGGCGCGCATCAGCGCGGAATGGGCAGCGAGCCAGGTCGGCACCGTGCGCGAAGTGTTGGTGGAGGGCCGTGTGCCGAACAGCAATTGGTATGTGGGGCGCAGCCACAGCGAGGCCGCGGACATCGATGGAGTCATCCGGTTTGAATCGGAATCGCCGCTTGCGATTGGCGATTTCGCGCAGGTGCGCATCACTTCGTCGGACGTGTATGATCTGAACGGCGAGGCGGTCACGGCTCCGGCGGCTGTGTCTGCTGGGAACGGGCGCTGAGGGCCTCCATGGGCTTCGCGTAGCCCACCAGCTCCATGTATCCGCTGCCGGTGGCGGGCTTGTCTTTCCACGTGCCTTCCACGCGAATGGCGCCTTCATAGTAGGTGGCGCCCGTGTGGCGGGTCATGCGCATCTCCTGCGCCTCGAATGCGGGAGCGACGATGAGGCTGGTTTGCTCTGAAGGAATGCTGATCTTCCAGCGAACGGGATAGCGGGCGCCGCTCTCGTTGCTCCCCCACCAACCGGTCTCTTCCAGAACGTACTCCCCACTTGTGATGATCCGCACGGTGCCGTCGGGTTCGATGATGGTGCCGGTTGCTGCCGGATTCGCCGATCCGTCGCGGCGGCGAAGGCGATAGATCATCGCGTCGGTGCCATCTTCGAGTTGGATGGCGAACCAATCCCAGCCGATTTCGTCCTCGCCCAGCCAGGCACTGCCGAATTCGTGGTCCATCCACGAGTTACCAGTGACGGCCTGGCGATGGCCGTTGATGGTGATCTCGCCGTCGGTGTCGAGGCGCGTCCAGCCAAGGTAGTACGATGCCTGCTCCGCGTTCTCGCCCTTGATGTGCACGCCGTTCTCTCCATGAATGACCAATGGCTTTCGCGGACGCATGGTGACGGACAGGCGTGTGTCGCCTTCGCCTGCATCGAGGCGCACGATCTCCGAACCGTTCGTTGAATCTTCAAGCCACATGCGCCAGTCGCCCACATGGGCATCGAGTGTTGCTTCGGAGGAACCAGCCTGACCAAGGCCTTCGCGACCCAAGCGCTCCCAATCGTGATGGCGCTGACGGTCGATTTCACTAATGGCAAAGTGGCCAAGATGGACCTGTGCGGGAAACAGAGGGGAACTGGCCTCGCTGCCCGGCGGAACGAGGCGAGTGCGGAAGATGGTGAACTGGTAGCCAAAGGTGGTGCCGTCCTCGGCCGCGAGATTTCCGGTCACATACCACCACTCCGTGCGATAGTCCGGATGAGCGCCATGATCGCGTGGAAAATCGAAGACGCGGCCCGGCACGGCGAGGGGATATCGCTGTGCGGCAATAGCTACTGGCAGGAGAAGAAGACAGAGGATGAAGAGAAGGGATTTCACTGTTCTGCGCTTCCGTTGATGATTCGCCATGCAGGACCCGCCCCTGCCACCAACGTTGCGAGGAACAGGAGGGCAACGGTCTGAAAGAGCACGGGCCATGGGATATCAAACCCAATGGTCCAGCCGAAGCTTTCGGCCATGACAACGGTGGTGAGACTCCATGCCATGACCAATCCCCCGGCGACACCGAGAATGATCCCTGCAATGCCGATGAGGCCTGCTTCGAGGATGAGGATGCGGGCGACGCGTCCGCGCGAGGCGCCAAGGGTTCGCAGGGTGATGACCTCGTGGCGGCGATCCATGAGTTGCGCCAAGAGAGTTGTCGCAACGCCGAGGATCGCGACAAGCATCGCGATGAGTTGGAGCACCTGCGTGACGGCGAAGGTCTTGTCGAATGCACGGAGGGCGTTTTCCCGGATGTCGCGGTTGGACCTGATGTCGACCGGCGGGGCCGACGAGGCTTGAAGACGTGCCGCGACCATCTCGCGAATCGCATCGGGTTGCGCACCGTCATTCAGATGAATGGCGATGCTGTCAGCCGCCTCATCGTTGTAGAGACCAACATAGTGCGCGCGGTCCATGAGGACATAGCCCTGCTCTGATGCGTAGTCGCGGTAGATGGCGAGAATGCGCACATCCTTGATGCCGGAGGGGGTGGGGAGTGAGAGGGTCTGTCCTTCGGTAAGGCCGCGCTTGCGGGCGAAGGATTCGCTGGCGAAGACGTCGCCGCTGGCTTCGGCGCTTCGAATGAGCGACTCTACATCACCGGATGTGACGATTGTCCGGCTGAGGCGGGCAGGATCGAGGCGCGCACCGGAAACGCGCGCTTCCATTCCATCGATGACGACATTGCGAACGCGGGATATGTCGACGCGTTCAATGCCTGTGATATCGACAAGGCCGTTGATGTGATGAGGCGCCAGCGTGGCGTCCGTGCCCGATTGCCGCGGAGTCACGTACAGGTCGGCGATAAGCACCTGGCCAAGCCAGTCGGTGACCGTCTCGCGGAAGCTGGCGATCATGATGGTGACGGCTATGGTCATGGCGACGCCGAGATAGAGGCCGCCGAGAGCGACACTCGCACGGCCGAGGGAGGATTCCGTCGCGGAGGAGGCGAGGAGTCCCTCCGCGCCAAGGATGCGGGCATAGACACCGCGAAGCCCGCGGCAGACCAGTGCCAGAAGTGGACGTGCCCAGAACATGCCAGCGGCGAGTATGAGCACGGTGGCTGTGTAGCCAATGACGGGAATGCCAGGTTTGAGTTCGCGTTGTAGGACAAGAATTGCAAGGCCGACGAGAACGAAGCCCACGATGATTTGCCATGCGATGCCGCGAGTGGCGGTTTCATCGCTGCCGCGACGCATGGTGTTGGCGGGCGGTGTCACGGCGGCTTCATTGGCGGGGCCGATTGAGGCCACAATGGAGAAGAGAAGCCCGAGGGCCATTCCACCGAGGATGATTCGCGGCGTGAGGACGATGCCGGTGGCGTCTGCACGGAAGAAGTTGATCGAGATCGCGTCTGACACGGTTTCGACCATGAGTGCGGCCATGAGGACACCGAGAAGGACGCCGAGCACTCCTCCAATCAATCCAAAGACAGCGCCTTCGATCAGGAAGGCTGCGCGGACGCGGTTCCTTCCCACGCCCATCGCGCGAAGGGTTCCGATGACGTTACGCCGGCGGACGACGGATATCTTCATGGTGTTGTAGATGAGAAATGCGCCGACCAACAGGGATATCTGGCCGAGGGCATTGAGGTTGAAGCGAAAGGCGGCCAGCATGGACTCGACGCGGGTGCTGCGCTGCTCGGGGCGCTCAATCAATGCATCAGTGGGAAAGCGTTCGCGGAGCGTCCCGGCGACTTGCTCCACGTCAGCATCCTGCCGGGTGACGATGTCGATCTGGTCGATGGTGCCCATGGTGCCGAGCAGATGGTCTGCGATGCCGAGATCCGTGAGGATGACATTGCCACCGTAGGCCCGCGCCAGATCGCCACTCTCGATAATGGCGCCGATGCGGAACTCCTTCTCGCCATGCGTGAGGAGCGTCAGCCGAAGTGAATCGCCGAGAGTTGCGTGGACGCGCTGGGCGAAGATGTTCGAAAGAATCAGGACATCCGGGTCGGTGGCCAGTGACGTGAAGTTTCTTCCGGGTTCAAGTCGCAGCGCGATGGGGCGGACGTTCTTCTCGCCGGATTCTCCGCTGGCGAGCAGGTCGACTCCGATCAGGGTGACGCGCACGGATTCGCCGTTGGGATCCGTCCACTGCAGATCACCACGGATGAGCGGCGCGTAGGATTCAATGCCGTCGATCCCTGCGGCTCGCCCGACGAGCGATCCGGGCAATCGCGCGCCGTTGCCGCGAATGGTGAGGGTGGCTTCCCCCGCGATGTCGCGCAGGTTGCGGCGGAAGCTTTCGACGGCGGATTCATTGCTGAGGTCGATGCCGACCAGGACGGCCACGCCAAGAGTCACGCCGAGGATGGTGAGGGCAGTGCGTCCACGCTCCTCGCGAAGATAGGAACCAATCAGCGCGTGAAAGGCTGTCAGCCAGGACACGGTACGGCATCCCTGGCGGCGGGGCCTTCGACGATCGCGCCGTCCTCCATGCGAATGATGCGCGAGGCGACACCGGCGGCGGCGCTGTCGTGAGTTGCCATGATGATGGCGGCGCGATGCTGTTCGCCCTTGGCAAGCAGCAGGTCGAGGATGCGCCGGCCTGTTTTGGAGTCGAGGTTGCCGGTTGGTTCGTCCGCGATGACCAGGCGGGGGCCATGAACGAGCGCGCGCGCGATGGCAACGCGTTGCATCTCACCGCCGGAGAGTTGATGCACGCGGCGATGGTGCTTGTCGCCGAGACCGACGTCATCGGCCATGGCGCGAGCCCGATCGCGGGCCTGCGCTCGGGCGACGCCGAGGAAGAGCAACGGCAGGGCGATGTTCTCGGCAACCGTCAGGTTGGGGAGCAGGTTGAAGAACTGAAAGACAAACCCGATGTTGCGCAGACGGAAGTCGCTGCGCTCCTTGTCGGACTTGGTGTGGAGGCTGGAGCCGGCGACGAGCACTTCGCCGGTGTCGGGGACATCAAGTCCGCCCATGAGATTGAGCAGGGTGGTCTTGCCGCTGCCGGAAGCTCCCATAAGCGCGACAAAGCCGCCCTCTTCGATACAGAGCGTGACACCGCGCAGGACGGAAGCGCCTCCCGAAGCGGGATCGCCGTAGGTCTTGGAAACTGACCTGACGTCGACCAAGGGGACCGAGGGAGTCACGCCGAGTCCTTTCAGAGGGCTGGCAGCCGGTCATTTAACCGGATGCCTGTCTCCCCTCTAGGCGATACCGCCGAAGTGGAACAGGGCAAGACCCGTCATGCTGCGTGGGGCGGCAGAGTGTTCAGGCGCCGGCGCGCCCCTTTTCGAGCAGTTCCTGGGGAGGAGTGCGCAGATCCCAGACAAGCCCCAACTTCTCAAGCCCGCGAAGGACAAAGTGGGTCAGGTCAAACTCCCACCAGTAGAACCCTTGGCGCTCGCTGGAAGGATAGCGGTGGTGGTTGTTGTGCCATCCTTCGCCCATGGTCAAAATCGCCAGCAGCCAGTTGTTGCGACTGGAGTCGGTGGTCTCGAAGGTGCGGTAGCCAAAGATGTGGGCCAGCGAGTTGATGGTGAACGTGCCGTGGTACAGGATCACGGTGCTGAGAAAGAAGCCCCAGATGAGCATCTGGATGCCAGTGACACCCAATGCGGGTGCCCAGACATGGAGGGCCCAGCCGGTCAGGTAGAGTGCGGCGGCCAGTAGGATCGGGACGGCCTTGTGATGGCGGTTGATCCAGACGAGCTCAGGGAACTTCATGAGGTCGCGGACGGCCTTCTCGTCGGTGTCGGCGTGATCGGGCGAGAGGAACCATCCTGCGTGGGACCACAGCAGGCCGTGGATGTGGGGAGAGTGCGTATCTTCCTCGGTGTCGGAGTGGCGATGGTGATGGCGGTGATGGGCAGCCCACCACAGGGGCCCCATCTGCACGCTGGCGTTGCCCAAGACGGCGAGGACGAATTGGAAGGCGCGGGATGTCTTGTAGCTGCGGTGGCTGAAGTAGCGGTGATAACCGGCAGTGATCCCGAACATGCGGACCCAATAGAGCACGACGCAGACAAGCAAGGCGATCCAACTGAACCCGACGAAGAAGACTCCCAACGCCATGGCGTGAACGAAAATGAATGGAAGGGTATGGATGAAGTTGAGCCGGTACTTGGACTTCGCGACTTCCCTTCGAGTGATCAGATTGCCGGTGACTGGTGTGTCGAGGGCGATGGTTGCAGACGGGGCTTCAGGACAGGAAACAGCGGAACGGCTCAAATGAATGCTACCTCTTGGGCGATGTGGGAGGGGGATTTGACTCCACGGTTGGTGGCCGTGTGTCGAGGACTTCGTAGCCGGACACGATGAGGACCAGATGAAGGTGCACCAGCACCGTCTGCGCGAGCCCTGCCTCGCAACAGGAAATGTGGAAATCTCACGTTCGAATCAAGTCTTTGTTATTCCGCTTGTCAAAACCCGTCAAAACTGAACCAGGAAATGCTCGCGTTGAAGGAAGACGAGACATGCCGGCGTGCAGGGCCGTCCTGTTGCTGTCGGACATCAACGATCCGAATCAGACATCGGCGCGTTGTCGCAACCAGTTGAAGAAGAGATCAAAGTCCGTGATGTGTCCTATCCCATCCATGCCCTCTGGCGCTCCCCCGCCGCCGACGACGATTTGGATCTGCGGGGGGATGTCTATCCTGAGCTGGCGCAGGACGGGTTCCACTTGGCGGATGTCCATGCTGCGGGAAACGCTGATGCAGACTCCCGCCACCGGATGATTGGTGACGTACTTGACGATCTCGTTGGGAGGAGTTTGGGGGCCAATGTACAGGACGCGCTGGTCGGCTGCGGCGACAACCAGGGCGCACATCTGAAGGCCGAGGCGATGCTGGTCGCCGGGCAGTGTTGCAAGAAGGTATTCGGCCCCTTGCGAGCGTTCGCTGAGGCGCCGCCACATGGCGCCCAGAAAATCGCCCAACTTCTCGGAGGCGAAGTGCTCCTGGCTGATGCTGATGCTGCCCATGAGCCAGCCCTCCCCCACCTGTTGGGCGAAGGGGGCGACGCGCTCCTGGATGAAGCGCAAGGGGCCAAGTCTTGCCCACGCGTCGTGGAATTCCTGGGTCAGCGTGCGCTCGTCGTAAAGCTTGGTGGCTTTCAACCACCGGTCGACGACCTCCCGGATCTCCACCTCGCGAATGAGCGGTTCAGCGGAGGGATACTTGACGGAAATCGGGCCCGACTGGGCCAGGGCCAGCATGCGCTCCAGTTCTTCCGTCGATGCCGCAGCGACATCGCGGGCCC
>CAZVAQ010000055.1:15408-20518 GCA_964625145.1 uncultured Candidatus Sumerlaeota bacterium
ATGCACGCGAGGCCAAGCGCAGGCGGTGGACTTCCTCGATGGGATAGCGTCGATGCCCCGACGGCAACCGGATGGAGCGCGGAAAGCCGTAGCGCCGTTCCCACATGCGCAGGGCTTCGATGCTGATACCCGTCTCCCGGGCCACAGCCCCGATGGAAAAAGTGATCGGTTCCTTTTGTCGGTTGCTCAAGGAAGGGTTGGTCTCCCGAAACTAGAGGTTGTTCTGGACGGATCTTGAACTGGTGATCGATTTGGCGGGTGACTACGTTCTTCGCCGTCCCAGCAAGTGCCGGAGTGCGCCTTCGAGGTCAGGGAAAGCGAACTCATAGTTACTCGACTGCAGCACTGCGGGCAACACCCGGGTGCCGGAGAGCAGGGCCGCGTCGGCAAGCTCACCGAACATCGTACGTAGGGCGAATGCCGGAACCGGTGGGCCCACGAAGCGGCCGAGCACATAGGCGAGAGTCTTTGTGAACTCGGAGTTGGTGACCGGCGCAGGCGCGGTGACGTTCATGGCACCGGAGATCTGGTCGTGCGAAAGGGCATGATGAATGGCCCCGATCACATCGTCCATGGCAACCCAAGACATGTACTGCCGGCCATTGCCGAGTTTCCCGCCCATGTTCATCTGGAACGGAAGCAGCATCTTTTTAAGGGCGCCGCCGAGCGGACTGAGCACGATGCCGAAACGCGCATGGACCACGCGGATTCCCGCGTCCTTTGCGGATGCCGTGGCTTCCTCCCATTGGGATCCGACTTCCGCCAGAAAGCCGCTGCCGATGGGTGAGCTCTCGTCGACGAATTCGTCTGCGGTGTCACCATAGATGCCGACGGCGCTGGCGGTGACGATTACGGAGGGCTTTGCAGACAGGGACGACAAAGCCTCGCACAGAACGCGCGTTCCGTTGACGCGGCTGTCGCGGATGCGTTGCTTGCGCTGCGCCGACCATCGCTTGTCGGCGATGCCTTCTCCTCCCAGATGGATGACGCCGTCAAAGCCTTCAAGCTCCGAGGTGCCCTGCGGGAAGCCCTTCTCCGGATTCCAGTAAATGGCGTCCTTGGCTTTCGCCTGGGATCGGCTTCGAACCAGTCGTACAACCGTGTGTCCGCCGGATCGCAGGAATGGAATGAGGGCCGAGCCAATCAGGCCGCTGGAACCGCTGATGAGGAATCGACTGGGCGGCATGGCAGCGCGTTTGTGCAATTGCAGGTCGCGGGACAAGACTGCATGGCGGTACTCGAAGACCTGAAAGAGTTTGTTGCGGGCGATCGAGGAGCCGAGTGTTCGGCCGAAGGTGCCAAATGGGAGCGTGTACTCGACTCGATCCTCCAGGATTGAAGTGCCGCTGCCTGTATCGCGAAAGAGATGATGATGATTCCACGATGCCATGGGTCCGGAGAGCAACTCATCGCGGAATGATTTTCCGGGAATGACGTCGGCGATCTGCCCGATCCATATTCGGGTGACTGGACCCAACTTCAACGCGAGGACGACCTTCTCCTTCTCGCGCAGTTGCGGGGCATGTTCCACGGAGATGCTTTCGAAGGGAGGTACCAAGCGCTCGAACGCGCCCGGCCGCGTGTGCCAGGTGTACAATTCCATGGCGCTGACAGGCATTGTCGACTTGCGCGTGAAGACCGGGCTCATGCGGGGCCTCTAGTCAGGGCAGACGGGAGTCCCAATTGGGCCGGCCAAGAGCCTTCCCTGGCAGTGGACTGTAGGAGAAAATGGCGCCGGTTGCTGAAGAGATTCCTGAAATTGCGGGTGGGCAATCTATCGGGAAGGTCACTCCCGATTGCCCCGCTCGCCCCAAATACGATAGCCAATTTCGACATGAGAGGTCTGATCCGGCCCCGTTGGGCCGCGTTCTCGGGAGGTGTGTCCAGACAGCAGCACGGATATCTGGACATCAAGGGGGATTGCACCCGTAATGCCATGAGACAGAGAAATCCTGCCGACAGCCCGGGAAGACAAGAAAACAGTGTCTTCCCTCGCTTCCAGCAGCCTTTTCGCACCTGATTCTTGTAGGACCTCCACGCCAATCCCCGGACGCAAAGCGTCCAGATTCTGGTAACCCGTCATGATCCTGACCATCACGCTCAACCCCGCACTGGACCTGTTTGCCGAGGTGGATACCATGACGCCCGGGGTGGTCATGCGAAGCGCGACCACCGGACTGGCTCCCGGCGGGAAGGGGATCAACACAGCCCGGCTTCTAAAAAGTCTCGGGCACGAGGTGGTGGCTGCGTTTCTGGCGGACCGGCCGGGAGATGATTTCTCCCGTCTGGTGGCCGCAGAAGGTCTGGAGATTGTTGCGATCCCCACCGGCCGCCGGGTCCGGACCAATGTGCACGTGGAGGAGAAGACCACGGGAGCCCATTACAAGATCAATTCGGCGGGCGGGGAAATGGACCAGGCGGTGCTCGATCTGGCGCGCAACACCTTGGAGCCGGTGGCGCTGAAGGCGTCGGCGGTCATCCTGGCGGGGAGCCTGCCTCCGGGACTGCCCGTTGGCGCGTGGGCGCGCATGGGGCGCATGGGAAAGCGACACGGCGCCCTTGTCGCCATCGACGCCGAAGGTCAGCAGTTGCGCTCGGCGCTGGATGTGCCGCCGGACATGGTGAAGATCAATCGCCGTGAGATGGCGTCGACATTCGGGCTTCCGATGAACAGCCTTCAGCAGACAATTGCGACCAGCCGCGATTTGTTGTCGCGCGGCGTTGGGCTGGTGGCAATCACGGATCACGACGCGGAGACTTGCCTGGTGACACGCGATGGAGCCTGGCTGGCGTCGCCACCCCGAATAGCCGCCCAACGCGCCGTGGGAGCGGGCGACGCGTTTCTGGCGGGGTTGCTTCATGCGCGCTTGAACCGATTGGCTCCGCCGGAGATGTTGCGATGGGGGATGGCGTGTGGAACGGCGGTCGCGCATTCCACCGAACACACGCGTGTCGGAGCGGATGCTGCGCGCGAATTGTTGAAAGAAGTGGAGGTTCGCTCGCACGAGGGGTGAGAAAGTACAGGCGGGAGAGCCTGCACCACTTTCCTTGGGGCGACTGCGGATTCTTGACGGTGCGCGATGCCTTGATTGACGGCGATGGCTACTGCATGCCGTACCAGGTGCGGACGTCCTGGCGAACCCAGAAAATGATCAACACGATGGGGATGATGATGCAGCAGCCCGAGATGATCGAGATGCAGATGGCGACGAGGTTGAAGATCCATACCCACGGACGATTTGGGAGGAAGAACGTCGCGCCAAACAGCACGGTCAGCGACAGCCCCCACAGGACATAAACAAAGCCCATGATGCGCAGCTCGGTCACTTCGGTGGAGGAACTGGCAATTTCCTGCGCCATGACCCCGAAAAAGAAGCCGAGACCCACGATGAGCAGATGTAGAAGCACCAGCGCCACCATGTAGATCTTGAACCACATGATGGTGGGTGGTGGATCGAGGGAAACGGGGTCCCAGTTGCCGGGTGGCAGGGATGCGGGGTGGGGAGGCGGATCGTAGGGATTGCTCATGCGGTATCACCCGGCATTGGGTTGGACACAATCTGCGACTTAAGCACTACGGGCAAAGGCCGGAGGCATTCAATCCCGCGGGATGAGTCTCCCCGGCACATGACAACTATTTCACGAGCACCCGCTCCAAGGCTTCGATGACGTGGAGGGCCTTGCGCGAGGTGGCGTCGGATATCTGGTGGCGGCAGCTAAAACCGCTGGCGACGACGACGGTGTCCTCGGACGCGGAGCGAACGGCGGGGAGCAGACGGCGCTCGCCGATCCGCTGGGAGACTTCGTAGTGCTCGGCTTCGTAGCCAAAGGAACCGGCCATGCCGCAGCAGCCGGAGTCGACCTCCGTGACCGTTGGGCCAAGGAGAGCCTTGGCGGCGGCGGTGGAGAAGACAGCCTTCTGGTGGCAGTGGCCGTGCAGCAGGACGGGGTTCGATTCCGCCGAGGGGGTGGGAAGTGTCAGGCGGCCTTCGGCGACTTCGCGGTGGAGGAACTCCTCGATGGGCATGGTCACGGCGGCGACGCGCTTGGCTGCCTTGCGGTTCTTGACCAGATCGGGGAGGTCGTCGGTAAGCGAGGACGTGCAACTGGGCTCGAGCCCGAGGATGGGCATGTTGCGGCGGGCGTAGCGGTCGAGATGCGCGACGGTTTCGCCGCCCTCCTTTCGGGCCTTGTCCAGGAACCCCTTGGAGATGCGCGTGCGTTGGCAGCAACGCCCGGCGGAAATGCGGACGCGATAGCCGAGCGATTCGAGGACGTGGACGGCGGCCTTGGCGACATTGGTCTCGTGATAGTTTGCCCAGCAGTCGACGAAGAGCAGCACTTCCGTGGCGCCATCCCTTGGCGTGGGGCGCGTGCGTTTGCGCCACCATGATTCGAATGACTGCGTGGCGTAGGCCGGAAGATGGCGCTGCTTGGCGACACCCAACAGACCTAGCATCGTGCGGCGCAGTGTGGGGACTTGCAGCGGTGCATTGGCCAAATAGGCGATGGGGCCGCTGAGCAGACGGCCCATGACGGGCGCATCGGCAAAGATGCGCTCGCGCAGCTTGATGCCGTGTTCGTCATGATAGTGGGCCAGGTGCTCGCTCTTCATGCGGGCCATGTCCACGTTGCTGGGGCATTCGGACTTGCAGGCCTTGCATTCGAGGCACAGGTCGAGGGCGTGGTGGATCTCCTCGCTGGCGATGCCTATGTCGCCAAGCTGACCGGACATGGCCAGGCGCAAGGCGTTGGCGCGGCCGCGGGTTGTGGCTTCCTCGTCGCGCGTGGCCATGTAGCTGGGGCACATGGTGCCCGACAGCGTCTTTCGACAGGCGCCCACGCCGTTGCACATTTCGACAGCGGGAGCGAATCCGCCGAAGTCCGCGAAACGGAAGAAGGTATCCGGCGCTTTGACGCGGTACTTGGCGCCGTAGCGGAGGTTCTGGTTCACCGGCGGTGAGTTGACAATGCGGCCGGGGTTGAGGAGGTTCTCGGGGTCGAAGATCTTCTTCACGTCGAGGAAGACCTGGTACATCTCCTCGCCCCAGAAGTCGCGATTCTGCGCGCCGCGGGCGCCGCAGGGGACGGGTGGCGCCGAGGGCGTGCG
>CAZVAQ010000056.1:0-20407 GCA_964625145.1 uncultured Candidatus Sumerlaeota bacterium
ACCAGCGCTTCGATGGCATCCGCCACATTCTCCGGACGCGAGATGGCGCTGGGCGTCGTCAGCGCGGCGCCGGCAAAGGGGATCATCTTCTCGCGCAGCTCCACGATCAACCGCTCGGCCGTCTTCTGCCCCACGCCTTTGATTTTTGACACATAGGCCATGTCGCGCCCGACGATCGCCGCAGCAAAGGCGCCCACCTCGATCTGTGAAAGGATGCCCAGCGCCTTGCGCGGGCCGATGCCCGACATGGACGTCAGCACGTCGAAGCAATCCGCCTCCATGGGCGTCGCGAATCCAAAAAGGGCGAACGCGTTGTCGTTGGGATTGAAGGACATGCGCGTGCGCAGCGTCACTGGCGAGCCCGCCGCCGGCAATTGCTTGGCCGTGCTCCCCGGAATCTCGCATTGAAACCGCACGCCATGGCAGTCAATCACGGCGAAGTCTTCTTCGCAATCGAGCAGGATGCCGTTGAGGGAGTGCAGCATGGGAAGGGAAAGGATGAAGGCTAAAGGATGAAGGATGAATCAATAAACGCCACGCGTCCGATCTTGACAGGTCTGTGCCTGACAGCGTCCAGCGGAAAGGCATCGCAACACGGTATCAGCCTTGTACCTCTGACCCCCCACTGTCCCTGATGTCCTTGGCGTCGCTGAAGTCCCTTGAGTTCCACCCGTACCCCCACCGGAGCACCGCCCCTTGCAAGAGTTGCTCATCATCGCCGGTCCCACCGCCGTCGGGAAAACCGCCTTGGCCATGGAGCGCGCCCGCGAGTTGGGCGCCGGGATCTTGTCGGCCGACAGCATGCAGGTCTATCGCGGCATGGAAATCGGCACCGCGCAACCCTCCGCCGAGGAGCGCGCCGCAGTGCCCCATTTCCTGGTCGGTCACGTCGATCCGGGCGAGGAGTACCACGTCGCGCGGTTTGTCCGCGAAGCGGAGGAGGTCCTGGCGCGCGAATCCGCCGCCGGCCGCCCCGTCATTGTCTGCGGCGGAACGGGGCTCTTCATCAAGCACCTGCTGCTCGGCATTTTCGAAGGCGCGCCGCGCAGCCCCGACATCCGCGCCCGCATCGAGGAAATGATCGCGCGCGAGGGCCTGGATGCCGCGCGTGCGCGATTGCGCGAAGTCGATCCCGTCCGCGAAGCGCAGATCAGTCCGAATGATTCCGTTCGCATCGTGCGGGCCCTGGAAGTCTACGAAATCACCGGGAGGCCCATGAGTGAGCTTTTGGCCGAGGACGCCGCCAATCGCCGCCCGCGCCCCGCGCAGATCCTGATCCTGACCCGTCCGCTGCACGAGATGAGCGCACGCATCGAGAAGCGCGTCGACGCGATGCTCGCCGCCGGATGGCTCGAAGAAGCCCGGCAACTGTTGCAGCGCGGCCTGCCAAGCACATCACAAGCCTGCAAGGCCCTCGGCTATCGAGAGTTGTTTCGTGTGCTGCGGCACGATCTGACCCTGGACCAAGCGCGCGACGAGATCATCAAGCAGACGCGGCGATTCGCCAAGCGACAGATGACTTGGTTCCGCGGAATGGCACGGGATCCCCAGTTCCACACTGAGTTCATACAGCTCGGGTCTGAATAAGGGAAAGGCGCCTGACAAGACATCGACAGGCGCCCCACAACTATTCCTTCAATCCTGACCTCTGATTCCCAAGCCCTGCTACTTCCCAATCTCTTTCCGATGCGCGTCGATCGCGTCGAGCAACACACCTGCGCCAAAGCGCGCCGCGTCGGTCGTCGGCTTGCCGGTCAGGTTTTCGACTTCCTTGATCGCCGCAAGGGCCGACGCCTCGTCCATCCCCCACGTGTTGAGCGCAACGCCGAGGAACCTGGTGGGCTTTGAACGCGCCATCACATCGACATAGAACTGCGCGACCTGATCCAAGGGTGGAATCGGCAGGTGCTCGCGGTTGCTGATGTGTGTGCGGCTCGGTTGGTGCACGAGGATGAACCCATCGGGCATGCAGCCGTGCATCAGCCCCAGCGTGACCGGCGAGAAGCCAAGATGATAAAGCGACCCCTGGCCCTCGACATGAATCACGTCGCATTCGCCATCGACCGAGAGGCAGTCCTTCTCCACGCAACCCGCCATGAAATCGCCCGGGATCGCATCGATCGGATGCCCCCAGCCGCTGATCATCATGCCGGTCTGGCCCGTGGCGACGAACTCGTGCTTCTGGCCGCGGCGGTTGCCTTCCGCCTGAACCTCCAGCGACGCGGTCATCTTGCCCACCGCGCAGTCGCTCCCCACGGTCAGGCACGTATAGCTCTTGCAGTTGGCCGCCAGGCCGCCGCCGACGGGCATGATCCTGGGCGGGCGGCGCACGTCCCAGATGCGGGCGCCGGAAATCGCCGCCGCCGACATCATCTCGTCGTCATCATTCAGGAACTGATGCAGACCGCTCCAAACTTCCAGCCCTTCGCGGAGTGCCTCCAGCACGACCGCACGCATGTTGTCCGGCAATTGGCCGCCAACCGGTGTGATGCCAATCACCAGCGTATCCGGACGGTTGTCGGAATCCAGGAATTCCCGCAACGTAGCCTTGACCGGTATGTCCCCACCGGCGCCCATCATCTCCTGGGCGGTCCTGCCGGCCGTCTCCGAATCGATCAGGCCGACCGATTCATGCGGCGAATAGTGCAGCACCCCGCGGGTGGTCTTCGCAAAGCGCGGGGAGCAGCGCCCCTCGACCAGATGAACGATCCGGCGGCGCTTCACATGGAAGTTTGTAGCGGTGGAGGCGGAATCGGGTTTGCTCATGGGGGTCCTTTCGTGACGAGGTTTTCTCAGCCTCGCGGCCGGTGATGAGAAGGGGTCGCCGTCCAGTGCGGGCAAGCGAAGGTTTTGGACCAACCAATGGCAAACGGGAAACGTGGACCGGTCAAACAAGCATCCGCCCCCCCCGCCAAGGGGGGCGAGACCCGCCATTCCCCTTCCCCTTCACGGCGCCACGAGATCCTGGAGGTCCTCTACAAGATCTCCAACATCATCAACCGCACGCTGGAGCGCGAGAAGGTCCTCAAGGCCGTCCTGCGCGAGGTCGTCCGCGTCACCAACGCCACCAGCGGCAGCATCGCCATGCTCGACAAGCAGC
This sequence comes from uncultured Candidatus Sumerlaeota bacterium, assembly GCA_964625145.1. Taxonomy (GTDB): domain Bacteria; phylum Sumerlaeota; class Sumerlaeia; order SLMS01; family JAHLLQ01; genus CAYTRP01. Next base: position 3,101 of record CAZVAQ010000056.1, read on the forward strand.
GCGGCGTCCTGGACATCGAGACGGCCATCAACATCCCCAGCCGTACCTGGAAGTCACTGAAGCTGCAACTCGGCCTCGGCGTGACCGGCTGGGTCGCCTACACAAAGAAGCCGATGTTGGTCAACGACGTGCGCCGCGATTCGCACTATATCTCCGTCAAGCCCGACATCCGCAGCGAACTCGCGGTGCCGATGTTCCTCAAGAACGAAGTCATCGGTGTCATCAACGTGGACAGCACCCGCCGCGGTGCATTCACCAACGACGATGAAGACCTGCTCATCGCCGTGGCCGAGCAATCCGCCCAGGTCATCGAGACAGCCCGCCTCTACGAACAACACAAACGACACGCCGAGCAGATGGGCGCGCTCTTTGCCCTGAGCCAGGAACTCACGACGCCCCTGCCCATGGAGCGGGTCTTCCCGCTCGTCACCCGCGGAGGATTGGACCTGCTCAATGCGGATGTGTGCCTCGTGCTGGAAACCGAGGAGGAAGATCGCAATGCATTGATCGTGCGCGCCATCGGCGTGCGCGGCGGTGATGGCCCTTCGCTGCCAGCAGAAATGGACACCATCCTGCAAAGGCCGGCATTCCTGCGCGCGCGCAAGCCGACGGCCATCGAGGACCTGTCCCGCCATCGCTTCACATGGGACGAGACCCTTCCAATCCTGCAGAGGGCGAACTCCATGCTCGCCGTGCCATTGACCTTCGAGGAGGGAATCGAAGGGGTCCTGGCCGTCTTTCATTTTGAGCGGCGCGGCTACAACCAATCTGCCATGACTTTGTTGGAATTGCTGGCCAACCAGGCAGCCATCGCCATCGAGAACGCCCGGCGCCGCGACAGCCTGGAAGCCATGGAAGAGAACCTCCACTCGGTCGAGAAGTTCTCACTGCTGGGAACGTTGGCCGCGGAGATCGCGCACGAGATCCGCAACCCGGTCACCATCATCAACCTGCTGCTCGATTCCATCAGTGGCGAGATGGGCGAGAACGAGATCGTTCGCAACGACCTGGAGATCGTGCGCGGCAAGCTGGACCGCATCGAGCGCATCGTCGACCAGACATTATCCATGGCGCGCAATCGCGAACCGGAACTGACGCCCATGTCCGTGAACCCGGTGATCATCGACGTCCTGAACTTCATGAACTACAAGTTCGTGAAGTCCCGCATCGAAATCCGCTCCAGCTTTGACGAATCACTTCCCATGGCGGCCATCGACCGCGGGCAACTGCAACAGGTCCTGCTCAACATCATGCTGAACGCCATCGATGCCATGACGGGCGGCGGGCGCCTGACCATCTCGACACATTTGAGCCCTGAAGGGTCAAGCGGTGGGGACGTCACCATCACCATCCAGGACAACGGCAGCGGAATCGACAAGAACGCCTTGCAGGCCATCTTCGAGCCCTTCTACACAACCCGCGCGAACGGAACCGGCTTGGGCCTGTTCATCTGCCGCAAGCTCATCAACGCCATGGGGGGCGAAATCCGCGTCAAGAGCCGCATCGGAAAGGGCAGCACCTTCACCATCACCCTGCCCGCTGCAAACCCGGAGAATTCCACCACATGAAGCAAACGATCCTTGTCGTGGATGACGAGCCGGATTTCATCACGGGCTTTCGCCGCGTGCTGGCCAGCGAGGACGTGGAGATCCACGCGGCCCTCAGCGGGGCCGAGGCCATCGAGAGCATCCGCGTCCGGCGGCCCGACGTCATCTTCATGGATCTGCGCATGCCGGGTCTGGATGGACTCACGACCCTCAAGCGTCTGCGCGACATCGACCAGCGCCTCATCATCATCCTCATGACCGCCCACACCAGCACGGGCACCGTCATCGAGGCCATGAAGTCCGGCGCTTACGACTTCATTGCAAAGCCCTTCAGCGGCGCAAAGCTTCGGCAGGTCGCGCAGGAGGCCCTGAAGGTCGCCAACGACATGCGCAATGTCGTTTCCCTCCAACCTGCGCCCGACGATGCCGCCGGCTCCGAGATCATCATCGGCAACAGCGAACCGATGCAGCGCGTCTACAAGGCCATCGGCCAAGTGGCCGAAAGCAGCGCCACCGTGCTGATCACGGGCGAGAGCGGCACCGGCAAGGAACTCGTCGCCCGCGCCATCTATCACCACAGCGACCGCGCTCCGAAGTCATTCATCCCGGTGAACTGTGCGGCGATTCCGGAGAACCTGCTGGAGAGTGAACTCTTCGGCCACGAGAAGGGCTCCTTTACCGGCGCCGCCGCACGACGCGCGGGCAAGTTCGAGGTCGCCCATGAGGGCACGATCTTCCTCGACGAGATCGGCGACATGTCCCTCTCCACGCAGACCAAGATACTGCGCGCGCTGCAGGACGGGACGTTTCAACGCGTTGGCGGCAACGAGACGCTCAAGGCAGACGTGCGCGTCATTGCCGCAACGAACCGTGACCTGCCGCGCATGATTCGCGACGGCCAGTTTCGCGCGGACCTCTATTACCGCCTCAACGTCGTCCACATCGAGATGCCGCCGCTGCGCGAACGCCGCGAGGACATCCCCGCGCTTGTCGAATACTTCCTGCGCCGCATCCAGCACGAGACGCGCCGCAGCACGCCAACATTCTCCGCGCAGGCCATGACTGCCTTGCAGGCCTACGCATGGCCCGGCAACGTCCGCGAGCTGGAGAATGTCGTACGCAACCTGGTGCTCACATCCAAGACCGACACGATCCTGCCCAGCGACCTGCGACTGATCGGCGACCTGCAGGATGCCGAAGCAACCAAGCCACGAGTTCCCTCCGGCAATCAGGTCGCGGATTCATCGCAGGTACAATCGCCCTCCACCAACGAATCCGCCGTCATCAACGACGGCACCTTTGCCGATGTGGAGGCGGCGGTGCGCTCGCTGTTTGATCAACTCGTCCAGGCCCGCGAGCGCGGCGACCGCTTCAGCACGTTCGACGTGCTGGAGCGCGCCCTGATCCTGCACGCCCTCAACACCGTCCGCGGCAATCAAGTGCAGGCCGCGAAGTTGCTCGGCATAACCCGCAGCACCCTCCGAAAGCGCATCGCCCGCTATGGCCTGAAGATCGACACGACGGTGAAGTAGGTAGGATGAAGACTGGACTGGTAGTGGTGCTGAGAGTTTCTGGCAGTGATGCCGCGATGAGGTGACATTCATGCGGGTATTGGTGACAACCATGGGACCTCTTCGGCGGATCGTGGCCATCGATGATGAGGTCGTCGAAGTCGCCAATGGCGCAACGGTTGCAGAGGCTGTTGAGGCGCTGGTGGCGCGTCATGCAGGACTGGCGCCGCACCGCAACTCTATTCTCGCCGCAATTGACGAGGAGTGGTCGGCGATGGATGCCACTCTCACGCCCAACGCAAGACTCATCCTGATGCCACCGGTCAGCGGGGGCTGAAGGACCACGTCACAAGATCGCAATCATGCGTGACGATTGAGATCGTCCAACTCCGCCAAGGCGCAATCCACGGCGTCCTGCCAGAACTCGCGCCGGCCCAAGTCAATCCCCAGCGCATGCCGCGCGACGCCCTCGGCCGTGTCGCTGGCGGAGTAGCGAAGGAAGTCCTCGTAGGCCGGCAGGAACGATGCGCCCTCCTTGCGGAAGCGCGCGATCAATCCCTGACTCAGCAAGTAACCAAACGCGTACGGGAAGTTGTAGAACGTCACGCCCGTGATGTAGAAGTGCAGCTTCGACGCCCAAAACCACGGATCCAACAGCTCCGGATCAAGTCCGTCGCCGTACCAGTCCTTTTCCGCCTCGAGGATCAACTCCTTCAGTTTCGACACGGGAACCTCGCCACTCTGCCGCGCATCGGTAAAGGCACACTCGAAGTAATACCGCACCGGGATGTTCACCAGGAACGACGCTGCCGTGTCGAGTTGCTGCGCTGCCATGGCAACGCGCTGCTGTGGCGTGGTCGATGAATCGGACAAGAGCGCATCCATGAAGAGACTCTCGGCAAACGTGGAAGCCGTCTCCGCGAGAGTCATGCGGTAGCGGCGGCCAAAAGTGCGCCGATCCTTCAGGAGATAGTTATGGAACGCATGACCCAGCTCATGGGCCAGCGTTCGCAGGTCGTTGACGCTGCCGCCGTAGGTCATGAACACGTGCGACGTCTTGGCGATGGGTGAGCTGGTGCAAAAACCTCCTGGCCGTTTGCCCGGCCGTCTTTGCGCATCAATGCGACGGCCGTCGATCATGTTGCGCGAGAACTCCGCCAGCGCCGGATATTTCGCCTCGAACGCCTTCAATACCATTGCCGTGCCATCGTCCCAGGAATAACGCCGTTCGTCCTCGTACGGAATGGGCGCGCCGAGATCGGGAAAGCCCATCTTCTCAATGCCGAGCATCTTCGCCTTCAGGGAGAAGAACTCCCAGATCCGGCTGCGGTTCTCATGCGCCACGGCGAACATGGTCTCGATGGTCGAACGCTCGACTCCCTGCCCGAACATGGCGACATCAAGGTAGTGCTTCACGCCGCGTCGCGAGTTGAGCTGCAACCGTGTGCCTGCTATCCCGTTCAAACATGCCGCCAGCGTATCGGCGTGTTGGCTCCATGCCGCGTTGGAACCGTGAAAGGCAGCCAGGCGAACCTGGCGATTGCTGTCGTTCATCAATGTGTTGCGCTGCGCCATGGGGACCTGCTCGACCGATCCGTCGGGCTTGCGCATTTCAAACGTCAGCGACCCGGACAACGTGTCATACAAACGCCCCCACGCCAAGAAACCATCGACGGCCAGATCCGCCGCCAGTTCCTCCAACGCGGGCTCCATCGAATAGCGCGCTTCATGGCGCTCGCGGTCGAGCCAATGCCGGATGCCGGCGAGCGCCTCCTGCGCGGCCAACGCCGCATACTCATCATCGGAGGCCGCCTTCAGCGCCGCGCGAAAAGGCACCATCACCTTGGCAAATCGCGCCGTCAGTGTGGACAGGCGCGCTTCCTCCGCCTTGGCCGCCTCGTTGCGCGAATCGGCAGAGCACAAACAATTCACATAGGAGGACAAGTGCCACGCATCCCGCACGGCCGCCTCCAGTTCGCACGCCCATGCCGCCCATTGCGGAGCCGTGCCGCTCGCCAGCGGGCCGATGTCGCGCGCCTTGGCCGAAAGCGCGTCAACCTTCCGGTCCAGTTCATCCCGAAACGTCCGGTACTCCGGTCCATCAAGTGAAGGAAAATAATAGCCAAGATCCCAAGTCGGGGTCGAATCTGCGATGGTGGGCATGGGGGTTTTGCTCGATGTGATAGTTTGCAAAATGATACTGGGATGGACGGAGACGCTTGGTAAGTCCCATCGGGGACACTCTCATGAGGCCTTGATCACCCTGATTTTGTCCTCGAGCGGAGAAACGGTTCTCCAATCTTCAGCCCTGCGATGACTGCGTTCGCATCAAGGACGATGATCCCACTCCGCCCTGATTTGCCTCTGGAATTCGACCGGGTCCACCGTTGTCCCAAGTGTCCCTGCATACCGTGACCAATCAATCGGGGCGGGAGCTGATGGACGGTCGCCTGGAGTGATCATCCGGACTTCAATCCAAATGTCATCACCAAGCTGAGCCGGAAGATCCGCCAGAATTATTCTACTATCAGTGGGCATCTTCTGCCGGTTTGTGATCGTCTCCATCTTCGCCGCCCTCCTTCACGGCGCCCCAAAGAATCGCGATGGCGCCACCATAAGCACTCCCCACGGACGCGCAATCGGGAACTGTCCCCCATTCACGCCCATTGACAACCCCCTCCCGCCTCCCACACTGCCCGGAAACTCGACCTGCAAGGACTCCTCCTCATGCTTCGTTTCATGATCCTCATGGCGGTGCTACCATTCCTGGCCACTTGGGTCGCCGCCCAGAACACCCCCGGCGCCGAGGAAGAGGCCCAGGCCGAAGCCGACGCCAACGCCGAATTCTCGCCCTCCATCTCCAATCCCATCTGGGACCAGAAGGGCATGATCGACAAGCTGGTCTTCTTTGACACGCCCGAGGCATGGCAGCAGGGCGAACTGGACGGCGCGGAGATCGACATGACCGGCCGCCCGGCGATCATCATGTCCGAGCCATCGCGCCCACGGTTCCCCTACCGCGCACGCTGGACGACCCCGGAGCTTGAGGTCGATTTCCCCAGCACGGAGTTCATCCCTTCCTGGAACGCCGAAGTCCCCGAGCAGACCGGTGTCAGCTTTGACGTGCGCGTGCGCATCGCCGAAACCGGCCAGTGGTCCCCATGGCTCTACATGGGCCAATGGGGCCGCACGCTGCAATCACCCCACCGCCGCATCAATTTCGAGCACGGCGCCGTGCATGTGGACATCCTGCAACTCGACAAGCCCGCCGATGCGTACCAACTTCGCGCGACGTTGCTGTCGTGGGATCTCGCCAAGGAAGCGACCCCGCGCCTGCGTCGCCTTGCCATGGTGTACTCCGGTCCCCAGCAGGGCATGCCCGTCGAAGTTTCCGCAGGTCCGCCGGAGCGCTGGGCCCGCGACCTGCCGATTCCGTTCCGTGCGCAACGTTGGGAAGATCCCGCCATCGGCGGCTCCATCTGCTCCCCCACCTCCATCTCCATGGTCATGGAGTATGCCGGCGTGACGCGCCCCACGCTGGAAAACGCCATGGCGATATACGATCCCGACTACGGCATCTTTGGCAATTGGGTGCGCGGCACCCAGCGCGCCGGTGAGCTTGGCCTCGACGCATGGGTCGACCGGTTCCGCTCCTGGGAGAAGGTCAAGGAACACATCGCCAACGGCCAACCCGTCATCGCGAGCATCAAGTTCCGCGCGGGCACGTTCCCCAGCAACGTCATGAATGCCACGGCGGGCCACCTGATCGTGATTCGCGGCATCACCGAGGAAGGCGACCTGATCGTCAACGATCCCGCCAGCCCCGACCGCGGCAACGGCATCATCTACAAGGCCGACGAGTTCGCCCAGGCATGGTTCGATGTCGGCGGCGTGGGCTATGTCATCAAGCCGTGGTCCCATGAAACCGAAACGGCGGCTGGCAAATGAGTGACTCCGGGCAGGGTGCACCCGCGCGGCGACCGGCCCCCACCAATCCCGATCCGTTCCGCCGCCTGGTGGAGATCATGGAGCGTCTGCTCTCTCCAGACGGTTGCCCATGGGACCGCGAGCAGACGCACGCCACATTGCGCCCCTATGTCATCGAGGAGGCCTACGAAGTCGTCGAGGCCATCGACACGGAAGATTGGGACGAACTGCGCACGGAGCTCGGCGACCTCGGCCTGCAGATCGTCTTTCATTCGGCACTGGCGCGCCGCGAGGGGCGCTTTGACATCGACGATGTCTATCGCGCCATCTGCGATAAACTCGTCCGCCGCCATCCTCATGTCTTCGGTGATGTAAACGCCGACGACGCGGGCACCGTGCTGCGCAACTGGGAAGCCATCAAGAAGTCCGAACGCGAGGAAAAGGGCGACACCAACACGCCCGTGTCGCACCTGGACGGAGTCCCCGTCGCTCTTCCCGCACTGCAACGCGCCGAGCGCCTCCAATCAAAGGCCGCACGCGCCGGTTTCGATTGGGACAACATCGATCCCGTGTGGGACAAGATCGAGGAGGAGCTGCACGAACTCCGCGAAGTCGCCCACACAGGAGATCATGACAAGCTGGAGGACGAACTCGGCGACATACTCTTCGCCGTGGTAAATCTGGCCCGCTTCCTCAAGGTCCATCCTGAGCAGGCGCTCCAGCGAACCAATGCCAAATTCCGCCGCCGCTTCCAACACATCGAAGCCCGCGCCCGCGAGACCAACCGTCGGCTCGAGGAGATGACGCTCGAGCAGATGGACGCGTACTGGAACGAAGCGAAGAAGTCGGAGTGAGGCATCTCTTGTCTATCTCTCCTGTGCGCATAACCCGCAACAGGTCCCGGTAGGGAACACAGTTGCTTGGCCCCCCAACGTCCCCGAGGGCGATGGGGGGTAAGCGACGACTATGAATCGCGCCCCGGAGGGACGCCAGTTGAGTCATGCAAGACTTGTGTGGGTCGCGCGCGATATTAGCCAAGAATCCATCACCCCACACCATTCACAACATTGATCAGTTTGCCGTATTTCCACGCGGACAGATTCTGTGCCGCCGTGTCCATCAGGCGCACACGCGCTGCCTTCGTCGCCCACGCGATGTGCGGCGTGATGATGATGTTTGGCGCCGATAGGAGGGGATTCTCCCGCGACGGCGGCTCCGTCGACAGCACGTCCACCGCAGCCCCCGCCAGCTTGCCATGCTCCAATGCATCGGCCAGATCCCGCTCATTGACCACCGGTCCGCGCGAGGTGTTGATCAGGAAAGCCGACCGCTTCATCCGGTCGAGCAGCCGCGCATTCACCAGGCTGTTCGTTTCCGGAGTAAGCGGACAATGCAACGACACCACATCGGCCTCCGCGAACAAGGCATCCAGCTCACGCCACCCGAAGGGATAGCCAACCTTCTTGTCGCGTGTGCGTGAATTCACGATTACATCCATCCCAAACGCATGAGCCAAGGCACCCGTGCGCTGGCCCGTGCGGCCGAAACCGACGATGCCCATCTTCAGGCCTTCCAGCTCCACTAGTGGAGCCACGGTGAACGAGAAGTCCCGCGACTCCGCCCACAATCCCCCTTGGATGACAGCACGGCTGTGTTCGCCCACCTGATGGCAGAGCTCCAGGAGCAGCGCGAAGACAAGCTGCGCCACGGATGACGTGCTGTACTCCGGAACATTGGTCACCGGAATGCGGCGCTTGGCAGCGGCGTCCACATCGACCACGTTGTAGCCCGTCGCCAGCACGCCAATGTAGCGCAATTCAGGAAGGGCGGCGATGGCTTGCGCATCGAGCACCGTCTTGTTCGTCAGCAGCACTTCGGCCCCCTTTGCGCGGGCGATCAGTTCATCCTGCGAAGTGCGATCAAAGACCTCCAATTCCCCCAGTGCCTCGACCGGCCCCCACGACAGATCTCCCGGATTCAATGTGTAACCGTCGAGCACGACGATGCGCATGGTTGGCCCCTTCTGGTTTCAATGACGTCAAGCTACTCCCCGCTGCCGACCCGGGTCAAGCAGCCCCGGCCATCCGAGGCAGGCCCAACCCTTCCGGCAATCAATGCGGAGAGCTGCCAACCAGGACATTCGCCACGAGATAGGCTGCATACAAGGCCAGGAGAACCCAGCCGAGACCGCGAAGGAACGTCTTGCCGGGCAGATGAATCGCAATGCGGAAAACAACCAGTACGAGAATCATCGCGGGGAAGTGCAGCGTGAAAAAGATGTCCGGAACCAGCAGAGGAGCGGCCACAGCCGACGCACCGGCCACGAACAGCACATTCAGGATGTCGGCACCGATGATATTGCCCACCAGCAGATCCATGGCACCGCGACGGATCGACATCAAGGCCGTCACCAATTCCGGCAACGACGTGCCAAAGGCGATCAGCGTCGCCGCGATGATCGCAGGCGGAATGCCCGCGCGCTCCGCCGTGACACGCACGCTCTGGATCAGGGTGTGGCTGCTGAAAATGACAAACGCCACACCAACGATCATGCCGAACAGCATGAGCATGATGGTGCCGAAACTCCTGCTCTGAACCTCACCATTCTCCTCCTCGCCATCTCCTTCGTGCTGTCGGGCCCAGTGATACGAGACCAGCATGTAGACCGCCAGGAGCGTGATCAGGAAAAAGCCGGCCGCTCGTGGCAGCATGCGATCCCCCGTCGCAGCATCCGCGAACGGAAGACACAGCAGGATCAACAGGGCGGCGGAACCAAGCTGGATCCACCCATGGCGGTTGAGGATGAACATGTCCTTTGGCAATGGTGCCAGCACGGCGCAGAGGCCGAAGATCAGGGCCGTGTCGCAGATGATGCTGCCGACGGCATTGCCGAGGGCAAACTCCGGCATCCCCTTGAAAGCCGCCAGAACCGACACCGCCGCTTCCGGCGTCGTCGTCCCAAGACTCACCAAGGTGGCCCCAATTATCACGCGCGGCACGCCAACCATCTTGGCAAATCGAACGGCGCAATCGACCAGCGTGTCGGCGCCCTTTCCCAAGACCGCGATTGAAGCCACCAGGATCACCAGCAGCCAGGCCGTGCCCAGGCTGTCGAACCATTCGGAGGGTAGCAGGGCGTCCATGTGCCTCTTTTCGCGGGTGACGTCACCGGAAACCAAGAGCAAACGGTCAGGACGGCGACGGCGGTGAGCAAGGAGGACCTTTCACGGACCCCGAGAAAACGCTCGCTCCACCGCCCACCCGGGAGCAGGATCATGGTCAGCATTTCGCACGAGAGCAGACCGATATGATCATCGTGATGAGGCAGGACTTCAAGGAGCCGCAGCTCGAAAAGGTCATGAATGCCGTCACCGAAGCCGGCGGCACCAACCATGTCATCCGCGGCGTGAAGCGCACCGTCATCGCCGTGTCCGGCGATGAAACCGTCCTGCGCACGATTCCTTTTGAAACCTTCGAAGGTGTGGAGTCGGCACAACCGGTCCTCAAGCCCTACAAGATGGCCAGCATGGAGGGACGCGAGGAGCGGACGCGGTTCGAGCTGGCCCCCGGCGTGGTCATCGGCGGCCCGGAGATCGTCCTGATGGCCGGTCCCTGCAGTGTCGAATCGCCCGAAATCATGCACGAGATCGCCCTGGGCGCAAAGGCCATCGGCGTCAAGGTCCTGCGCGGTGGAGCCTTCAAGCCACGCACGTCTCCCTATGACTTCCAGGGACTCGGCGAAGAGGGCCTTAAGATCCTGGCGGAGGTGGGACGCCAGACGGGGATGCCCACCATCACCGAGGTCATGGACACGCGCGACGTGGAATTGATCGATCGCTACGCCGACATCTTCCAGATCGGCGCGCGCAACATGCAGAACTTCAGCCTGCTGAAGGAAGTCGGCCGCACCAGCAAGCCGGTGGTCGTGAAGCGCGGCCTGGCCGCCACCATCAAGGAATGGATCATGTGCGCCGAGTACATCCTCGCCATGGGGAATCCGCGCGTCGTGCTGTGCGAACGCGGCATCCGCAGCTTCGACCCCATGACGCGCAACCTGTTCGATGCCGCCGCCGTCGCCGTCGCCAAGACCGAGACTCACCTGCCAGTCATCGTGGATCCAAGCCACGCCGGCGGCAGCTCCCGTTGGGTCGAACCGATTTCGCGCGCCGCCGTTGCCATTGGTGCCGACGCGCTCCTGATCGAGACTCACCCCCAGCCCGAGAAAGCCGTAAGCGACGGCGCCCAGACAGTCCGGTTGGACCAACTGGGCGACATTGTGAAGGGACTACGCCCCATTGCGGCGGCGGTGGGGCGGTCGATTGGATGATGGCATGTGAGAGCAGCGGAACCAACATGCTGGCATCGCGATGACAAGGCGATGTCAGGTTATGGTGCTCTGCGGTTTACCATGCATGCAGAGGGATGAGTTGGTCCGAGAGTGTCACACGCAACTCTCAGTCGAGAATGATCCCGGGAGGGATCACATCTTGATAGCCCGGCATCGTCCCGCCGGGGGGCTATTCAACTGTGGTCCCTATCGGGACCACTTGCAGATATCACGCGTAGTCGGAATAATTAAGCAGTGCGGACTCACGGTACGCTGCAAGACATACTTTGTAATTGCCCAGCCAATCTACTCATCAACCAAATGATCGCTGACGGCCGTCAGGAAACGGCGAAGAAAGCGATCGTAGTCCCGCCCGCCCATCATGCGAACCTGCGTGATCACCAATCCCTGGTCCAGGTCCACTTGCAGGATACAGGACGTTGCCGAGCCGTGGCCGATCGTGTTTGGCGAGAGGATGAACCGCTCCTCCAACGGGGCATTGGAGGGAACATCCGTCCGGTTGGTCCTCATCCAGGTCAGTCCGATGCCCCACTCGATGTCGAGGCCCGGGTAAAACTCCGACAGATTCCGCGGCAACAGCTTCTCGAACGTGTCCTCGCTGAGGAACTCCATGTCGCCATAACTGCCGCGATTGGCGAGCAACTGGCCGAACTTCGCCAAATCGAACGCCGACAAGCGGGCACTTGAAGCCAGCACGCTCATGTGCACATCCTCAATTCCCAGCGGCCCGTACAGTCCTTCATCAAACAACCGCATCGCGCTCTTCCCCGTCAGATACTCCATGCCCTTCCCCGCCAGGTTGTAGCTCATCCCGTTGTAGCGATGCACGCGGCCCACTTCATAAGTGCTCAAGCCGTTGAGAAAAACATTCTCAAAGGAGGCATTGTGCATGCCGCCCCACTCCCAATGGCCATCCGAACCGATCGTATGCGTAAAGCACATCCGCCACGTCGGTGCATCGGCCCCCACCACTGGAAAACCCGGAATGACATGGCCGATGGGATCATCGAGCTCCACAAAGCCCTGGTCGAGCAATCGCCCGAACAACGTTCCCGTGATGGCCTTCGTGATGGAGGCCAGGTCGCTGCGGAACTCGCGCGTGATGGGCTGGCCATCGGGCAGGGTTCCGTAAGCATCGTGCAGCACAATCACCCCGTTGCGCGCCACCAACGTCACGTGCGGCTCGCGGCTGACCTCGGCCCACTCGCGCAGGACCGCATCCATCGCCTCGACGGCGCCTGGCTTGAACCCGGCCTCGGCCAGAGTCCCCTCGCGAATCACCAGTGCCGGATCGGCCGAGCGATTCCGCGGCGGCGCCAAGGGGCGTGTCCCTTCTTCCCGCCCATCAAGCTTCAGCTTCAGGCGCAGGTGGTAGTCATCATGCGCGACCTGCGGCGAATCCGTGAATTGGGGCGATGGCACCGGATTATCATCACGTTCCTGGAGCAGCGCCACCAATCGGGCACCCTCCTCCGTTCTGCGCAACTGACGCCTGAAGCTCCAGCCTGCGAACTCGCTGATGAAAGGCGCGTTTGCCTCCCATGATTCCAGCGAGGCGACACCCGGAACGAACGGTACCTGCGCATATACCAAGCTAAGCAACTCGCGCCCGTCCTCCGCCGCACAAGCAAAGGTGCGTTGCCGGCGGAAAGGCGTGCCATCGGGCAACGTGCCCTCCGCCAGCATTCCATAGCGACCGAATGATTCCGCCCGCGTGACCTCGTTCAGGTCCTTGTCAAACCAACGCACATCATAATCGGTCTCCCCCACCAACTCCTTCACCGTTTCAGCATCATCCCAGACGATCTCGGGAAAGCCGCCGATGGGAAAGACAAACAAGCCATTCGCCGGCACCAGTTCATGATGCTGGAATCGCGCGATGTTGGCGCGGTGGCGCATTTCCTCCCGCAGGCGATTCGCACCGGCCTCTCCGTAGACTTCCACGCCAAGCTGCCAGCCACCGTAGCGGTTCTCCACCTTGACCAATAGCGTGTTACTCCCAGCCTCCAGCTTCCCCTCAAACGTGTCCTGCCTCGGCGAATAGCCGCGACCGACATAGTTCTCGTGGATCATCTCCCCATTCAGCCACACGCGCACGCCATCGTCGGATCCGAGGAAGAACAGCACCTTCTGCGCCACGGCCGATTGAATCTCCGCCTGGGCATACGCCAACTTGTAGTCCGGCTTGTCGTAAAGCGTCACGAAGTCGAGGATGCCGCTCTCTGGCGTCGTGACTTCCCGTGTCGATGCAGTACCACTGGTTCCGTCGATTCCCGTCCAGTCGACGGTGACACCCGGTTGCAGGTGCGCGTTTGACTCACCCCCGATGGGCTGCAAGTAATCGCGATGAAGGGAAAGCGGCGCGCCGGCCGGCTTGGACCATTCGGGATTCTCATCCGGATTGGCAAACGGACCCAACACGACCCACTGCGTCACAATGCCCGAAGGGACCGGCGCTTCCGGCACCTGGGCCGTTGCCAATTCCATCCCGCACAATCCCGACAAGGCGATTGCCGACATCGATGCCGCAGCCATCTTCTGGATTCCGCATTCTGAATTCCTCATTCCCATCACACTCTCCCGGTCTTGATGACATCCGCGTACCAATAGGCGCTCGCCTTGGGGGTGCGAACTTGCGTCTCATAGTTCACATGGATCAATCCGAACCGTTGCCCGTATCCCGCCGTCCACTCAAAATTGTCCATGACCGACCACGCCATGTAGCCGGTGATCCGGATGCCCTCGCACAGCGCCCGGTGCAAGCCGCGAAGATGCTCGCGGTAATACAGGATCCGCGCGAAATCCTCCACCGCCGCGCGGCCGTTCACTTCCTTCACTTCGTCCGGATACGAACAACCATTCTCCGTGATCATCATGCGCGGCGGCGAGTAAAGCTCGTGCGTGAAGCGCATCGTCCAGTAGAGCACCTCCGGCGTGAACGGCCAACCCATGTTCGTTCGGGGATACCATGACTCGAACGGCCGGGCACCATCGCGGGCCGAGACCACATTCTCCGCAAAGTATGTGTTCACGCCGAGGTAGTCCGTCTCTGTCGCGATGGCTGCAAGGTCCCCATCCGCCACGTCCGGTACATCCGCGCCGAGTTCCTCCCACAGATCCGCCGGGTACGAGCCCCTGCAAACCGGTTGCAAGAGCCAACCATTGCGCCGCCGGAAGACCTCGCGCGTGGCGTCAACGTCCTCCTTCGATTCCGTCAGCGGGTTGAAGCTCACACTGTTGTGCACGAGACCGACCTCGATCGGCTTCGGCGCCGCCGCACGCAGGGCCTGGGTCCCCAGACCGTGCGCCAGCAGCAGATTGTGCGACACCTGCCGCACTTCCTTCTCCGTGTGCACCTTTCCCGGTGGATGCACGCCATGCCGGTAACCGGCGGTGATCACCACGTCCGGTTCGTTCAGCGTGCACCACGTCGGGATGCGATCACCCAACCGCTTTGCCAGCACGCCGCAATAATCGGCGAATGCCTTCACGGTGTCGCGTGTCAGCCAGCCACCGGCCTGCTCCTGCGCGTAGGGCAGATCCCAATGAAAGCACGTCGCGACCGGCCGGATGTTGTGCTTCAACAACTCGTCCACCAGGCGATCGTAAAAATCCAAACCCTTCTCATTGACTGCGCCGGTGCCACCGGGAATGACGCGCGGCCACGCGATGGAGAAGCGATAGGCCCGCATTCCAAGCTTCGCCATCAGGACCACGTCTTCCTTGTAGCGATGATAGTGGTCGCACGCCACGCGCCCGGAATCGCCGTTCTTCGTCATGCCCGGGCGGGCACAGAAGACATCCCAGTTTGCAGGTCCACGGCCGTCAACATCCACGGCCCCCTCGATTTGATAAGCAGAAGACGCGCATCCCCAGAGAAAATCCTCCGGAAACTGGACAGGGATGACAGTCATGTTATCCTCAAGGAACGAAGGGGGGTGCCACGTGCTGGTATTCGCCAAAGCCCGCACGCGAGAGGCCGGCTGTTATGTGCTCGTTCTGGTGAAACAAGTCCCAGATCAGACCCGTGCGCGCGTTCTCGATCCCAAGCACCATCGGACCATTCGCGATGCCGAAATGCTCGCCGGACACCCACTTCTGGTCGATGTTGAATGCGTCCGCCAATCCGTAGCCACCCGCACCGGGATCCTTCCAGACCGGAGTGCCGTCAATGACCAGATCGCGCATGTGCCGCACGGCTGCCACGGCATCGCGCGGCAACCACGGCATGACCATCGGCGCGCCGTATGTGGCGAGCGTCCCGCCTGCGGGCGAATCGCCATCGGCTCCGCGCGGTTGGTGGCCCGGCACCACATAGGTGTACGCCGGTCCGCTGCACGCCGTGATGCCCCACCGGTCGCGTCCATAGGTCGTAAACTTCTTCGCGTTGTCGCGGCACCAATCGCGATTGGCAATGGCCGCGCGACGGGTGTTCTCAAACCAATCCACCCCCTTCGCATCGGGCCCAACGCGGCGCAGGTCAAAATACAACTGTGCAAACGTGTAGGTGAACAGCGTCCCCGGATAGGAGTAAACGAACGGCTCACCATCACCATAGGACCCGGTGGGCCGGTTCCAATTGTACATTGCCTCGCGGCCCAGGCGGTGCTCCGGATTCGGCGCCGCGATGCCCAGCAACGAGATGAGCAACGCCTCATCCGTGTACCAATCCCACCGCGGCGGCGTCAGTCGGCCCGGTCCGTCAAAGTCCCCCGCCGTGCGCGGCTCCCACAGCATGTGCACCTGATTGCCGAAGAGCGGATTCTGGTAACTCGCCCAGTCCATCTCCGCGTAGAGCTGGTTCGCAATCTCCTTCACCTCGCCGCCGAAATACTCACCGGCCACCAGCGCACCCGCGATCATCAATGCCGAATCGATTGTCGACGCACCAGTCTCGTAACCATCGCGCGAAAGCTCACCCGTTTCCATGTCGAGGAAATGCGCGAACATGCCATGCCGCTTCGCCGAGGTGTCGCGCAGCGTCCGCAATCCGCGCAGCGCCTGCTCCTCAGCCGCGTCCCGGGCGATCCATCCGCGCTCCACTCCCACTGGCAACACCGCGAAGCCAAAGCCCTGTGCGGCGACGCTGCACACACCTGGCAGCGATGTCTTGTCCGGCACCAATCCCGTTGCCGGATGCGCTTCCTGGGTGAAATAGAGGAACGCCGCGCGCGTCACTTCATCCAGCAGCGCGTCATCCTCCGGCGTTGGCGAGTAGGTGGCGATCGCACCGGAGCGCGCACCACAGGCGGACAGTGCAACTAGAAGCAGGGCGCAGCCGATGACGCAGGCAACAATCCGGTTCAGATTCAAGTCAGCGTCCTCGGCGTGTTTTTTCCCCGTGCCTGCAACCGTCAGCGCCCGCCGGGGATCTGGCTTCCTGGACCCGCGAAGTACAGGTTTCCGTCACTCACGGTACCATTCGATGGGTCGTAGATGTTATTGATGCCAAAGGGAATCCATGCTGCTCCCGGCACGCCTGCCGGTCCGGCCAACCGAGTCGGACCGTAGGACCAGATCAGGTATCTCGTGCTGTCGTCAAATACGTCCCAGAAGATGTTCCGGTTCGGGCCGTACTTTGGCCCGGGCAAGCCGCCGTTGGGCGAGTTTGGATCCATGCCTTTCTGGATCGTGGCGGACCAATACTCGTAGAACAGGTACCCCCGGTCATTGGTCACTCCGCGATCGGACTTGGGGAACTGATCCAGTGGAACGGATGAGATGTAGGCAATGGGCGTCGAGATCCGCCCCGCATAGGCAAACGAACCGCCCCCGATCCGGTTGAAGGGACTGTCGGGATAATCGCCCGGCGGCTCGGAAGTCGTCGGGTACTTGTTGTTGTCGACGGCGTACGCCTCCAGCGCGATCGAGATCGTGCGCATGTCCGCCCAGGCCGTCGTCACCTTGGCGCGCATTTGCGCCTCCAGGAAATTCGGCACGGCGATCGCCGCCAGGATGGCAATGATGGCGACGA
>CAZVAQ010000057.1:0-7347 GCA_964625145.1 uncultured Candidatus Sumerlaeota bacterium
AGGATGATGCGGCTGACGCGGCCTTCGGTCAGCGCGCCGACGGCCTTGGCCATGGCCAGGAATGTCTTGCCGGTGCCCGCGGGGCCGACGCCGAAGACGAAGGTGTTGCGATCGATGGCCTCCAGGTATGCGCGCTGGGATTGGGTCAGGGGGGACAGGCGCGTGCGCTTCAGCGGGACGGGGATTTCCTCCAGCAGCAACTCCATCGCGCGCTTGCCATCGGTGGCATCGTGCGCGGTGTCGCTGCCGCCGCTGTCGTCGATGTGGTCGCTGGCGGCCAGGCGCACGGCATGGCGGAACTCCTGCTTGGACAGGCGGCCGCGTTGCCGCATGAAGCCGAGCACGTCCTCCACCATGCGGCGTGCGGCCTCGGTGGCGTCCGGCGGGCCAATGATCTTCAGCTTGTTGTCGGTCTCATGCTCGCGCAGGACGAGCTTGGCGCCGGTGCGTTCCTGCAGGGCGCGGAGCTTTTCTTCGCGGCTGGCGCACAGTTCGGCGACTTCGGACTTCGAGAGGGAAACGACGAGGGTTTGCTTGGAAGTCAAGCGCGCGTGGTGTCCTCCGCAGGATGAAGGGGGATTCATCCAATCCCCGCTGGATTGGTGGCGAGGCTGTTTCGTGGTTTCGAGGTCTGTCAACGGCAACCACCCCGCCGCCGGGGGGCTTGGGGCGGGTGGAGAAGGGATTGTCGGGGCCGCGAAAAGGCACAAGAGGTGCAGGAGGGGGGGATTCCTTATCCCCCTCGCCATGGCGTTGCGGCGTCGGTCTTCATCCCTCAGCCTTCAGCCTTCATCCTTTGTTGTGCCGCTGCCGGCTTCAAACCCCCCTTGTGCCCCGAACCGCTTCGCCGCCAACTTCCCGCCATCGCCGACGCACTTCATCATTCATCATTCATAATTCCGCCATGTCCTCTGCCCGTATTGCCACACTTGTCATCGCCGGAGTCGGCCTGCTGGGCGGGTCGATTGCCTTGGCCGCGCGGGGACGCGGCATGGTGGACCGCATCATTGGGGTGGGGCGTCCGTTGGGTTCGCAGCATGAAGCGGCGCAGGCGGGGCTGATCGACGAGGCGGGCAACGATTTGCCGGCGGCCGCGGCGCAGGCCGATGTGGTGATCCTGTGCACGCCGGTGGAGCGTATCGTGGAGGATCTGCCCGCGGTGATGGCCGCGGCAAAGCCCGGCGCGCTAGTCACCGATGTGGGGAGCACGAAGGCCGCCATCGTCCGCGCCGTGCATGGATTGCCGACGCAGGCGCACTTTGTCGGCAGCCACCCCATGGCGGGTTCGGAGAAGACCGGTTGGCGCCATGCCTCGGCGGATTTGTTCGTGGGAGCGCCGGCGTTGATCACGCCGGACCAGCAATCGGATCCGGCCGCTGCCGCGCGGTGCGCTGCGTTCTGGAGTGGGCTGGGTGCGCGGCCGCAATTCCTGGGTCCCGCGCGTCACGACGAGCTGATCGCGTTGGTCAGTCATGCGCCGCACTTTGTGGCGGTTGCGCTGGCGGAATCGCTGCGCCGCACGGCGGAGGATCCGGATTTGCTGGCGCGCTTGTCCGGCCCGGGTTTGCGGGACACCACGCGCGTGGCCATGGGGAGTCCCGACATCTGGCTCCCAATCGCGCGCCACAATGCCGCCGCCACGGCCGATGCGCTGGAGGAGACGGCGATGGTGCTGCACGAAATCGCCAAGGCCATCCGCGAACGTGACGAAGAGCGCCTGGACGAAGTGCTGGCCAACGCGCGGACATTCCGGAAGTCGCTGAACAAGTAGGGGGGATTGGGGAGCAGCGTGCCCCAGCTACTTTATTCTACGAGACATTGTCATCCATGTCCCACAACCTCCCTCTCGCGCTTCTCATTTCCTGCGAACATGGCGGCACGGATATTCCGCCGGTGTACGCCGCCATCATGAAGGGGCGCACGGTGACGGCGAAGGGGCATATCGGCTTTGACCGCGGTGCGCCTCCGTTGGCGCGGCGATTGGCGCAGCGGTTTCCTTGCGCGTTTCACATCAACACGACCAACCGTTTCATCGTGGACATGAACCGCACGCCGTGGAATCGCGCGGAGTTGTTCCGCTTTGCGACGCACGACCTGGACGACGCGGAGAAGGACCGCATCCTGGCGCGCGTGTTCCAGCCGTATCGTCTCGCCGTGGAGCAATCTGTCGCGCGGCTCATCGCGGAGGGGCACTTCGTCCTGCATTTGTCCGTCCACAGCTTTGCGCCGGTCATGCGTGGCGTTGTGCGCAAGACCGACATCGGCCTGCTGTTCGACCCCGAGCGCCCGGCGGAGACGGCGTTTTGCGACCGGTGGCGCGGGGCGCTGCTGGATCTGGATCCGGCGCTGCAGGTCGACCTGAACGAACCGTACAGCGGACTCGACGACGGGTTCACGCTGCACCTGCGGAAGACGTGGACGGATGCGACCTATGCGGGGATCGAGCTGGAGATGAACCAGCGCCCCCTGGAAGCCAACCCGGCCGAATGGGAACGCCGCTGCGACTTGGTCGAGCAATCGCTGGCGCGTGCCCTGCCGGAAATGGGGCTTGACGTGGGTGGACTAACCGATTAGTCCACTGGTTAGTCCACCTTGAGGAGGGGACAGACCATGGCCACGTACAACATCCACGCCGCCAAGACGCAGTTTTCCAAGCTGGTGCAGCTGGCCGAAGCGGGCGAGGAGATCATCATCGCCCGGGACGGCCAACCGGCGGCCAAGCTGGTGCCCTACGCCATGCCCAAGCTCGAACCGCGGCAGCCGGGGGGATGGGAAGGCAAGGTCTGGTATGCGCCTGACTATGACCAGGCGGATAAGGAAATCGAAAAGCTGTTCTATGGGGAAGACACCGACGAAGAGGAAGTCGCCCACGTCGCTGAGTCCGAATCCGAGTTTGGCAAGCAGCCTTGAGACTGCTTCTCGATTCCAATGCGTTGCTGTGGTGGCTGACACAATCACAGCGCCTTCGCGACACGGCGAAGGCACTGATCTCATCACCGGAGAATCAGGTCTATGTTTCCCCCGCTTCTGTCTGGGAGCTATGTATCAAGGCCAGCCTTGGCAAGCTTCAGATCCCCCATGACATCTCCGCTCAAATGATCCGGCACAATTTCGAGCTGCTGGCGATTACGAATGAACATGCCCTTGGGGTCATTGACCTCCCCCTCATCCACAAGGACCCTTTCGACCGCCTCCTCATCGCGCAGGCCATGACGGAAGGCCTCACCATCATCACGAGTGATGAAGTGTTTGAGGCGTATTCGGTTCCGGTGATTCGGGCTTGAGTGACAAATGCAATGCACGGCGAGTGCGTGGTTGGTTGATGCGAGAGGTCATCGGCCCGACTGCCGGGCGGGATGCCGGCGCGCCCAGTAGTTGCATTCAACGCTATACTTTATCAATCATCCTTTATCATTCCGCCACTGGTCTTAGCAACTGCACCATGGTTTCCAGGCCCTTGCGCTGTGCGTCGATTGCGCGGGTGGGGCCGGTGGCGCGGATGAAGACGGAACCTTGCGGGCCGCCTTCGGCAACGATGCCGTGCAGGATCGCGTCGGGGATGGGTTGCGGGGCGGGTGCGCCGGGGCCCATGGCCGTTGGCGTGTAGTCGCCGCGCACGATGACTTCGCTGACGACCAGGCCGTTGGAGCGCTGCTGGTAGAGCGAGGGTTCCCATCCGGGGGCCAGCTTCACCTGGCCCATCCAGCGGGAGAGGTTCGCCTCGGCGGTGCCGCCCTGGCCCACGCCGAAGTGAAACACCACGATGGACACATCGCCCGCGGTGATTTCCGCCGCGCGCATGGGTGATTCAGAGCGCCGGAACTCCCACGGGCGCGGGATGACGAATTCGATGCCGGCGGCAGTGTAGGACTTCAGTTCCTCCAGCGGGAGCAGCTCGCGATCCGGCGGGCGTTCGAACTTCAAGGTTCCGGCCTGCGTTGCACCGCCCATGCCTTGCGCGACCTGCGCGCCGCCCGGTCCAGTGGTCGACGTCTGGTTTGTATCGTACAACACCTGTTCTTCCTTGCAACCCGACAACACAAAAACCCCCGCAATGGCGAGGGTGGAAATGAAACGTGCGATGTTCTTCATGAAGTTTCTCCCTGATGGGTCCAACGTTGCCCGCAGCTTACCACTCAATTGGCCCCTGACAAAGGGAATGATGCAACGCTCCTTGCCGTCTATTTCCTGCCGCCGAGGAACCCGGACAGGAAGCCGCGCACTGCCGGGCCGAGGACATCCAGTGAATAGCCACCCTCCTGGCAGATGAGCGTTGGCAGGCCGATGGCCGCCAAGTCGCCGCCGATCGATTCGAAGTCCGCCGTGTCGAGCCGGAAAGCCCCGACGGGATCGGCCGAATGCGTGTCGAATCCCGCCGCGACGACAAGATAGTCCGGCTGCAAGGATTCGAGAGCCGCGGCAAAGCCGCTGATGGCCTCGCGGTAATCGTCGATGCGTGCGCTCTTGGGGAGCGGCAGGTTCAGGTTGTTGCCCTCGCCTTCGCCCTCGCCGACCTCATCGCGGTAGCCGGTGTAGTAGGGATACTCCACATCGGGATCGCAGTGAATCGACGCGGTGAAGATATCGCCGCGGCGCCAGAACAGCTCCTGCGATCCGTTGCCATGATGGAAATCGATGTCGAGCAGCGCGACGCGCTTGCCGGTGGCGCGGGCAATGTACTCGGTTGCCAGCGATGAATTGTTGAAGTAGCAATAGCCGCCAAACACGCGGGGTCCCGCATGATGGCCGGAGGGTCGGCACAATGCATAGACCGCCTCGCCGGGATTCTTCAGCAGCATGTCTGCTGCGGTGAGGGCCGTGTCGACGCTCCCCTTCGCGGCGGCGTAGGTCCCGCGCAGCAGCGGCGTCACCGCGTCCGTGCAATACAGCCCCAGCCACAGTGGATGGGGCTTTCTGCGGAAGCCGGCGCCTTCGCCGGGGAACAGGTCGGGATACAGTTCCGTCACATCATCGGCGATGCCGGAGCAGATTGTGACCAGGTCGTCGTGATACGGATGCATCTCGCGGATGAGCGCGGCGTTGTGCTCCAGCGCAGGCGTGAACTGGAACCGCCCGTCATCGACAAGCGCCTTTTGGATCAGCTCCACGCGGGCCGGGATGTCCCGCGTGCGGTAGATCTCGTTCCCCAGATGGAACTCCCATCGGGGGGAGTGCTTGTCATAGTGCGGATTTTGGACGACCCACATGGATGCCCCTTCCCTTGTTGAGGAATTCGATCACCTTGTCGTGCGGGATTGGCGGGCTGATGCGCCCCTCGCGTCCCGTCATGCCGTTGGAGCAGAAGATCGCGTTCATCACCGCTTCTTCCGTCGATTCGATCACGGCCTCGTAGAAGTCATTGATGTAGGCATCGCTGATGAAGTCGAGGTTCAGGTACCGCGAGGGCTTGTCGCTGGTGCGAGGGAGGCGGTTGGCCGTGCTGAAGGCGACGACGATCTCGCCGCTGGTCGATGCCGCGTGCGATCCCGCGCGACCCAGGCCGAGCGCGGCGCGCTTTGCCAGTCGGTTCAACTGGCTGCTGAGGAACGGCGCGTCCGTCGCCAGGACAACGATGACCGAGCCGTAGCTGTTGACGCGTCGCGGCACGTCGAACAGGGGATCCAGGTCCCGCCCGACGACGCGTCCGTCCACGGTCAGATTCGCCATCCGGCCGAAGTTCGACAGCACCAGCACGCCGATGGTGAAGACGCTCTCGCCCAGGCGCAGCACGCGCGACGACGAGCCAATGCCGCCGGCAAAGTCAAAGCTGGTCATGCCCGTGCCCGCGCCGACGGAGCCCTGCGGCACCAGGCCGCTCTTGGCGGACTCGATCGCGCGAATGGCATCCTGGCCGCTGTTCTGCCCGATGCCCACATCGTTCAGCCATGAGTCGTCGCACTCGCCGACGACCGGCAACACCACGTCGGTCTTCGTGCCGAGTTCGGGGTATTTCTGCAGCATGTGCGTGATGACGCCCGCGTGAACGCGCCCGACGGACATGGAGTTTGTCAGCAGGATCGGCGTTTCCAGCCATCCCCACTCCATCAACTGCGTCAGGCCCACCATCTCGCCGATGCCATTGAGCACAAAGCCACCGGCGACGAGGCGCCTGTGGAAGACATCGCCCATGGCCGGCAGGATCGCCGTCACGCCCGTGCGGATGCAGGATGTTCCGACCACGCCCGGCGTCTTCACGTCGTCCTTGATGTTGGTGTAGTGACCGACGCGCACGCCCTTCACATCGGTGATGGCGTTCCACGGCCCCGGTTCGAATCGGCCGACGCTGATGCCCAGCTCGCGCAAACGCGGGCGATCCGTGGAGGTCTGCACCGACACGATCTCGGAGCGCTTCACCGCACGGAGCGGGATGTTGTAGCGCCGTGCGGCCGAGCGGATGATCAGGCGAATGACCTCGCGATAATCGAGGCCCGCGACGCGGCCGGCCGTCATGAGCGATGCGTTGGGATGCAGGCTCGGCAGGGGGTTCAGCTCCAGGAAGTACGCCTCGCCCTTGTCGTTGAGACGCACGTCGACGCGGCCAAAGTCGGGACAAGCCATGGCTGCGTAGACCTGGCGCGCCAGCTCCAGCGTTGCCTTGCGCTCCGCGGGCGTCAGCTCCGCCGGGCAGATCACCTTCACCGCGCGCGACGATTCCCCGCCCTGCTTCATGTCATAGTCGTAGATGTTGTACTTCACGCCCAACATCTCGGTGTCGAACGTGTGTTCCACGATCTCCATGATGCGGCCCGGGTAGCATTCCAGCGACGGCACGGTCAGCTCGCGGCCGGCGATGAACTCCTCCACGACCAAACCCGATGGATAGGCAGCGAGCAGCTTTGTGATCCGCTCGCGCAATTGATCCGGGTTTTCCACGATGGAGTCCTGCGTGATGCCCTTGCTGGAGCCCTCGCTGTTGGGCTTGATGATGAGCGGATAGTTGAGCGAGGCGGGGATCTTGTCGGAGACCTTTGTCACCAGCGTTCCCTTGGGCACGCGGATGCCGCGCTGCGCCAGCACGGACTTCGCCAGGTTCTTGTCCAGGTTCATGTGCAACAGCGATGCGTTGCCGCCCGTGAACGGGATGCCGAGCTGCTCGTAGATGCCGGGATAGAATGCCTCGCGCGAGGACCCGACCGTTCCCTCGGCGACGTTGAAGATCAGGTCCGGTTCGCTCTCCAGCAGCTTCTGGATGAAGCGGTCAGGATGTCCCGAGACCTCGACGGGCGTGACCTTGTGCTTCAACTCGCGCAGGGCGTTGACGATGCGGTCGACGTCCTCCTGCATCAACAACTCCGCCTGCTCCTCGGTCAGTTCCGTGCGCAGGTTGTAGGCGACTGTGATTCTCAT
>CAZVAQ010000057.1:7447-20280 GCA_964625145.1 uncultured Candidatus Sumerlaeota bacterium
CCCGGCTCGAGGACGTCGAGGCGCAGCAGGCGGCGTTCGTCGAGCAGTTCGCGCGAGGCCACCACATACAGCGGCTTCTGCATCTGTTGGTGGTCGATCTTGATGAGGCCCTCGTTGATGGCGGCGTCAAAGGTGCCCGGCCGCGTGAGTCCAGAGAGCAACTCCAACGCCCGGACCAGGCGCATTTGAAGTCCTCCCTGCGGCGGCTCCAGCGGTGTTTCCGCGCGATCCTTGCCCACCAGGCGCACCGTGAAGTCTGCACCGGAGTCGTTGTACTCCATCAGGACCGTCACATACTGGCGTGTCGCCAGCAGTGACAGCAGGGACTGTGCGGCCTCCACGGCGTCGCTGGCGTCCTGCAGCGCGGGGAGGGCTTCCTCTGCGCTGACGCCTTCGAGCACGATGGAGCGGATGGCTTCCATGGTGACGGGCGCCAGATGCTCTGGCCAGCGCACCCAATCGTCATCGCCCCACTCGTAGAACGTCAGCAGACGCTCGTAGATGCGCGAGAGAGGCCAGCCGTGCAATTCGACCTCGCGACCCAGCAACGCCTTCAGGGTTTCGCGCGGGTCGGGGGTCACGGCGGGATCGACGGCAAAGCCCATGACGCCACCGGGACCCACGCCAAGGGGGATGGCCTTGAAGCGCAGCGCGAGCAGGCGCGGGAACATGCCCACCAGGCGTTGACGCTCCTCGCCTCCGGGCGGGGTCGTGCGGCGGATGTCGTCGTCGCTGTCGCGCTGGATGGGCTCGTCGCCGATGCTCAGGGTTTGATGATGCTTGAGCATGGAACGTAGGTTTGGGAAGTCGCGCAGAATTTCCTCCACGGCGATGCGCGCCTCGGTGCGCACGTCCTCGCAGGGGTCGGAGGCCTCCAGCACATCGAGGATTTCCAGGGCCGCGCGGGCGCGCAGCCAGCCCAGGCCGATGACGGCCTGCACGCGCAACTCGTCCACCTCGATTTCCGTGAAGCGGATCAGGATCGGCGCGGCCCGCAGGTCCCCGAGCTTTGCCAACAGCTCCAGCAGGATTTCCAGCCGCGGCTCGTTGGGTTGCTTGATGACGAATTCCGCGAGCGAATCGAAGATCTCCGGCCCCCGATGAAGGAGGCGCTCGAAGATCTTGTCGCGCTCCTCCACGTTGCCCCCCTCGTGATACACGAGCAGGGCCTCGTATTGGAACTCATTCGGATCCTGTTGATGGGCCATGAGGTTGGATGGGGGGACCGGGTTGGTGTGCAGTCAGCCCTTCAAGTCCTGTTTTGACTGTGGTCAAACGGCCAAAAGGGCAAGGGAAACGCTGGCCCGCGCTCCTGCAAGGCCCGAAAGGTGGAGTTGCGCTGTCATCCTTCGGGCCTGCGGAGGCAGGAATCCTGCTGACACCCCTTCCCCGCCCGTTCCATGAGTTAGCGGGGGCCGCGATGCCCGCACCATCTACGAACCGATCACACCCTGTTGAGCCATCGAACCAAGGAGAGACGATCCGTTGGTCAAACGCATCAGCAGCCAAGTCCTGTTCTGGATCTCGCCGATCATCGCCATTGTGGGGGCCGTCCTTCTGTGGCGGTATTTCGAGGATCCCAACTTCGCCTCCAGCACGAACCTGGACGCCGAGCAGTTTCCCACCCTGTTCACGGGTCTGGCCGACATTGGCAGCGGCTACGGCATCCCGCTGTTGGCCCAGATCGTGACGCTCGTTGCGGCCTACGTGCTCAGCCTGGACCGGCGGGCGCGCCGTCGCCCGTGGATCGGCATGAGCGTCAGCGCCTTTTCCGTCGGGGTGCTCATCGGTGTGGCCTCCATGGCCTACACGCACCAGGAATACACTTTTGACGACGAGCTTTCAAACACGATCGGCTTCACCTTGGGCTTGGGTGCGGCGGCGGCGGCGATCCTTCTCGCCTTCGAGTTGTTCAATCGCTTCTTCTGGCCCGTGGTGCTGCAGCGCCTGGATCAGCGCAACATGGGCAGCGCGGCGCTGACGATCAGCCAGCTCGCGCTGCTGTGGTCGCCGGGGCAGAAATCGCTCATGCGCTCGGTCACCATCGAGCTGTTCCGCCGCGGTTCCCGTGGCGATGTTTCCAATCATCTGCGCGAGATGTATCAAGCGGGCGACCGGGGTGCGGACCTTCTTGAGGTCCTGTGCCAGCTTGCCAACGAGGAGAAGCAGCCCGCCGAGTTCCTCGGGTATCTGAAGGAGTTGCACACTCAGTTCCCGGACGATCCCCAGCTTCGCGAAGCGTATCTGGAGGAGCTGCTGGAGCAGGGTCTTCAGAAGGAGGCGCTGGACCTGATGGAGGCTGGCGGCGTCGAGGGCGACGAGGCGAGCCTGGAGCGCTACGCGTCGCTGCTGATCGAAGCGGGCCGGTTGGACGCCGCGGTGGACACCGCGCGCCGTCTGGGCGAGGTGGAGGGAATCCCGATGCGGCGCAGTGAATCGCTGCTGCGGCGCGTCCTGTCGCGGGATGATTCGAACTTGGCGGCGGTCAATCTGCTGGCGGACCAGGCCGAACGCATGGCCCGCCCGGACCAGCAGATCCGCTGGCTGGAGAAGTCGCTGGCCATCGACGGAAAGCAGGACAAGCGCCGTTGGAAGATTGTGGAACTGCTGGAGGAGGCCGAGCTTACCAGCAGGCTGGAGCCGCATCTGGCCGTCCTCTCCCGTCTGGACCCCAACAACGAACCGGTCGGTGTGCGCTATGCCGAGGTGCTGATCGAGATCGGCCGCGTGCAGGATGCGATCGACCATCTGGAATCCATGAAGGATCGCGGGCTGGATGGTGTCGCGGTGCTGGAGCCGCTGGCACGGGCGTTTTGCGAGGTCGACCGTCTTGCCGATGCGCGGGCCATCAGCGAGATCGCATCCAAGCGCCCCGACATCACCGACAAACAGCGCGAGGCCCTGGAGGCCGTCCGCCGTCGCATCCAGCGCGCGGAGTTCAGCGCCGAGCTGGCCGAGTTGCTGGAGCAATGCGAGCGGGAACCGGACAACACGAAGCTGTGGTTCGAGACGCTCAAGCGGCTGTGCGTCAGCACGCACAGCGAGCGGGCGGTGGCTCATGCGGATGCGATGATGGAGCGCAACCCGCGCCTGCGCGGCGAGATCGCGAAGACCATCGAGCAGGCGGTCAAGGAATCCGAGGACGTGGGCTTCCCGGTCCTGAACCTGCTGTCAGACTTGCAGGCCACCGAGGGTCGGTTCGACGACGCGCTCGAGACCATCCAGTTGATGGCGGCGCGCTCCATCACGCCGGACAAGGTCGTGAAGGAAGGAGCGCAGAAGATCCTGCGGCGCAGCCCGCATCACCTGCGCACGCTGCGGATGCTGGGCGAGCTGCACCGCGACCAGGGGCAGTTCACCGAGATGATCCACGCCTTCTCGCTGTACCTGTCCAACGGCGGCGAGCACGACGAGGAACTGGATCGATCGTTGGCGAACGCGTACATGGCGCTGAACGACTACGCCAGCGCGCGGCGGTTTGTCGTCTCGCTCATCGACATCGACACCACCAACGACGCCGAGCGCACGGAGCTGAACCGCGACCTGCTGCGGCGCATCATCCCGATGGCCATCGCGGCCGGCAAGGCGGAGGAAGGGGCCGAGTTCCTGCAGCAGCTCGAAGGCATCTCGCGCGCGGACAAGGAGATCCGTGCCCTGCGCGAGGAAGTGAACGAGTCCATGGGACGCCAGCGCTTCACGTTCCTGAAGCGCGAGCTGGAATCCGGCAAGGGCGACCGCAAGACGCTGGAGGAACTGGGCGACATCTGCCTCGAGCAGGAGGACTTCAACCAGGCGATCACGTATTACCAGCGCGCCGCGCGCCAGACCGGCACCACGCGGGTCCCCGCCACAAAGCTCGCCTACTGCTTTGCGAAGAAGCGCATGTTCGACCTGGCCGGCGAGACGCTCGCCGACATCCGGCTGAGCCTCGACGACAACGACGCGGAGCTGGAGGAGATGATGACGTGGATCTACCGCACGGCGGAGGTGCTGGAGGAAGCGCGCATGTTCGAGCGCGCCTCGCGCTTGTTCAAGCAGCTCATGAAGATCGACGCGGGCTACAAGGACGTCATCACGCGCGTGGAGAAGCTGGGAAGGATGTAGGGCGGGCGGGCGCGGTTGCGCGCCTGCCATTCTCCACCTGCCTGCTCTCCTCGCAGATCGTCCACCCCGTCCACCGTGTCCACCCTCGTCGACTCAGCTCCGCCATCCCCGCAGTGGCCGGAACACGGTCCCCGCGATAAGCACCATCACCAGGACAATCAATCCGCCCGCCAGGAACACGTCCGCCGGGTTGTTGCGGATCATCGTCACCAGATTGAACACGGGGCCCGCCGCGATCCAACCGAATGCCACCAGCAGGTTGTTCGTCGCCCAAATGCCACTGCGCAGCTCCGGGTCCGACTCGGCGACAATCCATGACTGCAACGGCACCACCAATGCGCCGGCGCAGGTTCCGATCAAACCCAGCAGGGGAGAAGCCACCCACACCAATCTTGCGCGCGCCGCGGGGTCCATCGTTTCCAGCATTTCAACGCCCGGGATGAATCCGAGCATCATGCCGGAGAAGATCACCATGCCGGCGGCGAACCACGGCACGCTCCACAAGGCGATGCCACTGCGCGAGAGCCAACTTGCCAGGAAACATCCCACACCGTTGCCGATCACGATGGGCACCATCGCCAAGCCGACGTTTGCATCGGTCAAACCGAGCGCGAGCTTGAGCAATTGCGCGGCACCCAACTGCAGCATCAACGCGACGCCCCAGAAGACGGCGTTGCACAGGATCGGCCACCGCAGGGCCGCGCTTTCGCGAATTGCCTTCAGGTAGGGTGAGAGCGAAACGATGGGGTTGAGGTGAAACACTTCGTGCGGGTTCGCCGGCCGGATGGGATGCATCAGCATCGCCACACCATAGCCCACCACCGCCAACGCCATCAGGATGACGCCGGCAATCCACAAATCGTTTCGCAGCACCCCATACAGCCACGGCCCCACGATTGTCCCCACCAGGATGGACACAAACGTGAAGGCCTGCAGGATGCCGGTTCCCCAACCGACACGTTCTGCCGGCAGGACTTCCGGCAGGATGCCGTACTTTGCCGGACCGAACAGGGCCGATTGCAGGAACATCAGGAACAACACGAAGATCCCCAGCCACACCGACCCCATCCAGAAGACCACCGCCGCGACGAACATCACGCCGACTTCCATCAGCTTGGTCCACTGCGTGACCGCGGCCTTGCTGTAGCGGCTGCTCATCCATCCCGCGACGGTGACCGCCACAATCCACGGCAAGGCGATCGCGATCCCGACAAACTGTTGGTAGAAGGCACCCATCGCGTTCGCCTCGGCCAGTGTCTCCGTGGCGGCCGACGCCGCGTCCAACAGCAGCATCACCAGGATGAAGCGGTAGATGTTGTCGCTGAGGGCGCCCTGGAACATCACGCCGACGAGCGCCCAATAGGTCCGTGCCTGTTTCGAATTCATTGCCGCGCGGTTCCTTGCCATGTCATTGTATCCGCACTGTAGGTACTTTGAAAGCAAACTATACCAAACCCATGGAGTCGATTGCAGACCAAAGTAGCTGGGGCATCCTGCCCCAGACCCACCAGCCCTGATCTCCACACTAGTGCCTATACTTCACGAAACGTGTCATGGCCAAGATGGCCATGCTACTTTGAATCCCACCTCACTCCTCGGTTTGCTGTGTCACCTCCGACGGCGACAGGTGGATCCTGCCGGCGTAGTACAACCCAACGACGGTCACGAAAGCCCACTGCGCGAAGTGCGCCGCGATCGTGTAGCCCAGGGCCAATGCACGGCCCGCGTCATCATTCGGCACCACACCGGCCAGGATGAGCGCCACCATGCCGCCGATTTCGAACAAGCCCCAATAGCCCGGCGCCGACGGTAGGGCGACCGCCACCGCCGTGATCGCCAGGAAGACCAGCGAGATCTTGAAGGTGATGTTCACATCCGGCATGCCCCAGGCGATTGACCAGTAAGAGATGCCCGTCCCCATCCAAACCAGAAGCGAGTAGAGCACGATCAGGGCGATGAGCTTCGGGCTCTTGAGCGAATCGAAGCCGACGGCGATCTTGTCGACCATGCCGGTCACCTTCTCCTTCACGATCGCCGGGATCAGGGGGAGCTTCTGGAAGATGGACAGGCCGAAGTTGCGCGTCGGTTCGATCAGAACGCACACCGCGCCAACGAGCAGCACGCCGACCATGATGGACATCTTGTTCACCAGCTCGCGCAGGAGCTGCGGGCTGATTTCCACCTGCTGGCCGAATTCGTAGACGCGTCCACGGTCCACCAGGACGAACACGGCCGCCAGCGCGCCAATCGCAAGCAATGCCACAGCGCCCATTCCGATCAGCAGCCTCGGGCCCTCCATCCCCATCTTTCCTCCGAGGAACCGGATCGCCCACACGACCACCGCCGCGCCCAAGACGATGGCGGCGACCAATCCGAGCGCCAAGGTCCCGCCGGAAACCGATGAGCGCGAATCGAAGGGAATCGCCACGGCTTGGTCGAAGTCGATGAGTAGCGGCGTCAGCATGAACACGGACAGCAGCGTCAATCCATCGAACACGCGCTCCAGCACGATGGTGGACAGGCCCGTGGTGAAGGGCACGCCGGTGGTCTTTGTCAGGGCCAGCGGCCGCGCGATCTCGCCGGCCCGGGCGGGGAAGATGCCGTTGAAGCAGAAGCCAATCCACAGCGGCCCCATCAATTGGCCGTTGGTCAATTGATGCGAGGGCGACAAGAGAAGGCGCCACCGGATCGTCCGCCAGTAGAACGTCAGCCATGTCAGCACCAGGAACGGCACCAGCACCCACCATTGGATCGTGCGGAATGCGGCCATCAGGTCGCTGAAGTTGATGCGGCTGAATGCCAGCCACAGGAACACCGCACTGACCGCGATCGCAATGATCGTCGAAACCAACTTCTTACGTGTCATCCGCAACGATTCCAATCGCCAGGAAGAATGGGGAACAGATCACTTCACCACAAACACATCCGGGTGCATCACGCGTATCAGCAGGCAGAACGGAATGGCCGCGAACACAATCGAATCGATGCGGTCCAGCACTCCCCCATGCCCCACCAGCACGGCCCCGCTGTCCTTCACCCCCGCGTCGCGCTTGAGGAGCGACTCCGTCAAGTCTCCGAACTGCGCCAGGATCGACAGGAACAGCGCCAGCACCAGCAGCTCCAGAAACCGGTAACGCGACAGGATGCCGGGGAAGAACAGCTCGACGACCACCACGGGAACCACGGCGCCCAGCATCCCGCCGATGGAGCCCTCCAGCGTCTTCTTCGGGCTGATGTGCGGGAAGAGCTTCGTCCGCCCGAACGGCCTCCCGACAAAGTACGCGCCGGAATCGGTCATCGCCACCACGGACAGAAAGAAGAGCGACCAATGGCGCCCGACATCCGAGGAGACGTACAGCTCGGTCAGCAGCGCGATCGGCACCCCGACATAGACCACGGCGGCGATCGTCGCGGTCACATCGCGCCAGGCACCCTCCAGCGGCTTGCGCCCCACGCGCCATGCCAAGGCGAAACAGGCGACGATCCCCAGCACATGGACACCCAGGTGCAGGGAGTGCAACCAAGCCAACGCGATCAGCATCAGCGTCACAACCAAGGCCGACCGCTCTCCCAGGACAACGCCCTTGGGGGCGAACAGGCGCTTGAGCTCGCGCACGGCCAGGACGGCGATCAAGGCACCAGCCAGAACCGGCACCACCCGCAACGCCTCGAACAGGAATCCCGTCAACAGGACGGCGATGAGGACAGCGGCGGTCAGAAGGCGTTTGCGCATAGGATTCGACCCTTGGCCTCGTACTTCATGGGGGGAAATTCCCCAACTTCGCCGAACGTGCCCAAGAACCGGCAATGGTCCACCAACGGCGCCGCACAAACGCAAGACCGGACTCGTCGGTCCCGGCGCCGCGCCCGGCCAGACGGGTGTATCCGGGGAGGGACATTCTTTCGGCCACAAGAAGGCACAAGTGACGCAAAAGGGGGGGCGGATCCACCTTCCGCCACTTCCGGAGTATACGCCTCGCTCATTTCCAGTCCCAACGAGGAACGAGGAACCAGGAACGAGGTACGGACCCCGGGGAACGATTCTCTCCTTGTGGACCCCCCAAGCTCCACACTATCGCTAGAGTTAGCAGGGTCGAGCCCCAGTCGCCCAATCCCTTTGGCCTTTATCCTTCCCGCCATGCTTTCGCGAAAAGCCAAATACGCCCTGATCGCCACGCTGAACCTGGCCCGGTACCACGACCGGGGCCCGCGGCTGATTGCCGAAATCGTGGAGGAGGAGCAGCTCCCGCGAAAGTTTGCCGAAGCCATCCTCCTCGAACTCAAGAACGGCGGCTTGCTGGACAGCAAGAAGGGGAAGGGCGGGGGCTATACCCTGGCCCGGCACCCAACCCGCATCCTGGCCGGAGAGGTCATCCGCATCATCGACGGGCCCCTTGCCCCGGTGCGCTGCGCCAGTGTCACCTCGCCCATTCCCTGCGAGGAATGCCGCGACCCGGCGACTTGCAGCATCCGCATTGTGATGACCGACGTGCGCAACTCCATCGCCGCCATCCTGGACACGACCACCATCGCCGACATGCTGGAGCAGGAACGCGCCGCCCGCGAGAACACCTCGGCGTCCTTCATGTATCACATTTAGGGTTCAGGATTCGGGGGTCAGGATTCAGAAGGGCGGGAGTCAGGATTCAGGGGTTGGAATCCGTAGGTTGATCATCCGCCACCCCATGCCCTCAACAACGTTGAACCAGGAACACGGAACGAGGAACGAGTATGGCCCGCACTATCCTTGAAGACCGCGTCGCACTCGTCCTCGGTGTCGAGAATGCCGTTGGCCGCTCGGTGGCCCTGCAGTTGTCGCGCGCAGGTGTGCGCGTGATCCTTGCCAGCCACGACGAGGCGCGCATCGACCACATCGCCCAGCCCCTGAAGAAGAAGGGTGGCAAGGCGGTCGGTCTCGTGTTGCCAGAGGACGACTCGCTGATCGAGCGGATCATCATCGCCGCCCGCGACACGGCCGGTCATATCCACCTGGTCTTCAACGCGCTGGCGTTGAGCTTCCAGGATTACGACGACCGGCCGCGGTTCGATCAGAGGGCAATCGCCTACAACGCGGCCGTCACGCCGCTGCTGACCGGTCGTGGGCCGCTGAAGATGCTGACCGCCTGGATCGACAGCGGCGAGCTTCCCCCCAACCCGGATCCCACCACTTGGCACGGGGTGATGCTCATGCCCGATTGCCAACGCCTCGACACCCAAATGGCCGACCAGCTCGACAAGGAGGTGGGCCGCATGCACGTCCGCGCCGGTGCCGCCGGCGACGCGGCGGTGTTCCTGTTCCAACTGCCTCCTTCCGCCTGCCCACGCCTCGTCCACCTGCAAGCCGTCCCCTCCTCGGAGAAAACTGCATGAACCGCCTGACCCTCGATGAACTGATGGTCCGGGCAGAGGCCCTCATCGAGGCCATGCCCTACGTTTCGAAATTCCGTGGCACCCGCGTCGTGATCAAGTACGGCGGCGCGGCCATGGTCGACGCCGACCTGAAGGCGGCCGTCATCCAGGACCTGCACCTGATGCAGACGGTGGGGATCCGGCCTGTGGTGGTGCACGGCGGCGGGAAGGAAATCACGCAGCTCCTGCAACAGCTCGGTACCGAGACCACCTTTGTCGACGGCCAGCGCGTGACCAGCCAGGCGGCGCTCGATGTGGCCGAGATGGTTTTGGCCGGGCGCATCAATGGGGAGATCACCGCGGCGCTGAACACGCGCGGCGCGCGCGCCGTCGGCATATCCGGCAAGGGCGGTTCGCTGCTCCATGCGCGCAAGCTCGCCTCCGCGTCGGGGAACGACCTTGGCTATGTCGGCGAGATCGCCGAGGTCCGCCCGCACATCATCGAGGTCCTGACCGAAGGCGGCTTCATTCCCGTCATCGCGCCGTTGGGCCTTGGAGCCGACGGGCAGTCCTACAACATCAATGCCGACGTCGCCGCCGAGGCCATCGCCGTGGCGCTGAAGGCCGACAAGCTGATCTTCCTTTCCGACATTCCGGGCCTGATGCGCGACCCGCGCGACGAGAGCAGCGTCATCGGCACAATTCACCGCAACGAGGTGGAGAAGCTGATCGCCGACGGCATCGCCAGCGGCGGCATGATCCCCAAGCTGCGCTCCGCCGCCAAGGCGCTGGACGCGTGCGGCAAGGTGCACATCCTCGACGGCCGCCGCCGCCACAGCCTGCTGCTGGAGCTGTTCACCGACAAGGGCATCGGGACGCAGATTGTGCCGTGATGGGGGCGGGATGGGCTTGCGGTGAGCCACCAATTTTGCAACCATCCACTCGATGGGCAGACGTTGGAGGACAGAAAGATGCAACCGCAGAAAAAACTCACCCTAGAAGAACTTGAGCAGACGGTTCCCAAAGCCGCCAAGAAGGCCGTGAAGAAGGCATTCAAAAGAGCCTTGGCTTCGGGCACACCCGTTCTCATCAGCGATAAGGGAACACTTCAGGTCGTGGGTGGTAACGGATCTTTGACAGTCATGAAGCAGGTCGAGCCACGAATCCCCATGATCAAGAATAAAGTCATCGTCATCCCCGACTGATGAATATTCCCCGCGTGCGCATGTTTGCCGGGCCCAATGGATCCGGCAAGAGCATCATCAAGACGGAAGTCGACCCCCGCCTGATCGGCGTCTACATCAACCCCGATGAGATCGAACGGCTCGCCAGCGTCGCGGGAGGTATCGACCTCAGGATATATGGAATAGGGTCTTGTGGCAATAAGTTGCGTGAATACTTGTTGAGCTCTACCCTGATCCGTCAGGCGGGCTTGATCGAATTGATAAACGAACTCAGATTTGCACCTGACAGGATCGATTGTGGAACGACTCCGATCAATTCCTATGTGGCATCCGCGATCGCGGACTTCTTGCGACACGCCTTGGTCCGCGATCGAATCTCCTTCAGCTTCGAAACGGTCATGTCCCATCCCGGCAAGATCGACTTTCTTCGAGCTGCCATGGCAGAAGGGTATCGCACCTACCTTTATTTTGTCGCAACTGATGATCCCGACATCAACGTCAACCGGGTCATGCATCGCGTTTCGCAAGGCGGCCACGACGTTCCAGAAGTCAAGATTCGCGAACGGTATCACCGATCCCTCGACCTGCTTTATGACGCGATCCGCGCCACAAATCGAGCCTATATCTTTGAGAACTCCGGACGCGAACTGCAGTTCCTTGCGGAGATAACCGATGGGCGTCGGATTGAAATCAAAGCTGACTCCGCCCCCGCATGGTTCAGGCGCGCCGTACTCGACAAGATTCCCCGAAAGGAAACCCCATGACACCCCAGGACATCGCCCGCCTGATCGATCACACGCTCCTCAAGCCCACCGCGACGGCTGACGACATTCGTCGCGTGTGCGACGAGGCTCGCGCGCATTCCTTTGCCAGCGTCTGCGTGAACTCCAGCTTCGTGCAGCTCGTCGCCGAATCGCTGAAGGGGTCCACCGTCAAGACGTGCACCGTCGTTGGTTTCCCCCTCGGCGCCATGTCCAACATGGGGAAGGTGATGGAGACCAACAAGGCCATCGCCGACGGCGCCGACGAGATCGACATGGTGCTGCACATCGGGCATCTGCTCGCGGGCGACAACGAGTACGTCCGCACGGACATTCGCCGCGTCGTCGAAGCCGCACAGGGACGCCCGGTGAAGGTGATCATCGAAACGGTCTTTCTGAATGATGAGCAGAAGGAACGCGCGTGCCGCCTGGCTGTGGAGGGTGGCGCGGCCTTTGTCAAGACCTGCACCGGCTTTGCCGGCGGCGGCGCGACGGTGGAGGACATCGCGCTGATGCGCCGCGTCGTCGGCCCCGCCATCGGCGTGAAGGCCAGCGGAGGCATCCGCGACGCCGCGGGGGCCGTTGCATTGGTGAAGGCCGGCGCGAACAGGTTGGGCGCGAGCGCGGGCGTGGCGATCATGCAGGGGTTGAAGTCGGAAGGCGGGTACTGAGGGTCATAGCTGAAATCATGATTTACCACGGAGACACGAAGGGCACGGAGATGCAATCCATGCAATCAGCAAAAAGCCCGAACTTCTGTCGTTCTTCCCCTATCCTCGACTACGCTTCGAAGCTTTTCTCCGTGTCCTCCGTGCCTCCGTGGTGAACTCCGATTCTTCCAACTCGCCCCTCCCCCGCTTCTCGCTTGCCTCACTTTGGCGGTTCTCCCCCAAGTGGCCACGTTTTCCAACACGCTGGTGACGTGCGCCCACCTCCCCGACAGGGTTCGTGCGGCGGGCACCCGGGAGACCCCATGACCAACACCCGCTGGCGCAACTTCCTCCTCGCCCTTGGCCCGGGGCTGATTTGGGCGGGGGCGGCCATTGGGGTGTCTCATCTGGTGCAGTCCACCCGCGCGGGGGCCGCTTATGGGTTTGCGCTGGCATGGGTCATCATCCTGGCCAACATCGCCAAGTACCCCGCTTTCCAGTTCGGGCCGCGCTATGCCGCCGCCACGGGACAGAGCCTGCTGGAGGGCTATCGTGCGCTGGGCATGTGGGCGTTCTGGATCTATGTGGCGGTGACGGTGGGGACGATGTTCTTCATCCAGGCGGGTGTCACGATCTTTACTGCCGGCATTGCCGCCCACTTGTTCGGCGGGGTGGGGGTGACGGCGTGGGCGGCGATCCTGCTCATCATCTGCGCGATCATCACGGCGGTGGGGCGCTATCGACTGTTGGATGGCATGACAAAGGTGATCATCGTCTTCCTCAGC
>CAZVAQ010000058.1:0-20138 GCA_964625145.1 uncultured Candidatus Sumerlaeota bacterium
TGGCCTGGCAGCGCTGCAAGGTGCACCTGATGCGCGAGCTGCGCAAGAAGGTCTCGTATCGTGACGAGAAGGAACTCGGCGCGGACCTTCGCTCGATCTACGCCAGCGGCGAGCGCGCACAATGCCTTGCGACGGCCGAGCAGGTGTCGGCCAAGTGGGAGAAGAAGGCGCCGAAGATGTCCCAGGCGCTGCGCGAGGGCGTGGAGTCGACGCTGACGGTGCTGGATCTGCCGCCGACACTTGCGCGGCGCCTGAACTCGACGAACATGCTGGAGCGGGCCATGAAGGAGATCAAGAAACGCACCCGGCAAGTGAACTCGTTCCCCAACGAGGCCTCCTGCCGCCGACTGATCGGGGCCGTGCTGCTGGAGATGCAGGATCGCTGGGACGTGGAAACCCAGCGCTACATCATCCCCGAGCCTTTCCCCTTCTGAAACCGCACGCTGCTTCGCCGGGGGGTACCCCCCGGCGAAGCAGCCGCAACCCCTGACCACTCTGGACAAGCACGAGGAATTTACAGAAGACTCTTTACACTACTTCCCAAGTGCCCCATATCCCGTATCCAATTCTTGCCGCGCTCAGTGCGCCGATTTCATCGGTCACTCTGTGAATGTCTCCCTTGGCCAGTATGCTGCGGATACCCCCCCCCCCCCTTGACACAAGAGAAATCTGAGATTTTTTTCAACCTGCCACAATTCAGCCGGCAGGTTACGCCAAATGTCAGGCGAAACCCGTCGGTTCAGATCCTTCAGACACCGCCTGATAATTCAGCAATACTCCTGAATTCGCAGACACCCTCTGCGAAATGATGGCTTCACCGGACATCCCAGACGGTGTCTGGGAAAATGGCCCCCCCAATATCCGAGACAGTGTCTCGGAAATCTGGCTACGTGCCGCGAGCCTTCCCCCCAACCAAACGCTAGACATCGCCCCGGGTCCGCCGCGATAGGTGGGGGGCGCTGGGCGGGGGTTGGTCCGGCCAAATTCCAGAGGGGAGTCGCCACTTTCTCCATGTCCGATTCGAACCCGACCAAGGTCCTGATTGGTGTCGCCTGGCCGTATGCCAACGGCGACCTGCACATTGGCCATTACGCGGGGGCGAATTTGCCGCCGGATATCTTTGCCCGATACCAGCGGTTGATCGGCAACGACGTGCTGATGGTCAGCGGGTCGGACACCCACGGCACGCCCATCACCATCCGGGCGGAGGACGAGGGGATCACCCCCATGGAGGTGGTGGAGCGGTATCACCCGCGGATTGTGGAGTGCTACCAGCGGCTGGGGCTGACATTTGATCTCTACACGCACACGGAGACGGAGAATCATTGGGCGGTGACGCACGACATGTTCCTGCGGCATCTGGAGCGCGGGTACATTACGACGGCGACGCAGCAGCAGATCTATGACCCGCAGGCAAAGACGTTCCTGCCCGACCGCTATGTGGAGGGAACGTGCCCGCGCTGCGGGTTCGACCAGGCGCGCGGGGACCAATGCGACAATTGCGGGGCGATCTTTGACGCGACA
Organism: uncultured Candidatus Sumerlaeota bacterium; assembly: GCA_964625145.1. Lineage (GTDB taxonomy): Bacteria > Sumerlaeota > Sumerlaeia > SLMS01 > JAHLLQ01 > CAYTRP01. The sequence continues at coordinate 1,525 of CAZVAQ010000058.1, forward strand.
GACCTGAAGAACCCGCGCTCGAAGCGCACGGGGAACACGAACCTGGAAGTGCGGGAGACGGAGCATTTCTTCCTGGAGCTGGGGAAGCTGAACGACGAGCTGCTGAAGTGGGTCAGCACGGGGAAAGACCATTGGCGGACGAATGTGCTCAACTTCACGCGAGCACAACTGGAGGAGCGCAAGCTGCGCGGCCGGCCGATCACGCGCGACATCGCGTGGGGCGTGTCGATTCCGCTGGATGGTTGGGAAGGCAAGCGCATCTATGTTTGGTACGACGCGGTGATCGGGTACCTGAGCGCGGCGAAGGAGTGGGCCACGCTGACCGGCACGCCGGAGGCATGGCGCGATTGGTGGGACGCGGAGGTGAACCCGAACGCGCGCATCTACAACTTCATCGGCAAGGACAACATCCCGTTCCACACGATCATCTGGCCGGGGATGCTGATGGCTTATGGCGGGCTGAACCTGCCGTATGATGTGCCGAGCAATGAGTACCTGAACATGAAGGGGCGGAAGTTCAGCAAGAGCCGCGGGAACCTGCTGACGATGGCCTCGGTACTGGATCGCTACCAGGCGGACGCGTGGCGGTATGCGTTGACGGCGATGGCGCCGGAGGGGAGCGACGTGGACTTCACGTGGGATGACTTCGTCGAGCGCGTGAACAACGAACTGCTGGCGAACTGGGGGAATTTGGTGAACCGCGTGCTGAGCTTTGCGTACAAGCGCTTCGATGGCAAGGTGCCGCAGCCGGGCGAGCTGGGCGAGCGCGAGGTGGAATTGTTGCGCGAGGTGGAAGCGGGCTTTGAGGGCGTCGGCAACTTGTACGGTGCCGTGAAGCTAAAGGCTGCCAGCACGGAGGTGCGGCGTTTGTCGCAGAGGGTGAACCAGTACATCACCGACACGGCGCCTTTCCAGATGATCAAGACGGACCCGGCGGCCGCGGCCACCAGTGTGTGGTGTGCGCTGCAGTGCATCCAATGGCTGAACATCCTGTGGTCGCCGATCATCCCCTTTAGTTCGCAGAAGGTGCACGAGATGTTGGGCTTCACGGGCCAGTTGTTCGGCCGGCAGTTCACGCAGTCGGTGACGGACGCGCGGGGCGGGCATTTGGTGCTGCGGTATGACCACAGCGACGCGATGGGTAGTTGGGATGCGATGCCGCTGCCGGCAGGACAGGCCTTGACGTCGCCACAGGCTCTCTTTGTAAAGCTGGATGATTCGGTTCCCGATCAGGAAGCGGCGAGGGCAGCCGAGGAATAGGGGTTCACTCCGGCCAACGAGGTCCGTGAAGTGGCGATCAAGGTGCGTGCAAGAGGTGGTGGTGGTTGGGTAGGTGGGATCATCACAATCCTGTTCGGACTCCCCTTCTTCGGGCTGGGCATGACCTTCTTCGTCATGGGGATTGGCTCGCTCTTCAATCCCGACTTGATCGAAGGCGACACGATGGCCAAGGTTATGGCCGCTGTGATCGGGGGGATTTTTGCGCTGGTCGGTGGCGCCGTCATCTGGTCCGGGATCCGTGGCATCCGTGGCGGCAGAACCAGTCGCCCGGCCGGCGAAGTGCTGGCCGCCGGCACCGGCCCCAACGATTGGCCGATGTTCCCCAAGGCGCGCACGTGTGGGCGTGGGCCCGCAGGCGGGGAACTGCTGAAGGCGCACGTGACGCGCGCGATGGCGCTCGTGGGACTAACTATCGTGTCAATCTTTTGGAATGGCATTTCGTGGCTGGCATTCTGGGCCGTGTTCTTCAAAGAGGATGACGCGCCATTCTGGGCGAAGATAATGATCTGCGTATTCTGTCTCATCGGCCTGGCGCTGGTGTGCGGCGTGATTCGTCAGGTGCTGCTGATGTTGTCATGGGCGGGTACGCAGGTGGAGGTGGGGAAGGAACTGCTTCGTCCCGGAGAAAGCACGCGCCTTCGCGTGTACCAGCGCGGGGACTTCGCGATCGACCGCCTGAAGTTGGTCGTCGTGGCGAAGGAGACCGCCCGCTACAAGGTGGGAACGGACACGCGCGTTGCCACGGAGGAGATCTGGCGCAAGGTGCTCGTGGATCAAGGCTCCCTGCGGGCGCAGTCAGGTAGGCCCTTGGTTGAGGCGATGCTGGAAATCCCCTCGGAGGCGATGCATTCCTTTGACGCGCGGAGTAACAAGTTTGAATGGAGGATTCGCATGGATGTGGATGCGCCGGGGCGGGTGGATATCAACGAGGAGTACACGTTCCGCGTGGCTCCGGAGGCGGCGCGCTGATGCCACAGGTCAAGTTGAGGCTCCTTGATGGACGTGAGGCATGGGAACCCGGCGAGCTGCTCGCGGGGACCATCTCGCTACAAGACGAGCAGGAATGGAAGGCCGAATACATCGATGTGGTCGCATGGTGGAGCACCTCCGGCAAGGGGGAACGGGACACGGGGATCGTCCATCGCGAGAATCTCGTGCAGAAGGGTGAAGGCATTCCGGGCAGAAAGGAAATCAGTTTCCGCATCAAGCTGCCCAAGGCGCCTTGGACTTATCACGGCCGTTTGATCAAGATTGATTGGTACGTGGGTGCGTATGTGCGCGAGCGCGGCAAGGCCGAGGACGCAGTCATGACGCCGATCCGCGTCTTCCCCGGTGGAGGCAGGGAGCACTTGCCGGCGGATGTCCGCAAAGAGCATGACGATCTGCTCCCTGATGCGCCGCCGCCTGATGTCTTCTGACGATGTGGCGATCATGACCGGCACCTGGCAAAGGGGACGCGCGTACAATCCCTTCGCCGTGCAGCGCCACGGGCCGGGCAACATCGAATACGTCTTTCAATCCGCCGAGCAACGCAACGAACTCAAGCAACTCCTCGCCAAGACAGGCTGGCGTGTCGAGTTGGTTGGCCGGCACGGCGTGGGTAAGTCCACGCTGCTGCGGACAATGGAGTCGTGGGCTACCGAAGAGGGCAGATCGATCCGACGGTTGCGATGCACAGGGGATCGGCCGCGCTTGCCGCTGCTGTTCTGGCGCGAGATTCCGAGGGCCGGTGGAGTGATTTCTCTGGATGGCGGAGAACGATGTCCGCGATGGCAGCTTCGGCTGTTGAGTGTGCTGACGCACTGGCGCCGAACGGGTCTTGTGATCACCACTCACCAGCCGCTGGGGTTCTGTCATCCCGTCATGATCTCCTCGTCGCCCGATCAACTGCACGATGTGGTCGCGCAGCTGCTCGGAAGGCCACTAGACAAGCCTATGATGGCCCGGCTGGACAACCTGCTGGCTGAGCATGGGGGGAGTGCCCGCGAGGTGATCTTCCAGCTCTATGACGAATGGGAGCGCAGCGGCGACTGATGGTCCTTGCCCGCAGCGGCTTGCCGGCGCAGAAGGTGGCTTCACAATTCCTTTCAGGAGATTGCACAATGCGATCCTTGTTGGCTTTGCTGTTGATGACCATGCTGGTGGCTTCGGTCACCGCGGATGATGCAGCCGTGACGGAATTGGCCCCGGGTTTTGTGGAGATCACCCATGCGAGCGCCGCGTTGGGTCGCGACGCCACCTACTATGCCTACGTCCCGGTGGATGCATCAGAAGGCGAGGTGTTCCCCACGCTGTTCATCCTGCACGGCGCCTATGGGAGCTATAAGGATTGGTACACCAACACGCGCCTGCGGGATCTGGCACAAGTGCACCGCATGGTCCTGGTGCTGCCCGATGGTGGGCAGTTTGGTTGGTATCTGGACAGCCCGTTGATGCCTGAATCGCAGTACGAGAGCTACATCATGAAGGATCTGCTGCCGGATGTCGCGGCGCGGCTTCCCGTTCACGAGTCGGCGCGGGGAATGATGGGGCTGTCGATGGGTGGGCATGGAGCGATGATCCTGGCTGCGCGGCATCCAGGTGTCTTTCAATCAGCGTCTTCCCTGTCCGGGATCCTGAAGATCTCCAACCATGGCGAGAAGTGGGAGATCGAGAGACGATTGGGTCCACTCAGTGAGTTCCCGGAGCGATGGAAGGCGCATTCCGTGTGGGATCAGGCAGAGGCCTACAAGCCAGCGAACATCCGGCTCATGTTCGATTGTGGCGAGGACGACACGGGAACCGGTGCCATTGGCGACAATCGGTTGCTGCACGAGCGCCTTGTCGAACTGGGCATTCCGCACGTGTGGCGCGAGCACGCGGGGACGCACTCGTGGCAATACTGGAGCGATCATCTGAATGAGCACCTGGTGTTTCATCAATCGGCGCACATTGATGACACGCCGGGCTTCACGCACTGGCAGCGCCATTGGTACGAGCGCGTGAGATTGTTCCACGACGAGAACGCGCGGATGGCGTTGAAGCCTTTGGAACGGCCGGTGCTGGTCCTGCTGGGTCCCTCGACGATGGAAGGGTTGGACGCCTCGCTGTTCCCAGGCTTCACGGTCGTCAATCGCGGCATCATTGCGGACGGTGTCGGAGTGGCTCCGCGCGGCACGTGGCAACGGCTGGAGGAGTGCGTCTTTGACGTGAGGCCGGACGTGGTGCTCTACAGCGATGCGACGAATGACATCGGGGATCTGTCGCGCAATGGCTCTCCAAGCCTGGAGTCCATTGCCGAGCAGTACGGGAAGAATCTGGCGACAATTTGCGCGCGCCTTCCGGAAACCAGCGTTGTCGTCCTGACGTGCGGACCCGCGCGTGGGCGGTACAGCATCATCAACGACAACATCCGCGCGTTCAACAAGCTGCTGCCCGATATGGCGTTGCGACAGGGCTGCATCTTTGTGGAGACGCACGATGTGTTGACCGATGCGGAGGGGTTGTTGAAGGAGGAGTACACATCGGACGGCCTCCATCTGAACGCTGCAGGGACGGCGGCATTTGTCGGGCGGATCCAGGCGGGTTTGCGCCTGGCGATGATGGAGTGAGACGTTGCGGATCGTGATGCTTGGACTTGCACCGGCACTGCGCAGGCAGTCTGCTGGCCGCCTTGAATGTGACATGCCCCCAGGAGAGTGCCCATGAGGTTCCACACGCTTGCTGCCCTGTCGCTGTGCCTGTCTTTCCCCGTGGTTGGAGGCGCCCAGATGTCCGCCCTTGGCGAGCCGCAAGTCGCCGACTCCGCGCTCGAGCAGTTGAAGGAACGCATCCACACCATAATGACCGAAAACGACCTGCAGTATGTTCATTGGGGGGTGCTGATTCGTTCCCTGGAGTCGGGGGATACTTGGTATGAGCAGGAAGCGAACAAGCTTTTCATCCCCGCGTCGAACCAGAAGATCCCGACAACGGCTTCGGTGCTACTGACACTGGGACCGGATTACCGGTATGATACGACAGTCTCGCACACGGGTACCATCGAGGGGAGTACCTTGAAGGGAGATTTGGTGGTGCGCGGGACGGGCGATCCCACGTTGTACACGCGCTTCTACGACGACCCGCGTGAGGTGTTCTGGGGGTGGGCAAAGTCACTGAAGGAGAAGGGCGTCAGCACGATTGATGGTGACATCGTCGGCGATGACAACGCGTGGGATGACAACCACGTTGGCTCCGGGTGGTCGCGAGGGAGCGAGATTGTGGAGTATTACTATGCCGAGTTCGGTCCGCTGACACTGAATGAGAACTATGTGGACATCACTGTCAAGGGACCGGCGACGGTCGATGGTGAGGTGATTCTGGAGCCCAACCTGCCGAGCAGCTATTACACGCTGGTCAATAACGTTCGCGTCGTGGAGTCCGGCAGCTCGTCGGTTTCTGCGTACCGTGAAGAAGGAACCAACGTTGTGAGGTTGACAGGGCGTGTGGCGGTGGGTGGATCGGTGGAGGTCTCTCCCACGCTGGACAATCCGACGTTGTGGTATGTGACGGTGCTCAAGGAGACATTGGAGGGAGCGGGCATTACTGTCACCGGCAATGCAGCGGACATCGACGATTTGGAGGGTTGGTCGGGCGATACGCCGGCCCGTCAGACGCTGTTGGTACATCAATCACCACCACTGAGCGAGATCGTGACTGGGCTGATGAAGCGCAGCCAGAACATGTACGCCGAAACGATGATCTACACGATGGGGATGACAACGGGGCAAGTCGCGACATTCAGCCGTGGACGCCAGGTTTTGGCCGAGCAGTTGAAGACGCTTGGAGTCGAGCCAGGGACCTATGGCTTTTCCGATGGATCGGGGTTGAGCCGCTCGAACCTCATCTCGCCGACGCAGATCGTGACGATCTTGACGGCGATGCGCGAACATGAGTTGTGGGACGTGTGGTACGAGGCCCTCCCGATCATGGGCGTTGACGGAACGCTGCGGAACCGTTCACGCGGAACACCCATCGAGGGCAAGGTCCGCGCGAAGACCGGCACGTTGCGCTCCGTGCGCGGATTGTCCGGCTATACGGAAACGGCGGACGGCGAGCCGGTCGTATTCTCGTTCCTCATCAATGGGCACCTGACCGGCACTGGGCCGGTGGATGCGGTGACGGACAAGGTGCTTGAAGAGATCGTGACGTTTAGCCGCAAGGGAGAATAACGCCGCTCAACGCGAGTGATAGAGTGGCGAATGGGCACGAAGCGACCGCACGGCCTGAACGAAGAGTTCGGCCGCGCGGTCGATGTCCTTTTCGGTGGTGAATCGCGAAAGTCCAAATCGCACCGATGAGCGCGCGCGTTCCTCCCCCACCATCGCGCGGATAACATGGCTGGGTTCGGGATGCGCGGAGCTGCACGCGGAACCGGTGGAAATGGCCAGGTCGGGCAAGGCGTTGAGCAGTGCGACACTGTCGATGTAGCCCACGCTGATGTTGAGCGAATGGGGAAGCCGGCTGTCGGGATCGCCATTCTCAGCAATCTCGTCGAGCTCGCGGAAGAGTGTGGAGCGCAGGCGATCGCGCAGCGCGCAGAGCCGCTTGGCATCTTCATTCATTTCTGCGAGCGCGATCTCGGCGGCCTTGCCCATGCCCACAATGCCTGGGACGTTCAGAGTCCCGGATCGCAGCCCGCGTTCATGACCGCCGCCGTGGACAATGGGCTGCAAGCGCACGCGTGGATTGCGACGGCGAACGTAAAGTGCACCAATGCCCTTTGGCCCGTACATTTTGTGAGCCGAAAGGGAGAGCAGATGGATGTTCTGCGCGTTTACATCGACAGGAATCTTGCCAACAGCCTGTGTGGCATCCGTGTGAAAGAGGAGGTCTCTCTCGGCACAGAGTGCACCGATTTCCCGGACATCGTGAATGACTCCGGTCTCATTATTGGCGACCATCACAGAAACAAGAAACGTGTTGGGGCGGATGGCATCGCGAAGTTCTTGCATGTCCAGCCGACCGCGTTCATCGACCGGAAGAGTGGTTAGCTCATGGCCTTGCGTTTCAAGATAGTGCAACGGATCCAACACGGCCGGATGTTCGGTCGCAACGGTGATGATGTGTCCGCCCGCTGTCTTTCGCGCCGAGGCAGAGCCCAACAGGGCGAGGTTGTTGGATTCGGTCGCGCCGCTTGTGAAGATGATCTCCTTCGGCTCCGCACCGATGAGCGCCGCCACCGTCACGCGGGCTTGCTCAACCAGATCCTCGGCACGATGGCCATAGGCGTGATGCACCGATGCTGCGTTGCCAAAGTCCTCGCGCAGCGTCGGCAGCATGGCATCGAGAACCCGGGGATCGAGTGGCGTGGTCGAGTGGGAATCCAGATAGATGGGGCGTTCGTTCATGGGGCAGGTCGGCGCTCGATCATTCGTCCGGTGTGACAAAGAGTCGCCGGTTCTTTCGCAGACGAGCCTGTCGGAATGCAAGCCGCGCATTGGGAAGAAGCTTGCCAGTGCGCAACTCCTTCAGCAGCAGGCCGAGCTTGAAGAATTGCCGCTGAAGTGTTCCTCCCGCGGGAACGCGGCCAAGAACGGGATCGCGCTCGGATGAGTTTGAGCTGGGGAAGTCCTTTCGCGCTGTCCGGCCGCTGAGGACGTTGATCATGTTGACGGGCGTGTCGTACAGCATGTTGCCGATGAGAGAAAGTTCCACCGGTGAGGTTTCCTGCACGGCGGCGGACTCGAAAAGCTGGAGCAGTTCCGCTGCGTCCTTGCGGGCGACGTCGGGGGCGACTCCCTTCAACCCACACCAACGAGCCATGAAGGCAAGGAAGGCCGAGACAGGCGCGACTGCATCCAGCGAAGTGGAGCGGCTGATTGCTTCATCAGGTCTTGCGCCAGCAGCGAGAAGCGCGTGCACATCGCAGACGTCGATCCAGATGCGGTTGCCTGCGTTGTCGGCAGCGTGAAGCGCGACGAGAACGAGATGATCGGAATGATCCGGGACAGCCAACTTCGCGGGACTTGCGTGGAGCCGCCCCGCAGGAATGGCCCGTTCGAGTATCGAGAGCGATGCGCCATCCCGCGCCACATGCAGGTCAACACCCAGCGCGAACTCCTTGCTCGACCAGGTTTCACCCAGAGGAGTGCGCGCTTGGCGGAAACCGAGTTCGCTCAAGACCTTTCGCGTCGGCGACAGATCATCACTCGCAACAACGCAATCCAAGTCAGCCATCTGTCTCAAGGCGGGTATCGGGTAAAGGAAGGCATTCGCGGCGCCCTTGAAGATCATCACGCGATTGCTGTCCGACGATTCCACCGCCTCGGCGAAAGCGCAAATGGCAGCTCTGCGCTGGCTCCACACATGAACAAGATCAACGAAAGCCGGCGGTTGCGCCACGCCGGGCTCGAAATCCTGGAAGAGCCGGTGCGGTTCGATGCCGTTGGTGAGAAGATGATGCGAGTATAGTGGCTCCAGCAGGTTCGTGCAGGGGAGCCGTGGCAGGCGTTCCGGCGGATCCGCGGCGACCAACTTGCGCAGCACAGCGACATGCCGCTGCGCGAGCTGTGGACGCGACAGCAGGCCAAGCACGCGGCGGTGGAGGGATGAGTTCATGCCTTGCCGGAATCCAGGAGAGCAGTGATGGCGGCGGCGGTTTCCGCCGGGGTTCCGCCGGGAACGACATTATGGAACGATGCGGATTGGAATGCACGCGCCAACTGCATGATGGCCTGCGTCACATCGCGCGGCGGTATGTCCGGTGCGGCGAACTGGATTTCGTGGGTCATCATGTGACGCAGTGCATCGAATGGGCGAACCGGCGCGATGATCGGATGGGACGGGCGCGGCGTGCGGTGCACATTGCGTGGCCGGTCGCCGAAGAAGGAATGTATGACCACGGCACCGTGCCGGGCGAGCAGCTCAAAGAGCCGGTGACGCTCGGCGCCCTGGATCCCTGCCTCGAACACCAGCAACGGAAGCGGGGCCGGATACGCCGTGGCTTCCGAAATCATCGCGCTGGGAAACTGAACCTGAATTTCATCCGCCAACTGTGATTGCATGCTGCTGAGGAGAAAAGTCTCGCGCTTCGATTCATGGACGTCCTGTGACGGCGCCTGATCCTCAATTGGCTCGCCCGTCAGCAGAAGAACTGTGGCACTACGTAGCGACAGGACCGAACGGGAGTAGCGCACATGCGGCGCAATGACCTTGTCCGTCTGGCGTCCGCCCAAGGCAGGCCATGGTGGGAGCGCAGCTACCTCGCCCTCAGAACGCCGCAGACTAGCAGCGCGGGGATAGGGATGCAGCTTAGCAGCGGTTGTGCGGACGAGGAGGTTGTCCTCCGCCTGGACCACAAAGCGATCTGATTTGGTCAATTCACGAGTGATTGTAGTCTTTCCAACACCCGAATTGCCGATGAGCAAGACTGGGCGATCAAAGGCAATATCCGCGATGGAATTGCCGTGGAAGATGTACAGGTCGTCGAGAAGTGCGCTGGCGCGCTCCAGCAGAAGGGAGACCGTCAGCGCGGCTAGATCGCCACGATTCGCGGCCAACAGAAACCGGCGCGAGATGAGATCGATGACGCGCGGGAACTCGGCGTGGATGTGAATGTCGGGCGCTGCGGATGAATCGGAAGAAGGCGGCAGATGCCGCAGGAGCACCATGGCGCCCGGGTCGCCATCAATCCTGATGGCCAGTCCCAAGAGGCCAGGATCAGCAGCCACTTGGTAATCCTCCGGTGCTCGTTGATTGCGGGAAATTGGGGAGACGATAGATGGGGGCGCGCACATCCGCCCTCTTACACAACTATGGCCAAGCGCAGCGACAGCCCCATGAAGGACGTCGAGGCTTGGCCCCATAGATTGCAACAATGCCTAAACTGCCGGACTTCCCTTTAGAGCGGGACCTCGTCAGACGTCGAAGCATTAATCGGCAGCGCCCGTGCCACCAGATCCTCGCGCTTGTGCGTGCGGATGACCGGGGGCTCGTAGGAGTGCGTTTGCTCGTTCAGGGTCTCGTCGAGGTGTTCCATGGTGATCAGTCTCCTTGAATCCTAATGGGCAAGCCACCCAAGTCCGGTTTGTTCAATCGTTCATCTATTGGTCAGGCATCGGCATTTCAACACCCGCCCAGAGCGCCGTCAACGAGAATTCTGGATCCGATCAGGCGACCGGATTGCCGATAGCAGCCAGGATGTCTTGGGCGATCTGTGCCGGGAGTAGACCCACCTCCCGACAAAGCTCCTCCGGGGTCCCCTGCTCAATAAAATGATCCGGAAGTCCAAAAAACTGAGCGGTCTTCGAGGCGCGGAGGCGGATTAGGGCCTCGTTTACGGCGGATCCAAACCCGCCGGCCAGGACATTGTCCTCGGCCGTAAAGAGGAAGTCGTGGGTGGCGGCGAGCTCCAGAAGCATTGCCTCGTCCAGCGGCTTGACGAAGCGAGCGTCGGCGACCGTGACCGGGTGGCCAAGCTCAGCCTCCAGCAGATCGGCGATCTTTTCCATCTCCCCCACCATCCGGCCGATGCCGATCAGGGCGATGCGCTGGCCCCGGCGAAGGATCTCCCCCTTGCCGATGGGGAGAGCTCGTGGGGTGCGGCCGGGGGTGACCCCCTTGCCTGCGCCGCGCGGATATCGCATGGCGATGGGGCCGTCGGTGTGTTCCAAGCCCGTGAGGGTCATGTCGAGCAGCTCGTCCTCGTTCCGCGGCGCCATGACGACCATGTTCGGGATCATGCGCAGATAGGACAAATCGAACACACCATGGTGCGTGGCACCGTCGGCGCCAACCAATCCGCCGCGGTCGAGGACGAAAAAGACCGGGAGCTTCTGGATGGCGACGTCGTGGATGACTTGGTCGATGGCGCGCTGGAGGAAGGTCGAGTAGATGGCGCAAACCGGGCGCAGCCCCTCGGTCGCCATGCCGGCGGCCATGGTGACGGCGCATTCCTCTGCGATGCCGACGTCGTAGAACCGGTCGGGGAAAGTCTTCCCGAATGTATCGAGCCCGGTGCCACTGTCCATGGCGGCCGTGATGCCAATGATGCGACGGTCGCGGTGCCCCTGCTCGACGAGGAAATTGCCGAAGACCTTTGTGTAGGCGGGCGGGCCGTCACTGCGCGCCATCACGCCGGTTTCAATCTTCATGTTGGCCGCGGCGTGATACTTGATCGGGTCGTTCTCGGCGTACTTGTAACCCTTCCCCTTCTGCGTAATCACATGGAGCACCATCGGCCCGTTCCAGTCGCGGACCTTCTCAAGGGTCTCGACCATGGCGCCGATGTCATGGCCGTCCACGGGACCGATGTAGCGGAAGCCCATCTCTTCGAAGAACATGCCCGGCACGATGAGGCCCTTCATGGCCTCCTCCACGCGGTGAGCATAGTTGATGAAGGAATCCGTGCTGATCTTCTTGATGAAGCCGACGAAGCCTTCGCGCATGCGCGTATACATGGGATGCGTGACGGCCTTGCGGAACATCTCGTGCAGCACCCAGACATTGTTGCTGATGGACATTTCGTTGTCGTTGAGGACGACGAGCATGCGCGTCTTGCGCAGGCCGGCGTTGTTCATGGCCTCGTAGGCCATGCCGCCGGTCATGGCGCCGTCGCCGATGACGGCGGCGACACGGAAATCCTCGCCCTTGTGGTCGCGTGCGGAGGCGATCCCCAGAGCGGCGGAAAGCGACGTGGAGGCGTGCCCGGCGCCGAAAACGTCGCAGGGGCTCTCGTCGCGCTTCAGGAAACCGGAGAGACCGCCGAACTGGCGGATGGTCTCGAACTGCTCGTTGCGTCCAGTCAGGATCTTCCAAGCGTAAGCCTGGTGCCCGACGTCCCACACGATCTTGTCCTTGGGGACATCGAAGGAATGGAGGAGTGCGATAGTGAGGTCCACGGCTCCCAGCGGTGCGCCAAAGTGCCCGCCCTTGCGGGCGATGACGTCAATGATGCGCTCGCGCACTTCCGCGGCCAGGTGTTGCATCTCCGGCACGGTCAGCTTCTGGACATCGGCCGGGCCGTGGATTGTCGGGAGGATCGCCGCCTGGTGGGTCTTCACCGCCACCTGCGAGTCGCTGTGGGACCGGACGACCGGGGTGGAGAGGCGTTCCGCATGAGAGTGGGACATTTTGTGGGTCCTGGAGCCGGAGGGGCTGGGGTCCTGCGGGGAGTTCGGGGATCCGTTGGGCAAAACGCGGACCGTGGTGGGGGTTATGGCCGGGGGAGTCAATCCGACTCGTGAAAGTCCTCGGTTTCGAGGGTTCCGTCGGCGCCCTCTCCCTTGACGAGTCTCACCCTTTGCTCAAGGGCTTCGAGGGCCTCCAGACACCCGGCAGCGAGGGTACGCCCTTCCTCGTAGAGGTCGATGGACTTTTCCAAGGCGACCTCGCCGGATTCCAGCTTTTCGACGATGGCCTCCAGCCGGGCCAGGCGCTTTTCCAAGGGCTCGGGTTTGGCGGGCTTGGGGTTGCCGGATGAGGGGGGTGCGGATTCGTCGGCCATGGCGGCAGAGGACGGGCAAGGCGGGTGGTGCGTCAAGGGAAGTGGCTTGGGCCGGTTGGCTCGCGTGCGGCTTGTGTTGCCCTCTGGCGGCCGGGATGCTGTAAGCGCTTCCACTATCCAAGGGGGCCTGCCATGCCAGTTGCCATACGTCTTATCCTCCTTTGTCTGGTCGTCGCCGCGTTCACCTCGGGTTGCGCAAAGGGCCCTCGGGTTCAGCAGCCCGGGCCGGAGTTTTCAGTTCTGACCTTGAACATCTGGCATGACCAGCGGGATTGGCCCGCCAGAAAGGCAATCATGGTGGAGGAAATCCGCCGGCTGAATCCGGACGTCATCTGCCTCCAGGAAGTCCTCCAGCGCGAGACGTTGCCGAATCAGGCGAAGACATTGGCTGAGGAGTTGGGTTATGTGATGACGTTTTCGACGACGGATCCGCCGGAGAACGCGCATCGGTACGGCAATGCCATCCTGACGCGGCACAAGGCGCTCGCCTCGGAGATGAAGATGTTGGAGCCGCTGGATGATTATCGAACGGTGGCGCACATGAAGATCGACATCGATGGGTTGGTGGTGGATGTGTACAGTACGCATCTGCACCACACGGGCGATGGTGGCGCGATCCGCAGCCGGCAGATCGAGGACCTGGTGGGCTTCATCGATGCGTCGCGTTCGACTGCGAATGTGATCGTGGCGGGCGACTTCAATACGAGTCCCGGTTCGCCGGAGCTGGAGCCTATGCATGCGGGCTTCACGGACACGCTTGCGTTGTTCGTGGACGATCCGCTATCGGAGGAACACGCTACGCTGAACTGGCACCTGGGGCATACAAGGCGGCGTATTGACTACGTGTGGCAGCGCCACTCCGCGCGGGAGACATTCCGCCCCGTGCGCAGCGAAATCGTGCTGGATGAGCCTGATGCAACCGGCGACGTTTGGGCGTCGGATCATTTTGGGGTGATCACGTGGTTCCGATGATTGCAGCCAAGCCTGAAAGCAAACCGGCCGGCCCCATGTGGGCCGGCCGGTGGTGCATTGGGACAGTTCACGCGATCAGAAACCGATGTTGGCGCCGCCTCGAATAGCAGCGGGAGCTGGAGGGGAGATGTCATTGATGAGATCCGGTGCGCCTTCATACAGAGGATTGGTCCCCGATCCGCCACTGTTCTCGTAGAGGCGGTTGTTGCTGGTGAGGAGCGCAATCCCTGCGTCCGCATTTCCCGAAACGAAGTTGCCGCGCAGCACATTGGAGCTTCCACCAGCCACTTCGATTCCGTAGACGCCATTGCTGACGCAGCGGTTGCTGGCGTATTCGACATGCGACGTGTTGATCGTGATGCCGCGTTCGGTGTTTCCGCTGCAGGTGTTGTCTCGCACGACGCCACCAAGGGAACTCGCGACGGACACCCCGTTCGCCGAATTGCCAGAGGCGGTGTTTGACACAAAATGAACCGTCTTGCCGGCAAGGCTCATCCCGTTTTCACCGTTCCCGCAGGCTTCAGAGCTGCTGACGGTGCAAGTATCCAACGGTGACCCGTCGACGGTGAGACCAGATACCGCGTTGAGACTGAAGGATGATTGATCCGCACTGAAGCGCATCCCCTTGTCCATGGCGACTTGGGCGATGCGCATGCCGTGGGCTCCGTTGTTGTTTGCGCTGACCCTTGCGCAGGTCAGCGACACATTCGCCGTGGCCTCGTCGGCGAAAACATGGATACCGTTGCCGTCATTGCTGCTGCACACGGCATCCTGCACATGCAGATCCATGACGACATCGGTCCCATCGGTGTCCACATCGATCCCATTCCCTCCATTGCTGCTGGCCGCCAAGCGCTTCAATAGCGTGACGTGTCCCTTAAACTCCTTTTTGCCGTTCAGCTTGAGCCCATGTTGACCATTGGAGGAAAAGTCGCTGTCCTCGATGCTCGCTGGACAATCGGTCGACAGGCCGTTGCCGGAGTTCCGGGTGAAGTGGAAATCCTGAACAGAAACTTTTCCGGCCCCACCCCCGGCGCCGCTACTGTGGGACACGAGCATTCCATCCCCGTTATTGTCCTCGCAGCGTCCGCCACTGGCCACAACAGACACGGCCCCCGGAGGCAGCCCGCCCCCACCGGTCGTCCCCTCGATCAAGATGCCCGTCAAGTTGTTGCCCACCGAGTCGCAGCTACTCATCGAGACGTCGCAGTCCGCGCTGGAAGAACCACCTTGGACTCGCACGCCGTACAGCCCATTGTATGTGATCTTGATCTCTTCGAAGTTCAACGACAGCCTGTCAGTAGTCGACGATCCATTCACCAGCATTCCATGCATGGCGTTTCCGGTGCTGACTGCATCCACGACTTGCAAGATCATGGAGTTTGGATCGTTCTCGTCGGAATCGATCCTGATCCCCGAGTTCCCATTTCGCGAGGCTTCCACGCGCTTGAGCAGCGTGACATGGCCGGTCTTGGTATGCCTGGTGCGCAGGCCAGTCTCGAAGTTGTTGGCGAAGACCGAGTTCTCGATCGTGGCGGGGCAGCTTATGAACAGGCCGTTCGCCCGATTACCAACGCAGTGCAAGCCGGTCATTGTGGCCTTTCCGGCGCCGCCGCCAATGCCGGTGATCATGTTCAGTCCATCATTGCCGTTGTCGAGCAGGCGCCCGTTGTGGGCCACGACATCGAGTGACGACTTCGGCAAACCGTTGCCGCCGCCGCTACCCCCGGTGGTCGCGCGCATGCCACAGTGGCCATTGCTGGAAAAGGTGAAATCCTGAAGCGACAACTTGCCGTCGCCAGAACCGCCAACATATTGGAACCCGTCATGCAGATTGAGGGTTGCCTTGCTCTCCTTCAGGTTCCATCCGGAGACCTTGCTGGAGCTGGAGCCGTCTATGTGGAACCCATGGATGCCGTTGCTGTTGGAGACGCATCGCTCGATGGTGCCGTCGCAATCGTCGTCCGGCCCCGGAGACACATGAAGGCCCGATTCACCGTTCCGATCCATGACGCAATCCGCCAGGAAAATGGAGGAGGAGACGCTGCTGTGGGAACTGGAGTCGATCCTGCACCCAGCGGCGCCATTGCCGCTGAGTGTTGACGAACTGACTGTGACGCCCATGCTGGTGTCATCCGCTCCCGTGGCGGCGTAAAGGCCATGGCCGGTGTTGCTGCTGATCTGGCAGTGTGAAACTTGGATCTCCTGAGGGTTGTATCCAAAGACACTGATGTCGACGGTGCTGAATGTCACGGTGATGCCATTGCCGCCGTTGCCCATGAAGTCCGAATCATGGCAGTCGCCGCTGGTATCCGTCAGGTGCAGTCCGGGGCCGGCATTCCGGCTGGCGCTGCTGCGCTTGAAGATGACACCGGATGGGATGTGGGTGCCATTCCCCCGTAGGCCTGCATCGCCGTTGTCATCAAAGGAACTGTCCTCGCAGGTGACACTGGTGGCACCAGCCACTTTCAAGCCCGATCCGCCGTTGCCACTGGAGTCACAGCGCTTGAGCACCGTAACGTGCCCGGCCTTTCCAAGGATCTCGATGCCATCGCCGACACCATCATCATCGGAATCATTGTCGCGGAAGCTGGAATCCTCGCAGAGCAAACGCTCGGTGCCGGTGACATGCAGGCCTGGGCCGGCATTGCTGGAGCTGTCACAGCGCTTGAGGACGGTCACATGACCATTGCCCCCGACAATGGAGAGCCCCTCGGCGCCGTTGGAGTCGCAGCGCAAGTCATCGCAATCCAGGCCGGCTCCATCGGCGCAGCGAAGCCCGGCGCCAGTGTTGCCACTGAATTCGCAGCGCTTCAGGATGGTGACGTGGCCGCGACCGGGACGGGCGGCGTTGATGTCGCAACCATCGCCGCCGTTGTCATTGCCGACGCAATCCTCCAGCACGGCCGCGTTCAGACTGAATCCGCTCCCGCCGTTCTCGCTGCTGACGACGCTGCTGCAAATGACGCTGGAACTCGGCGCATGGACACCGTGGGCGTCCCATCCGCGCACGGTCACTTTGGTGACTTGGACGTTACGTTGGTCGCCTTCGACGAAGATGCCGTCGAGAGATCCTGCCACGCCTTGAAGGACAAAACCGTTTCCGTCGAGGACGACGTCGCTGGCCAGGATGGTGATGCCCGGTTGTCCCGAGGCGCCGGTCAAGTCGCCGCATAGCGTGTAACGGCCGGGGGAGGTAATTGTGTGAGGCAGAGCCTCGATGCAGACGCTGGGGTCGATCTGGTCCAGGCGCTTCATGGATGAGGAGGGAGGCCCGGGAGGGGAAAGCTCGCCTGCGTGAGCGCCGAAGGTGAGGAGAACTGCCGCACAACACACTGCCAACATTCGAATCCACATCACTCGGTTCATGAGGATGCTCCGTATTTGCCGGTGAAACGGTGCTCACCGGTGCCTCGCCAGCCTGCCAGCTTCGGTCCCCCAACCGTTGGGGCAGTGGGCAGCGAATGGCGGTTGCCCAAATTCACGGGGAAGCGTTTGTAGTTAGTCTTTGTGAAAGTCAAGGGAGGACACGATTTTTATTAACCGCCTCCCCAAAAAGACAGCCCGGAACACACTTGCCGCTAATGGACGGAAAACAGGTCAAGGATTGCGGCGGGGGGCGGGATGAGCGACCAGGCCGATGGCGGGCCGGGCTGGAGCACGAGATCCTCGCCCCACGGGCTCCGCTCGGTGGCGTCGGACAGTGCAAAGGAAATGGCTGCGTCGGCCTCTGGATCGAGAACAGTCGCATGCACTCGGAAGACGGGCACCATCCCGCCGATCGAGGGCTCGGCGGCCGCTCCTTCTCCTTGCGTGTCGAGCATCGTCACAACGGTTGCCCGGCCGGTCGCGGTAATTTCCGCGGGCGGAGTGGTGATCAACTCGGCGAACCACGGCGCTCCTTCCACCAGTTCGATGGTATCGATGCGCAGGTGAGAAGGTTCGGTTTCCAACACCGCGCGTATAAGGCCCGGCGTGGAGCCGGCCGGGATGTCGATGGAGGCGACGAGTTCGACCTGCTGACCAACTACCCAGTTTGGCGAAGTGGGCCCTTCGAGCCTCACCAAGGCCGATTGCGCAGGCAGGATCGCCAGCGGGACATGCAGCGTTGAGTCGGCAATCGATTGAAAGCCCGGCGCACCGGCGTGCAGTTCTGACGTGGAAATCGCAAGCGTGGTGTTGGACGGCCCGGACCCGATCACTTGAAACCGTGCGATGGGTAGCGGGTAGCCGCCTGTGGTGGGCGTCAGCGAGCTGGTGAAGAGGATCGACAGGACGTCGGATTCTCCGCCCGGGTTCCATTCCACACGAGGTGCCACGTCTGTCACGCCCGTGTAGGAAAGAGTGACCGGCAGTAGAATGCCCGGCTCGACAGAGAACGCAAGGCGGCCAGACAGGCCGCTGCTGGCCTTGTCCGCACGCGGAGAGAAGGTGAGGAAGCTGCCTTCGCGCAGGGCAATGCCGCCGATGGGAAGCGCCTGGCTGAGCGGGGCAGTGTCTTGGGCGATGGAGAACTGCGCGGCCGGGAAGCTGGCGGCCAGAACAGGAAAGTCGGCTACCCCCGAGCCAATGACAGTCAGATTCTCGATGGAGATGGTGACGTCCTCTCCCCCACTGGCCAGCACGTCGACATGGATCTTGTGAAGGGTGGGACTCGTGGACAAGGGGGGAGCAGCAAGCACCCGCGTGCGACCGGATTCGATCTCATCCATTCGTGCGTCGATGTCGCGCGGCCCGGAGAGCGAGGGGATCAGCGGCCGTGATCCGCGATCCGTACGAACTATGCGGAGCTTGTCCAGGTCGTAAACGAGATCGTACTGCAAGGCGCCTGGCATTGGCGTCTGATCGTCTGTCCAGACAACTTCGCAAGCCTGCAAGCCGCGACTCCACACGTTGT
>CAZVAQ010000059.1:0-18440 GCA_964625145.1 uncultured Candidatus Sumerlaeota bacterium
CCGCAAGAAAGACCCGCGGCCAGGCGTCGCCCCCCAGAGTCAACGCCATGCGGCGCGCCGCGGAGCTGGTGGAATCGATCGCGCCATAGACGCGAAAGTCCCAACTCGGAAACAAATTATGCAAGGACCGCGCGGTGGCGCAAATCTCCGGGGTGGGTCCGGTGGAGTGATCGATGGTGACGCAGGGAAGTGGCAAGGGTGGTGCCTCAGTATCGTTTGTGAAGTTCTATGGCAGAGTGTGGGCAGAGTTCCTCAGCGGCGATTGCCAAAGATGACCATGACCCAGTAAAGCAGTTGGATGATGGCAATGATGGTGGCGGCGAGGTAGGTCATCGCGGCAGCGGTGAGGACGCGGTTCACCCCGGAGGCTTCCTCGCGCGAGACCATGCCGGTCTCCAACAGCACACGCTTGGCGCGGGCCGAGGCGTCGAATTCCGGGATCAGGTTGATCATCTGGAACAGCACGACGGTGCCGAAGAGCGCGATGCCGATGACGGCGACGATGACACCGAGACCGGCCCCCTGGGCCGCGCCGAGCAGCAGACCGGCAAGGATCAGGATGAAGGAGAATTGCGAACCGATGTTGGCCACGGGAACGAAGGCATTGCGCACAACGAGCGGCGCATAGTGCCGGGCGTGCTGGATGGCATGGCCCGCCTCGTGGCAGGCAACACCGAGGGCGGCGACACTGGGGCGATCATAGACGGCATCGGAAAGGCGGATGACACGGCCCCGCGGGTCATAGTGGTCCGAGAGGTGGCCGCGGTCGGAACGCTCGATGCGCACACCACGCACACCGGCCAGCTCCAGCATCTGGTGCGCGGCCTGGGCACCGGTCAGTCCGGACGCCACGCGGACCTTGCTGTAATGGGAAAACGCCCACTTCACCAACAGGGTCGCTCCGCCACCCAGGACCATGGCGAACAGCATGACGAGCAGATAAGCACCGGACATCGAAGTATCCTGAACTCCAGAGTTTGGTGGGGCACCCCCATGGGACCCTGCCCACCACATAGAGAATCCCGTGCCCGATTGACGCAACCCTAATGGGCGGTTGGGACGTTGCCGCTACAAGGGTTGCGGGCAGGCCGTCTCGCGAAAGGCCGCGCTCCGCGACGCAGGACAGCAACCGGAGCCGGCGGTTGGGCGCGGCTGCTTTTGGGTGGACGGTGTACCGTCGGCACCTGCCACGTGAACTGACTCTTTGGCCACCAACAGGAGCCCCCCTTGCAAGCCATCTTCCCCCGACTCATCCTAATCCTTTTCCTGCTCAACTGGGCCACTCTGGCACAGAGCCAAACGGTCCTGCGCACGGCCGTCGTCGGCCCGGTCCCGTGTGCCGCGGGAGAGGACTTTGTGGTTCGCCTCTATCTGGACACGAGCCGCAACGATATCCGCAGCTTTGGCAGCGAGTTTACCTGGTTCGCGAACCTGTACGAGCTGCGAAGCGTGACCAAGGCGCCCGGGTTCAGTGGCGAGTTCGAGAAGACATCCAACGACGCCGGTCCCGTCGGAGTCGTGGCGTTCGGCGTCACCTCCACCCAGCTCTTCTCCGGCCTGTCCGCGGGCGCGATGCTGGATTTCACATTCCGGACACGCACGGCGCGGATCACCGGCCAGCCGCTGATCGAACCGCCATTGGTGGATCCGACGTTCCTGACGACGAGCTTCAGCACGTTCTCCGGCGATGTGAACTTTGCCGCGACGAATCATGCGACCTGCACCGGTGCCATCAACCCGGGCGATCAGTTCGGAATCCTGCGGACGCAGCTTGCCGAGGATCTTCCGTGCCACGTCGGCGGGCAGTTCGATGTGGCGTTTGAGTTGGAAACCAACGCCGCCAATCTGGATCGCATCGTCAGTGGCTTCACCTACGATGGCGACCAGTTCGAGTTTGTCTCCGTCCGGCGCGGACCGGCGTTCACCGGAACAGTCGACAGCACCGGCAACGAAGAAGGCTCGATCGGGACTTTCGTCTTGAATCTGGACGGCGAAGACGAACCGGCGCCCTTTTCCAATGGCGTCGTGATGATCGCCCGGTTTGAGGTGCGTGAAGAGAACCTGTCCGGCGAGGAGTTCACCAAGTTGCCAACACTGGCCAGCACCGAGACGCGTTTCTTCGTGCCCGATGACGACTTCTTCGGGTCGCTGGTTCTGGACGAAACGCACACCGTCACCTGCTCCGCCGTTGCCCCCACCGTCGAGGCGGAAACATGGGCCATCTACTGATGAAGCCACGCCTTGCCAACGCTGCGATAGTTGCGTTCCTTGCGGGACCGGCAGCAGTGGAAACGGTCACGCTGTCGATCGAGCAAACGACGCAGCCGGGACAGAGCGTGTTCGTCTCCGCGCCACATCCGATGCTTGGCAATGGCGCGGTGCAGTCCGCCGTGAAGTTGGTGCCGCAAGAATATCCCGTGTGGCAGGCAACGTTCGACATGCCCGCCGGCGTGGCGTTCACGCCGGAGTTTGTGGTCCGCAATGACAGCCCCGCCAATCTGCCGAATCCGGCGAATGTGATCTCCTCGCAGGTGGGGGAACCGGTATCAACTACTGAACCAGCGGGCGATGTTGGCCAACGATTCACCATCTGGACAAGCGCGGCGACTGAAACCGTGACTGGTCGCGTGTTCACCTCTGCCGATGATTTCACGCCGGTGGATGTCGTGTTTGAATTGGTGGAAGAAGCAGATGACACCCGGCAATTTCGCGCGCATGTCACGCCGCAGGATGTGGCCATGGGCCGGCGGTTCGAGATCCTGATCGATGACAACCCGATCACGCCGTCGGGCGGATTGCGTTTGCATGGGCGCGATCTGGAATACCGGCACAGCCAATTCTTCCGCGGTCCTGCACCGGAGCAGCCGCCTCTGCCCGCACGGCGGGAGACGTTCACTTGGACGCCGAGCGACGCGCGCTTCAAGCCGCGCACGATCCGCGTGCAGTTGCCGCGCAATTACGACCGCGACACGACGGCGACCTATCCGGTGCTCTATGCACAGGACGGACAGAATGTCTTCGCGCCGGGCGGGCCGTTTGGGTCGTGGGATCTCGACATCATCACGCGCAACTTTGCGACCCAGGGCGAAATTCCGGACATCATCCTGGTCGGCATCGACAACACGAGTGACCGCCTCGTGGAGTACATCCCGAGCTGGTTGTCGCTATCGGGGAATAGCGGTCGTGGTGAGGATTTCCTCGCCATCATCCGCGATGAGCTGATGCCCGAGGTTCAATCGCGCTATCGCGTGGCAACAGGGCCGGAGAACACCACGCACATCGGCAGTTCGTTGGGCGGGGTCCTGGGTTTCGTTGCCGCCCATGAGTTTCCGGACCTGTTCGGAACCGTCGTGGCCATGTCGCCGTCGACATGGATCGACCGCGCCGAGTTCATCAGCCGCGCGACAAGCACCGATCCGGCAAGCCGCGCGCGGTTGTGGATTGATTCCGGCACGGCGGGATCATCGAACGATTCCTACGCCGACACGATCGCACTGCGCGATGCGATGATCGCCGCAGGCCATGCGATCGGGCCGCACCTTGCCCACGCGGTGGGCCTGAATCACCAGCACAACGAGGCCGCGTGGCGCCTGCGGTCGCCCGATGCATTGCGATGGGCCTACAACGCCGTCGCACCGGAGATTTCCGAGCACAGCGACGTGTTTGTCATCTGGGGTGAAGGGGAGTAGGCAGGGAAGGCGAAGGAAAGGGGAAGAGAAAGAGGAAAGGACGGAAGAAGCGGAATAGAAGGCGCATCCCCCGCCGCTATTCGACCGGCACCTTCTCCCGGCGAAGAACCTTGTAGGATTCCATGTCATCGACACGGCCGATGAGGATTCGGCCGCGATGCTCTACCCAGGCGTGGGCGTCGAACTTCCTCCCGGGCTTGAACCGGGCGGCGATGACGACCTCCGCGCTGTGCAGGCCACCACGCACCAGCAGGACCTGGAGAACCAATGCCTTGACGAGGCAGGTCCCCGCCGGGACCAGGCGGGCGAGGCGCTCCACCC
Source organism: uncultured Candidatus Sumerlaeota bacterium (assembly GCA_964625145.1). Lineage (GTDB taxonomy): Bacteria > Sumerlaeota > Sumerlaeia > SLMS01 > JAHLLQ01 > CAYTRP01. The sequence goes on from CAZVAQ010000059.1 coordinate 4,011, forward strand.
AGCCAGCGATCCACATGGGGGGAACATCACTGAATCGCGGACCGCGCCGCGCCAGGCGGTCGACGCGTTCGCGCACGCGTGCGTAAGGCATTCGCCAAAGGCTGATGCGAACCCTCGCCAGCAATGCCGCGATGATGAAGAGCAGGATTACCCGTCGCAGGTAACCGCGAATTCGATGGTGGGAATCACGGGCCTTCATCAAGGACGACCAGCCCTGCTTCGTGCAGGTCGCGCACCAGCTTCTCGATGTCCGCGCGACATTGCTCCTCCCCCACTTCGAACTCCTCCATGACGGCCTTCACAAGGTCGGGAACCCGCGAGGGCGTGCGCTGGATCGTGCGCCAGATGACGGCGCCCACTTCGTTGAGCTGGTAGTACAGCCCCTTCTCGGTCTCCATGATGATGACTTCATCATCGAAGTTTGTGGAGACCTGGCGATCGCGTGCTTCCTTGATGATTGTCTTGTCTGTGAGATTCATGTTCCCTTCCCGTGGGAGGCTCCCTTCGATTGGCGCTTTTCTTGGATGCCTGCTTGGTTTATGACTAGGGTCGAACCCGCTCCGGGTCCCGATATGTTTCGTGTCGGCGAATGAATGAGACCTGCCCACACAGTGCCAAGGGGAATGCAATTGGTCCGGCTTAATCCCTATCGAAATCATCTAGTAACAGGTCGCACACTTCATCAAGGCCGTCCAGATTTCTTGGCCGCCGCAGGCGCGACACGGTTGTATGGCGCAGGACGCTTCCGAGGGCTTGGAAGTGATCAATTTGGCCGCGCGAAGTCTCCGATATCAGCGGTAGCACATGGTGGTGAGTGTGTGTGACCGTCTGCTGGAAGGCCTCGGCCCGGGGGAGCCGATCAACATCGAGCTTGTCACTCCACTCAAGCACATAGACTCGCGTCAGGGGGACAGGCTCCTGGGCCATACCTTCCTCGCCAACGACCCGCAGGCGCTTGTCAAAACCTTCCAGGAATCGCGGCGACTTGTCGGCGTCCTCGCCAATGGCGGCAAACGCATCCGGCCAGACCTTGCTGAAGGGATACGCCGGCGTCACCGTGGGAAGGCCCGATTCATCGATTCGCACGGGAATCAGGTCATCGGTGACCAGCTTGCACCCGCGAGCTTGAAGGGCGGCGGAGAGGGTGGACTTGCCATGGTACTTCGGCGCGACAAAGGCGAAGCACTTCCCGTCATGTTCCACGGCGCTGCCGTGCAGGACCAGGAAACCGCGCTGATGAAGGATGAGCGCCATGCTGACGCCGATCACATACGCGGGAACGCGGCCGACGTCGGCCCCTTCGTTCAAGTCGTAGACGATCTCCTGACCCGCCGTGGCGCGGAACTCCCCAACGGTGGGAACCTGGAAGCCGGCGTCCTGTCCCTTGCTCCAGCAGACGACCGAGCCGCAGGCCGGAGGCGGCGCCACGCGGGGCAGCGAACCGCGCTGCACGACCACGTCGATCGGCTGTCCTTCGGACACTTCAATTCTTGGCACCAACAACAAGGGCACATCGGACCGGAACACCAAGCCATAAGCACGGTGCAGGTGATCCCCCCCCGTCACGTCGGACGCCGATTGCCCACTGCTCATGTCATCCTGCTCCAACGTGCTCACGATCCCTGATCCTCCTTGTTGGCGGCCTACGCGCCGATCCCGGACTTTGCAGCCAGCTTCTGCTTCAGGTAACCTTCGATGAACTCATCCAAGTCACCATCCAACACAGCCTCCGGGTCGCTGGACTTGATGCCGGTTCGTTCATCGCGGACCAACTGGTACGGTTGGAGCGTGTAGCTGCGGATTTGGCTGCCGAAGGCCACATCGCTCTTCATCGCTTCCTCGGCCATGGCGGCCTGCTTGCGCTTCTCCAATTCCAGCGCGTACAAACGTGATCTCAAGACCTGGAAGGCCACATCGCGGTTCTGGTGCCAGGAGCGCTCGTTCTGGCATTGCACGGTGATGCCCGAAGCAAAGTGCACGATGCGCACGGCGCTGGTGGTCTTGTTGACCTTTTGCCCACCCTTGCCGCCGGAGCGGAAACTGTCAATACGCCAATCCTTGTCCTTCACGCCAATGTCGATCTCGATACTGTCATCAATCTCGGGAGACGCATAGACGGACGCAAAGCTGGTGTGGCGCCGCGCGTTGCTGTCGTAGGGCGAGATGCGCACGAGGCGATGCACGCCGGATTCGGCCTTGAGGTAGCCGTAGGCCATGAAGCCCTCGATGCGGATCTGCGCGTCGGTGATGCCGGCTTCCTGCCCCTCCTCAATGTCGAGGACCTCGACCTTGTAGCCGCGGCGCTCGGCCCAGCGAACATACATCCGCAACAGCATCTGCGCCCAATCCTGGGATTCCGTCCCGCCCGCTCCGCAGTGGATCTGAAGGAAGCAGGGGAGCTTGTCCGCCTCGTCCGTCAGGATCGCCTGAATCTCGAGCTTCTCCAACCGCCGCTCCAGATCATCGGTCTGGCCGATGAGCTGTTGGGCGTCCTCGCCGTCCTCGGCGCCCTCGTCGCGCAACATCTGGGCAAGTTCCAGATTGTCGGAGATTTCCGATTCAACCTGCTCCCAGGGCTCGACTGATTGTTTGAGATCATTGAGCTTGCGAAGGGTTTGCTGCGCCCGCTCCTGGTCGCCCCAAAAGCTGGGGTGCTGGGTCTCGACTTCCAGAGACTCGATCTGCTGCTTCATCCCTTCAAAGTCAAAGATACCTCCGGGTTTGTTCGCACTTTGCCTTCAGCTCGCGCAGGGCGGACATCGTTTCAGAAAGGGTCTTCATGAGGTTGGTTGGCTGTCCGGTGATTGATTTTCGCGGCTTTCCCCGCGTTGCGGCGTGACGTTGGCCACGACGGTGCCGGAATGCAAGAGGATGCGCACAGGGGCGATGAAACCGGTTGAGTTTGGCATGCCAAATAATGCGCGCTTATTGCCAAAAAGCCATTGACGCGCCATGCCCGCGTTGGCCCCATCCCTGCCGGATCACGGAGGGCAAACCTCCGATTTTCCGGAATAGTACCCCCGGCCCGGAAGCCGGAAACCCCACAACCAAGTGCAGGTTCCACCATAACAATGAATTTCTTCCCCCACGGTTTTATGCTCGAGCTGTACGCGCTGGTGACCCCCGATGGCCACGTGCCCGCGGAGGGTGTCTTCGTCGATACGCAACCCGGGGAGTACCTGCTGCCCCCATCTTTGGTGGAGATTGTCACCGGCGGCGAAGTCCGCGACCCTCAGTGCTTCATGGGCGTGGAGACCTTGGCTGGGAGCACGGAAGCCGAAGCCCGGTTGGTTCACGGACCCACCTATCTGGCGGCGGTGATGGAGGTCGCCCACCAGTACGCCGCCGACACCGATGACGAGGCGGCAGTGCTGGACATGGTCCTGAAGCTGTCCGAAATGCTGCGGCGCATGACCGACCAAGGCATCCGTCAGGTCAGGCGCAATGCGGACACGATGGGCGAGCTGCACCCCATACTGCCGGTGGTCTAAATCCGCTCAGGCCTTCTCGTAGCTCAGGCAGGTGACCGAGCTGCCGGTCATCCCGATGTTGATTTCCGCCTTGGTGCACTCCAGCATCTTGTTGTGCTTGCAGGATGCCGCCTTGCACGCGCCGACGTTGGCAACGGTCATGCGGGACCCGGCGGATTGATTCCCTTGGCGGGGAGTGAAGGTCGCGCAATTGGTGGGGGAAGGCTCGCCCACGGTGATCGCCAGCGCGTGGCAGGTATCGTTTGCGTTGTACGCGCAAGTGGCAACGGAACAGGCGTTCACTTTTGTGGCTACCATGTGGCTGTTCGCCTCCGGAAGGATTGGCTCCATCGGAACACAGAAGGATCGACGTTGTCAACCTATGAGCGCCGCTTAATCCCGAGGCACCCGAATGCGCGTGAACGGCGGCCGGGGAGTTGGGGTTGGTTGCGCGTGGTCGTCCCTGTCGCGCACCATGGGTGGTACGAACGGTCTCACGGGCCGATCGTGACCTTCGGGAATCCGGCGGACGGGATTGCGGGTGACGGGCGGACGCGGCACCGCGCGCGGCTGGTGGACACCCCCACCCCAGACGGGATAACGGTACACGGGCCATGCCTCGCGCCAGACGATGACCTCGCGGGCGGGTTCGGGTTCGCGCGCGCGTTCGTTGGCAAGGCGTTCCGCTTCGAGGACGTCGCGCTCGGCCTGCGCAGTGGCGCGCATTTCGGCCAATTCGGCGCGGTGGCGTTCCTCCGCACGGCGGGCTTCCTCGCGCTCGCGGACGATGAGGAAGTGAGCCTCCAACGCTTCATTCGTCGGGCGCGGGGGTTCGGGATCCATGTGGGGGGCGCCGCGTTCTTCCCATGAATAGACCAGCCGCAGTTCCTCCAACATCCCCCTCCAGAGGAGCCAGTCGGCCGCATAGCCGGGGCTGTCGGCGTCCTGCTCCGCCCGGTCAGTCAGTTCAGCGCCCAGGGCATTCAGGGCCTGAACCCCATCGAGCAGGCGCTTCTCGATGACGGCGTCCATGTCGTGCATGCTGATGCGCAGGCGCTGCTCGTCGCGGGATGAGTCAGGCGTGGTATCCGCCGCCGGCAGAACGGCAGGCGCGGCCAGAACCAACGTGAGGGCCAGCAAGTGGGCGAAAGGCGGATGCTTTTGCATGGGAGGTCGCCTCCCTTTCGAGAACGAGTGACCGGATGATAGAGCCCGGCGGTCAAAAACCAAGCCAAAACCCGGCCGGTTCGTTGCGGCGGAAGGTGGCCTTGACCCATTCGTGGCCCGGGCGCCTGCTTGGAGCCTCCCGCGCCGTTTGGCTGTGCCTGGCTCTTGCGGTGCTCCCATTTCCCTGCGGACCTTTTGCGCCATGAACTTTGGCCCCCAGAACAACCTGTCCGTCGCCTCGCTCCTTCATGGAAAGGGGAAGCAGTTCGACCTGCGAGTGGTGGCCGGAGAGGCCGGTCTGGACAAGACCATCGCCGGCGTGGAACTCAACCGCCCGGGGTTGGCCTTTGCCGGGTTCCTGGACGTATATGTGTACGACCGCATCCAGATCCTGGGGAACACGGAGATTGGCTTTCTGGAACGCATGACCCCGGCCGAGCGGCAGGAGCGCCTGGCCCGGGCACTGGACTATGACATCCCCTGCATCATCGTCACCACCGGCAACCAGCCCCCCGCGGAGCTGATCGAGATCGCAGAGAAAAACACGATCCCGCTGCTCGTCACCGGTCATCCGACGACGCGATTCTGGAGCATGCTGACGTTCCATCTGGAGCGCGAGTTCGCGCCGACGATGGCAGTGCATGGTGTGTTGGTGGATGTGTTCGGCGTCGGCGTGCTGATCACGGGCACGGCGGGTGTGGGGAAATCCGAATGCGGTCTGGAATTGATCGAGCGCGGGCATCGCCTGGTGGCCGATGACGCGGTGATGATCAAGCGTCTTGCGAAGAACCTGATCGTCGGCTCCGCGGCCAGCAACGTGCAGCATCACATGGAAGTGCGCGGCCTGGGCATCGTGGATGTGGAGTTGCTCTTTGGCGCCGGCAGCGTGCGCGACGAGAAGCGCGTGTCGTTGGTGGTGCGGCTGGAGCGATGGACCGAGGAGACAGAGGTCGATCGCCTGGGCATCGAGGAGCACTATGCGACGTACCTCGGTGTGGACGTGCGCGAGTTCAAGATCCCCGTCCAACCCGGACGCAACATCTCGATCCTGGTGGAAGTCGCCGCACTGCAGCACCGGATCAACAGCCAAGGCCGCAACCCGGCCAAGGAGCTGAACGAGCGCCTGATCAAACAGATGTCGCGGACCAGATTGGCATGATCGCCGGCTGTCGGGGTGGAAAGGTACATCAGCGACGGCAGTGACAGCAGGTACGCTGGGACCAGGCAGCCGGTTTCAGCCTTCATCCTTCATCCTTCATCCTTTATCCTTCATCCTTCCCATATGAAATCCATCCAATTCGTATTCGCACTGCACGACCATCAACCTGTCGGCAATTTTGACCATGTGTTCGCGCATGCGTATGAAGTGGCGTATCTGCCTTTCCTGGAGCTGCTGGAGGCATTCCCCGCCTTTCGCGTGTGCCTGCACCACACGGGTCCGCTGCTGCAGTGGATAGCGAACAACCGGCGCTCGTATCTGGAGCGTCTTGGCGTGTTGGTGCAGCGCAACCAGGTGGAGCTGCTGGGTGGTGCGTTCTATGAACCGATCCTGCCGGTCATCCCGGAAGCGGATCGCGTGGGGCAGATTGTCGCGATGTCGGATTGGCTGGAGACGGTCTTTGGCCGGCGGCCGCGGGGCATGTGGTTGGCCGAGCGCGTGTGGGAGCCGACGTTGCCGCGTGCGATGGCTGCGGCTGGCATTGAATACACCGTGTTGGACGATTCGCACTTCAAGTCCGTCGGCATCGCTGAGAACAGCGCGCTGGGCTATTACCTGACCGAGGACCAAGGGGATACGGTGGCGGTGTTCCCCATCAACCAGACCGTGCGACAGCGCATCCCGTACAATCCGGTGGAGGAAGTCATCGGCCATTTGGAGTACCTGGCCGCGGAGGATGCCGCGCGCACCGTGGTCATGGCCGACGATGGCGAGAAGTTCGGCGTGTGGCCCGACAGCAACCGCCATTGCTATGAAGACGGGTGGATGTACCGCTTTGTCGAGATGGTCGGCAACAACAACGACTGGCTGCAGATGAAAACATTCTCAGAGGTGCTGGACGGGACGGCGCCGCTGGGTCGCGTGTACCTGCCGACGGCCTCCTATGTCGAGATGATGGAATGGGCAATGCCCGCCGCATCCATTCGCGCCTATCACGAACTGGTGAGGGAATTGAAGAACCGTGGCGAGGCGGACCGGCTGGGAGTGTTCGTGCGCGGGGGATTCTGGCGCTCGTTCTTTGCGAAGTACGAGGAGTCCAACCACATCCACAAGAAGATGCTGCACGTGAGCCGCAAGTTGTCGGCATTGCCGGATGATCAGAAAACCACGGCCGAGTACGCAACCGCGCTGGATCACCTGTGGCAGGGGCAGTGCAATTGCGCGTACTGGCATGGCGTGTTTGGCGGGTTGTATCTGACGAACCTGCGCAACGCATTGTATCACCACCTGATCACCGCGGAAGAAGGTGCCGACCAGTTGGCCGGGCGGCTCGACGGGATTCACTTCACGGCGCGCGATTTCGCGACGGACGGGCATCCGGACCTGATCGTGGAGACGCCCGCGCAGGTCTTGCATTTCAAGCCGCATCTGGGCGGCATGCTGGTGGAGCATGACATCCGCGCGGCGCGGTTCAACATGTTGGACACGCTCGCGCGGCGCCGCGAAGCATACCACGACCAGCTCGACGGTGAGGCTGACGGCGAGGCGAAGTGGGTGAAGGAGGATGACCTGGCGAAGTATCTGTCGGTCGATTGGTACCGCCGCGGATCGCTCATCGATCACTTCATCAGCGACGACCTGACCCCCGAGCAATTCCGTCGCATGGAGTGGTTGGACCATGGCGACTTCGTCAACGCACCCTACGAGACGCAGTGGCAACTGACGCCGGAAGGCGCGCACATCGGGATGACCCGCGAGGGAACGGTCGTTTCGCCCGCGGGTCCGCTACCCGTGCGCATCACGCGCCACATCACGCTGACCGATGATCGAGCCGGATACGCGGTGCGGTATCGCGTCACGAACCTTGGCGACAAGCGCCTGCAATCGCGCTTCGGCGTGGAGTTTCACGTGAACCTGCTGGCGGGCGATGCGGACGACCGCGTCCACGAAATCGACGGGGTGAACCTGGGCGCCGAGAACCGCATGATCAGCCTCGGCACGGTGCCCGACGTGCGGACCTTCCGCGTGCGCGATGGTTGGTTGAAGCTGTGCGCCGAATGGTCGGTCTCCATCCCGGCGACGTACTGGCGGCTCCCCATCGAAACGGTGTCCAGCTCCGAGTTTGGCATCGAGCGCGTCTACCAGGCGACAAGCATGCTTCCCAACTGGATGATCAGCCTCGCCCCCGGGGAATCATTCGAAGTGACCATCTCCCACCGGGTGGACGTGGCCACGCAGAAGTAGAAGTCAACCGCCACTCCCCTCAATGACTCCTCACTCAAACACACCAACGAGGAACCAGGAACGAGGAATTATCTTTCATGTCTGATTCGCGAGCCCCATTCCATCGCATCGCCATCGGCACCGATCATGGCGGCTTTGAGATGAAGAACCGACTTGTGGCATTCCTGGAATCGGAGGGCCATCCGGTCATCGATTGCGGGACCTATGCTGGTGACCCAGCCGACTATCCGATCTATGCCGGCCGAGTGGCGCGCGCGGTGTCGAGCGGCTTGGCCGATGCGGGTATCCTGCTGTGCAAGTCCGGCAATGGCGTGGCAATGGTTGCAAACCGGCATGCGGGCGTGCGGGCCGCGTGGGCAGAGGACGAGAAGGGCGCCGCCCTGACCCGCGAACACAACAATGCGAACACGCTTGTCATCGGAAGCGAACACCTGCGCGGCGATTTGATCGGGACCGTCCGCGCATGGTTGAGCACGCCTCACGAGCCCGGATCACGCCATGGGCGCCGCGTGGCCATGATTGATGAGCTTGACGAAGTGCAAGTCTCGGCCCTGCCGGCGCTGCGTTTGATTCAGGCGACGGCCTCGCCATGGTTGGCGGGTGTTCCTGCGGAGTTGGCGGATTCGGAGAACTTTGCGCCATTCATCGCGCGACACCATCTACGCGGAGCGACAGCCGGACGCGCGCCTCTCGCCGCCGAGATCACGAGCAATCCGGAACATTGGCGCTCATCTATTCGCCGACTTGAAAGCGAGCGACTCGACGGCGAAGCGCTCGCACAGGCGCTGTACCTTCAGCATGTCCACAAGGTTGCCGATGCATTGGCGTCAACCTTTGCGCGAACCGATGGTGACGAAGGCTTGGTGGCGGTGCACGTGCCGATTGCCTCCAATGCCACTGCGGAAGAGATCGTCGCCGATGCCAGAAATGTTGTGGGAACGCTGGAACGGCCGAACACGATCGTGTCCGTCCCGGCGCTTCCAGCGACGTTGGAAGGGATCTCCGCGCTGGCCTCGGAAGGCCATTCGATACTTCTACGCGGCATTGTGTCGCCGCGTGCGCTGGATGTGGCGCTCAATGCGTGGTTTGATGGATTGGCCGTGCGTACCGCAAAGGACCAAGCCATCCACACGCAGCGGCTCGTGCCCAGTGTGCCCGCCGCGACATTGCGCGAGGACTGCCAGCTTGAAGGTTTGGTTTCTGCAGCATCCGCCTTGTTGACCACGATGAATCGCCACGCCAAGGGAAGGCGATACAATGACCTTGCATTGTCCGGCGCCGCGCTGCCGCGGATGGCATGGGATTGCGAAGGAGCAAAGGAAACCGGGGTCGAGTTGGCCGCCGCCCTCTTTGCGCCACTCACCATCCAGATCCACGACACGGACTTCTTCGAAGTACCCGAAGGGGCACTCGACAGCGCGGAGCATCCGCTGCGCGATTGGTTGACGCGTTCGACGAAGAGCGACACAGCGCCATCATCTGATATCGAGCAATTGCAAAGGGCAGTGCCGGCGGAGCTGTGCAAGCGCGAAGCCGATGCCGCCGCGGAGTTGACGGCCGCCATCAAGGCAGTGTTGCAAAACTAGAAACTGCTGTTCGACAGTCAAACCCGACGCCCAAGTTGGGCGGAGTGAATGATGGGTCCAAAGCGACAACAGCTCATCCTCGCCCTCTCCGCCAGCATCGGCCTGCTGGTGTTCGCCCGTTATCTGGTTTTTGCGGCGTCGCTTGCCGCCTCGGGTCGCCATGCGGCGGCCATCGGCTTTCTGCTCGTCGCTGGGTTGTCCGCGCTCTGCGTGGTGATTGCGGCCTTGCTGGCCCATGAAGGTGCCGCGGCGCGATTGATCGACGCCGTGATGCAGCGCCATGGCGCGGCGCTGTCCTGGCTTCTTTGCGCAATCATCGCGATTCCGGTGCTCCTGTTCACGGTTCCCGATGGTTGGGACGAAGCCCGGCACATCAGCTACGGCATGTTCCTGCGCGGTCATGCGGTCTCGGGCGAATTGTTGACGTGGTTGGTTGTCCGCTCGCCGCTCGCATCATTTCTGTCCGCGATCGTCTTTCCGTACACGCAGCTCATCAATCCACTGCTGCTTGCCGGGCTGGTCGGCGTGATGATCGCGTGGTGCCGCCGGTATTCCCATTCGTGCATGGTCGTCTTTGCCCTGATTCTCTTCGTGGCGAACAACCATTTCATGCATGCCATCTGGGCGGTGATGGGCGAGCTGCCCGGTGCATTGTTTTTGGTGAGCGCCTTTTATCTGCTCGCCCGTCAGAAGTTCGCCCTGTGCGCGGCATGCTTCGCCTTGGCGGTGCTGGCGCGGTGGAACCTGGCGCCCTTTGCCGTGATCGGCGTGATCTTTGCCGCCACGCGCATCTCCCTGCCCAAGGCGGCCTTGATGGCAGCCATCGGCGGAGCCATCTTCCTGCTGTGGCTCCTCCATGCGTGGTACTTCGTCGGACCACCGATCCAATTGCTTCGCGATTATGCAGTGCATGCGCACGAATTCACCGACGGAAGCGGACTGCGCCCGGGTGTGCGCCCGACGATTCTCGGCCGGCTGGAGTTCTATGGAGCGGCCTACTTCTACCAGACGCTACCCGCATTGCTCGCAATACCCATGTCGTTGTTCGTGCGGCGGACCGCTGAACCTCGCGCCACTGGCGAGCTTTTTCGCTTCTGGCTTCCCGGATCGTTGATAGTCTACTTCGGGTTCATCGCCTGCACAGGTGGATTCTATCCGCGCCTGGCTGTCGTGACATTGCCACTCTCGCTGATGCTGCTGGCAGAAGTGACCTGGGCGGCTTGGCATCATCATCGGATCAGCCCCGGCATGCTGCTGCCGCTCCTGTTGGCACTTCTTCCGATCGGTGCCGCCACGGGTGTGCAGAACTACGATGTGGTAGAGTCAATTGGACGCAAGATTCTGGTGCCTCCGCCGCTCCCGCTGAAACTGGCGGAAGCAGTCCGCCAACACACCACCAAGCGCGACCTGATCGTCATGCCGCAATTCTACAAGATCACGCGCCAGAGCGCCGGCCGCCACCTGCGCGTTCACATGAGACGCGACATCGTCTTCTTCGACGATCCAACCAACCCCAGCTTTGAGCTCATGTTCGAGCGCTCGCTCGAAGACGAAATCCGCGACTTCGGGCCGCGAGTTGGTTTGTTCCTGGACGAACTGCCCCGCGGTGCGTTCTACCTCCTCCCCGCCCAGTATCGTGACCAGCTTGATCCGGCGACGATCATCATGGAGGAGGAAGGGTGGCTGCTGGGGAGGTTGGACTCTGGCGCAGCCACGGATTCCTGATTCTTCCTCACACCGGTAGCGTGAAGACAAAGCGCGTGCCGTGGCCGGCTTCGCTCTCGAACCAGATTTGACCGCCGTGCTCCAGGATGATCTTGCGCGTCACGGCCAGGCCGATACCGGTTCCGCCCCTACCCTTGGTGGAGAAGAAGAGGTTGAAGATGCGGTGGCGCACTTCGTCCGGGATGCCGTCACCGTTGTCCTCCACCGACACCACCACGCGGTTCTTCTCGCGCTCCAGCTTGGTCTGGATGCGAACCTCTCCGAGACGATTGTCCGGGATGGCATCGAGCGCGTTTGACACCAGATTGAGGAGGGCGTCGGTCAAGGCCTCCCTGTCGATCTTGAGTGTGGGAATGTGCTCGTCGAGCTCGAGGATCACGCTGGTGCCGCGGGATGCCGCGCGGTCGTCGACCGTGCGCGCGACCTCCGTGGCGAGGGCATTGAGGTTGCCGTCGGCCAGTGTGCTGGTGCGTTCGCGCGAGAAGCGCAGCATGTTTTCCACCAGCGTCTTGATCTTGTCGACGTTGCGCTGCAGGAGCTCCCAGCCCGCCTGGGCCTTCTCAATGTTGCCGCGCTTCAGGCCCACCTCGATGAAGTACGCGCCGCCGATCATGTTCTGCAGGATGTTCTTGATGTAGTGCGCCACTTCGCTGAGCGAGATCGCGATGGCGGCCAGGCGCTCGGCTTCGACTTTCTCGCGGTAGAGGCGGGCCTTCTCGAGCACGATGGCGATCTGCTTCGCGATGATCTCCGCAAAGACGATCTCCTCCTCGCGCCAATCGGTCGGATGCTCGCGACGGAGGGAGAGCACGCCCACGACATCCTCCTGGATGCGGAGCGGCGTGCAGATGTAGGCGATGTACTTCTGCTCTTCGAGCGTGTCATCCAGCGGCGCGTTGCGAAAGTCGTCGGTGGCATCGCGCAGGGCCAGCGTCTGGTTCTCGGCGGCGGCCCACCCGGGCGGACCCTCCCCCAGGCGGAATCCGCGAACGCCCAGCTCCTCCGCGCGGCTGAGACCGTAGCTCGCCCGCAGGACGAGGAAGGTCGGGTCCTCTTCGTCCAGCAGGTAAATGGAGCACGTGCGCGTCATCATCACGCGCGCGCCGATGTCGCAGATTTGCTGCATGATGTCCTCGAGCTCCATGACGGAACCGACGGCGTAGCTGATTTCCAGCAGCGCCTCGGCGATGCGACGGTCATGTGCGAGGACGTTTATGGGTGAGGACATGGGTGGAAGGACAAAGGATGAAGGATAAGGAGCGAGGCGATGCCGGGGCGGGAACTTTGGTTGTTCCGGTGCCGGTTCGTGATGAGGCATACGGAGCAGGCTGGACGGTGTAAATCGACAAGTGACATTCCGGAGGAGGATCCCGTTGGCCAAGACAGGAAGTCTGCATGCGCGGTACGGCGGCGCGGCGCTGGTGACCGGGGCGTCCAGCGGGCTGGGCGAGGCATTCGCCAAGCGGTTGGCCCGCGGGGGGTTCGACGTGGTCCTGGCGGCCCGGCGCCGCGAACGCATGGAACGCATCGCCGACTCCATCCGGCAGAAGAGCCGTGTCCGCTGCCTTGTCCTGGAGACCGATCTGGCCCTGCCCGGGTCGGTGGACGAATTGTTTCGCCGGATCGGAGAGGAAGAGCTCGACCTCGGCGTCATCGTGAACAACGCCGGGTTTGGTACATTCCGGGAGCTGAGGCTCTGCAATGTTGACGAGCAGCTCGCCATGACCGACCTCAACTGCCGGGCCGTGCTGGAGATCGCGCACCGGGGTTGTCAACTGCTGGCCGCGCGACGACGCGGCGCCATGATCATCACTTCCAGCGTGCTGGGGCATTTCTCCCTGCCGCGGATGGCGACGTACTCGGCGACAAAGGCATTCGACCTGTCACTGGCCGAGGCGCTGTGGGCGGAGATGCACCAGTTTGGCGTCGATGTGCAGGCGTTGTGCCCCGGTCCGACTGACACGGAGTTCCACACCCGCGCCGGTTCACCGACGCGCACGGGGTTGAGATCGATGACTTGCGCGGAGGTCGTCGACATTTCGCTGCGGCGGTTGGGCCGTGGGCCGGTCGTCATCCCCGGCTTTCGCAATCGGCTGCTTGTTGGGGGGCTTCGCGCAATGCCCGCATCGATCAGGATGCGCCTTTTGGCCCTGGCGTCGCGGGTGGGGAAGAATCGCGCAGCGTGACGTTTCCGGCAACACGGCGCGCGATGGCATAGCGCGGCCGTCCGGCATGATCACGCTCCATGCGCGCATCGCGAAAGGCCCCGAGCGAGCGGAAGATCTCGAGAATGCCCTCCTCGTGATCCTCGCCCAGTTCGAGCAACACGTATGCACCATCAGCAAGCAGCGGAAGCGCCTCGCGCAGCAGGGCGCGCGTGCTCTCCAACCCATCAGCTCCCCCATCCAGCGCGAGAGGCGGATCGTGGCGGCTGACTTCCGGCGCGAGAGTCGGGATCTGTTCCGTGGGTATGTAGGGTGGATTCGACACCAACACGTGGATGGCGCCACCGTACCCGGCCAAATTGCGGCCGGATCGGAAATCAATCCGCGAGGCGAGGTGATGCTTCTCCGCGTTGCGCTTTGCCATCGCCAAGGCATCGGGCGACGCATCGCTGGCGATGTAGTGCGGTCCGCCGTTCTCTGCCGCCAGGCTGACGATGATGCAGCCCGTTCCCGTGCCGACTTCGAAAACAACGGGGCGACCCGTCTGGAACAGCGGATCGGCCGCGAGCAAGTCGAGCGTGCGCTCCACAAGACCTTCGGTTTCGGGGCGCGGGACAAAAGTCGCGGGCGAGACTTCGAACTCGCGGCCGTAGAACTCCTTCCTCCCCAGAATCCGCGCCACGGGTTTGCGGTCCTCGCCGCGGACCTTGATCAGGTCGCGCATGGCCGCGACCTCCAACTCCATCAGGGGCTTCTCCCAATCGAGGTACAACCGCAGGCGATCGCACCCGAGCACATGGCCCAGCAACAGCTCCGCATCGAGCCGCGGCGAATCGACCCCCTTGCGCGAGAGGTACTCCTGGGACTTGAGGATGGCTTGGCCGACCGTCAACATGCGCAGACGCAACCACCAC
>CAZVAQ010000059.1:18540-19923 GCA_964625145.1 uncultured Candidatus Sumerlaeota bacterium
ATGACCACAATTTGCGCCGTTCGCAAGGATGGAAAGACCGCCCTCGGGGGCGATGGGCAGGTCACGCTCGACCGTGTCGCCCTGAAACACAGCGCCCGCAAGGTGCGCCGCATCTACAAGGACCAGGTCCTGACCGGCTTTGCCGGCGCGACGGCCGATGCCTTTGCGCTGCTGGAAAAGTTCGAGGCCAAGCTGGAGGAGCACCACGGCCAACTGCCCCGTGCGGCCGTCGAGCTGGCCAAGCTCTGGCGCACGGACCGGTATCTGCGTCGGCTGGAGGCCATGATGCTCGTGGCAGACAAGGACCATCTGCTGCTGCTCAGCGGCACCGGCGACGTCGTCGAACCCGATGATCCGGTCATCGGCATCGGCAGTGGCGGAGCATTCGCCCAGAGCGCGGCGCTGGCCTTGTACCGCCACTCAACCCTGTCCGCCGCCGACATCGTCCGCGAGTCCCTCACCATCGCCAGCGGCATCGACATCTATACCAACGCCGATCTGACGATAGAAGGCTTGGGGTAGGTATTGAATTAACCACGGAGACGCGAAGGACACCGAGAAAATCTGCGTTCGGGCGCATGGAGTCAGGGATTGAGGAATTGTTTCAAGCGGAAAGACCCATGCTGCAGGTCGATTCATCCTTCATAATTCATAATTCATCCTTCATCCTTCACCCTCTGCTCCTCCCCCCATCGACCGTGATCGTCTCCCCTATTAGGAAATTCGATTCAAGCAGAAACAACACCGCCCGCGCAATGTCGGCAGGATCGCCCCATCTCTTCAACGGCGAACGCGCCACTGCTGCGTCATTGAATTCCTCGCTCTGATCCTCCGGCGGAATGATCGGCCCCGGCGCGATGGCATTGACCAACACATCCGGCCCCAACTCCACGGCCAGTGCGCGCGTCAACGCGTCCAATCCACCCTTTGCACACCAATACGCCGCATAATTCTTGTACGGACGCGGCAGCATGCAATCGGTCAGGTTGATGATGCGTCCGGGCTTCGCCGCGCGCAACAGCGGCAACGCCAACTGACTGCACAAGAACGGCCCGCGCAGGTTCGCGCCCAACACGCCGTCATAATCCTCGTCCGTCGTCTCCTCGAACCGCACGCGCGGAAAAGTCGCCGCGCTGTTGACCAAGGCGTCCAGCCGGCCGAACCCGTCGCGGATTTCCCCCACCATGCGCTCGACATCGGCCCGCAGCGACTGGTCGCCCTGCACGACCAACGCCCGCCGGCCTAGGCCTTCGATTTCCGCCGCAACCTCCCGCGCCTCGTCCCCGGAGGAGCGATAGTGCACCACCACGTCCCACCCCGCCCGGGCGGACTCCAAGGCAATCGCCCGCCCGACGCGCCGGGCCGAGCCAGTGATCCAGATGG
>CAZVAQ010000060.1:0-19882 GCA_964625145.1 uncultured Candidatus Sumerlaeota bacterium
GGGGGGCTGCTTCTGGCGCACCATCCGGCGCTCCAAGATGCCCCCGCCGCACTAGGTTGGCGTTGACCGGAGATAGAGTTTTCAGGCTTCTGGGCGGGCGTCCTGAAAAGGGGACGGGTCTTGCTATGGACCCCCCCAGCCCCTCTGGGTCGAGAAACCCCCTCACTACCAGCCACCATGAGATGAGCTGGAATTCGGAAGGAGTCACAGGAATGTTCTCCAAGATCTCGAAAGCCGCCCTGGCCCTCGCGTTCTGCGTCGGCCTCGTCACCGCAGCTTCAGCATGTGAACTCCATGCAGTTTCCGCCGAGTGCGCGGATTCCGTGAAGGCCACCGTTGCCTCCGCCTCCCATGAAGGGGAGAGCGGCGGCTGCGAGAACTGCACCTGTGCTGCAGAAGCGGCCGCCACCACCGCCGCTGCCACGACAGCCACCGTTGGCGGGGTCAAGATCATCCAAGCCTCAACGGCCGGCGACGCCGTCGCGGCGGTTGAAGGCGCGGTAGCCAAGGAACTCGCCAAGCCCGAAGCCAGGAAGTTTGGCTACGAGAACGGCGAGAAGGTCGAGAACTTCAAGCTCGTGCATTCGCAAAGCGGCAAGGAAGTGACATTGCATGAACTGGCCGGCGAGAAGGCCACTGTCGTGATCTTCTGGAACCAGAACTGCCCGTGGGTCGAAGGCGGCCCCCATGCCGCCGGTGACCGCGTGCGCCAGCTAGTCAAGGACTACGCCGACAAGGGTGTGTCCGTGATCGGCATCGACGCGGGCACGGACAAGACCGAGGCGGAGCTGCGCGAGTACACCGCCAAGCAGCCCTTCCCGATCCTCGAGAACCGCGACAGCACGATCGCCGCACGCTTCAACGCGCAGTACACGCCCCACACGTTCGTGCTCGATTCGAACCTGGTGCTGCAGTACCAGGGCGGCTTCGACAGCGGCGCCCGCCGTGCCGAGGACGGCAATCCTGTGCCCTGGGCGCAGAACGCGCTTGATGAAGTCCTTGCCGGCTCGAAGCCCACGATGGCCGTCACCCGCGGCACGGGCTGCTCGATCAAGTGGGCCCCGGGATCCCGTCCCACCACGTGATCGTTCGATGAGTCGTTTGGCCTCAATCTTGTAGTCTCCAAAGTCCGACCGGAAGAATCTTCCGGTCGGACATTTCTTGTCTCGCAAAGGTACATCCCATGAAGTCCGCCCGTCTTCTTTCCACCCTACTCCTTGCCGCCTTCCTGGCGCCTGCTGTTCACGCCGATGAGGCGACGGCAATAACGCAGCCGGCGGTTCCCGCCGCGGAAGCGAAGGAGACGTTCCCGTTCCCCAAGGAGGGCGATCCGCTCAGGATCCTGGAATTGGACGACATCAAGCAGATGGCCAAGTCCCACGACGCCGATCTGTTGGTGGTGAACTTTTGGGCGACATGGTGTGCGCCGTGCGTGGCGGAGTTGCCGTCCTTCGCCGCCGCAGACAAGGAGTTCCGCGGAAAGAATGTGCGCTTTGTCGGCCTGACGCTGGACAACTTGACCTATCCCGATTGGCCCGAGGTAGCCGCAAAGACTTTGAAGGAACGCGGGGTCAAGTACGCCAACTTTGCCGTCGATGCCGACCCGAATGAGTTCGTCCCTTGGTTTGCGGACGAGTGGGTCGGTGCCATCCCCGCCACGTTCTATTTCGACAAGGACGGCAACAAGCTCGGCCAGCGCCTGCGCGATGTCACCAGCGAGGAGCTGAAGGCGGACATCGAGAAGTACCTGCCGAAGAAGACCGCCACGGGCGAGCAATCCGGGATGCCGGCCGCCCCCGCCGAAGGCACCGCCGAGAAGAGCTGAAGCTCACCCCCCCCACACCCAAGCGCCGTACCACATGGTCCACGCAACCGCACCATCCCGGGCGCGGCGATGCGCGACTGTGCGCCCAGCCACGCTTGAGCCACATCAGCCACCAAGCCTACTGGGGTGATGGCCTTTTCGGTTGAGTTGATAGGGAACCGTCACCTACCCGAATCGGTGGTCATACATCGATTTCGCCATGCGATTGTTCCGGGGAGACACGACTATCAGAGGCGCGTTCACACTCATCGAATTGTTGATCGTCGTGGCGATCATCGCCATACTTGCTGCAATCGCCGTTCCGAACTTCCTGGAGGCACAGGTGCGGGCAAAGGTCTCGCGCGCACAGAACGACCTGCGGACGTTGGCCCTGGGGTTGGAGCACTATCGCATCGACAACAACGACTATCCCTACATCCAGGCGGACAATGGCCCGGCTGAATGGCAGATGCCTGTCGGGTATCCGCTGAACTCCGAGGCCCGCGCCGGTGGATTGACGACTCCCGTGGCCTACATCGCCAACGCGCTTCGCGACCCATTCGAGATGGAGAGCGACACCGGCTCGGGGACCGCCCCGGTTGGCAAAACGTGGCTCTATTACGAGCGCCTCGGGTGGGGTTTCGACGGATCGGGGAATCGATGGAACGACAACGGCACGGGAACACGCGCCGTGCGCGTCACGGTTGACGGCAACGGCACGCTGCTCGGCACGGCACCGGATTTCAACACGACCGACCCGAACCTGATCCCGACGCGTTACACGCTCTTCAGCGTCGGCCCCTCGAAGTCCCATCGTGTGTACAACGAAGACGGCAGCATCCTCGTGCGGTCGCGCTGGAGCATCTACAATCGCTACGACCCCACCAACGGAACCATCAGCCAAGGCTGCGTCCTGCGGTTCCCCGATGGGCTGAGTTTTCCGTAAGCGAATAAACGCACATCGCACTTCATGCATCGATGGCATTCAGCAGAATGCTATTCGGCCCAATACAAGATCGTGCATCGAGCGAGCGCTCCCACTACTCGCACGGGCAGGATGCCCATGCTCCCTTCCCACCCGCCCACTTCATCCTTCATCCTTCATCCTTCATCCTTCTTCCTTCTGCCCTTTCCCTCCGGCACCTTTTCGGGTGCGTCGCGGCGCAGCACGCGATCCAGGACGGCGTTGAGGAACTTGCCGGAATCGTCGTCGCCGTAGCGCTTGGCGAGCTCGATGTATTCATTGATGGTGGCCTTGGCGGGGATGTCCTCGAAGTAGAGGATCTCCGTGGCGGCCAGGCGCAGGAGGGCGTAGTCCACCGGCGGCAGGCGTTCAATGCTCCACTTGTGCAGCGAAGCCTCCAAGGCCTCGGTGATGGCGTCGGCATTGGCCTCCTCGACGGTGAGGAGGCGCTGGGAGAAGTCATCCTGCGCCAGCGCAGCCTCGCTGGCGACCGCCCCATGGCGCTGGGTGGCCTCGATGCGGTCGAGACCGGTGAAATGTCGGGAAAAGAGGACCTGAAAAGCGGCCTCGCGCGAGCGGCGGCGTTGACTCATGGGGATCTCGGGGTGGGATGGTCGGGGTGCTCAAACAGGGCCGGCGGGCGGGCGGAACCGGCAATCAAGGGCCGGTGGCCTTGACGGCGCGACAGGAGCCCGCCATTGTCCGGCCGCGCGGCGCAACCGAACACAACATCGACACGCCCTCTTTGCCGCCGGACCGAAAGGGGATGCACCCTTGGAGAAGCCCTCCAGTTCCGCGGGGACACCGATTGAAGAGCCGATCACGCTGCCCCCCTTGGCGGATCAGAAGGATCTGGCCGAGCGCATGGCCGTCGCCGAGCGTCTGGCCCGTACCATCTCCCATGACCTGAACAACGTCTTTCAATCGCTGCTGGTGAACCTGCAGTTCGCCGAAAACGGCGCCCACGGAATGCCATCCGTGGTGTCCGACATTCGCGACGCGCAGCAAACGACAGAGCGCGCCCTGGCCTTGGCCAAGCAGCTCAAGCTCTTCACGCGCTCCCACTCGCTCTCCCTGATGGAGATCGACCTGACGCGATGGCTGGAGCGCCACCGCGAGCACTTGTCCCGCCGCGTTGGCCATGTCCTGGCCATCGGCGTGCGCCCCTCGCCCCTGCGCTGCATCGCAAAGGCCGATGGCGTGGCCCTGCTGGAGATCGTCGAGCGGCTGGTGGACAATGCCCTGGATGCAATGCCCGAAGGCGGGACCGTGCTGCTGTCGACGGCCCATGTCGAGATCCCCGAGGACTATCGCCGGGAGCATCCCTATCACCCGCCCGAGAAGATGGTAATGATGGAAGTGCGCGACACCGGGCCTGGGATGGAGCCGGAAGTGGCGCGCCATGCCTTTGAGCCGTACTATTCGCAGCGCCGGGATTCGCGCGACGCGGGCTACGGACTCGCCTTTGTCCATGCAGCCGTCCGCAAGATGGGCGGCATGGCAGAGATCATCTCCTCGCCGGGCAATGGCACCAGCGTCCGCCTGTTCTTTCAGGCGGGCAGCGAGTCCGGCATCGAGGACGACCGGCCGGAATCCACCGAGGAAGAGGTGGAAGTGGAAGGCATCCCGCCGACGCGCGGGATCCTGATCGTGGAGTCCGATCCGATCGTCCGCGAAGTGGCCGCGCGGTGCTTGGCCCGGGAAGGCTATCCCACTTTCGAGGCCACCGATGGGGATGCGGCCATCGAGATTTACCAGCGCAACGCGGACGCCATCGCCCTGGTCGTGCTGGAGTTCGCATTGCCCAAGCGCAGCGGCCTGGAAGTGCAAGCCGCCATTCGCGCCATCTCGCCACAACAGCGCTTCCTCTTCTCCAGCAGCTTCAACAGCGACCTGCGCATCGATGCCATCGCGGAGGATCCGAAGATCCAACTCATCCCCAAGCCTTTCACCCGTGCGGACTTGCTCAACACCGTGGAACTGATGATCGGGCGGCCTTGATGGCGAAGCCTGTCGCGGCACTCAACCAGCAGACGACACCAATCCGGGAGAACCACATACCGATGCCTACCAATGCCCTCGACTCCGTGGCCGCCTCGGCATTTGCGATCCAGGATTGGATCGTGGCGCGGCGGCGCATGATCCACGAGAATCCCGAGCTCGCTTTCCACGAGGAGAAGACATCAGCCCTCGTCGAGAAGGAGCTTCGTTCGCTTGGCTACCAAAACATCACAACGCGGCTGAACGGCAACTGGGGACTCTGCGCGGAACTGCTGGGCAGGGATCGTGAGCGGTGCATTGCCCTGCGCGCGGACATGGATGCATTGCCCATCCAGGAGGAATGGGACCTCCCCTTCCGCTCAAAGAACCCCGGAGTGGCCCACTTGTGCGGGCATGATGCCCACACGTCCATGCTGCTCGGTGCCGCGCGGATCCTGAAGGAACGCGAGGCAGAGCTCCCCTGCACCGTGCGCCTGTTCTTCCAGGGCGCGGAGGAATGCATCCCCGGCGGCGCCCGCGACTTTGTGGAGGCGGGGATGCTCGAAGGCGTCGACGAGATCTACGGCCTGCACGTCGATCCCCTCGAAGACACCGGCACACTGCACACGTGTGTCGGCCCCATGATGGCCGGCGTCGGCAACTTCAACATCACGCTCAGGGGCCGCGGTGGCCATGCCGCCGCCCCGCACATGTCCAATGACGTCGTGCTCGCCGCGTCCCATGTGGTCGTGGCGCTGCAGCAGATCATCTCCCGCCGATTGCGGCCCACGATCCCCGGCGTCGTCAGCGTCACGCGCATCAATGGCGGCACCGCCAGCAACGTCATCCCGGAAGTGGTGACGCTGGAGGGAACCTATCGCAGCTACGACGCGGACATGCACACTTTCTACCCCGACGCCATCCGGGAGATCGCCACGCTCACCGCGCAGGCCTTCGGATGCACGGCCGAAGTCGCCATCACGGAAGGATACCCCGTGTTGGTCAATCACGCCGACGCGGTGAAGCGCATGTGGGCCGTTGGCAGGGAAGTGATGAATGGCGAGATGCACGAGGCCGAACCACGCATGGGCGCGGAAGACTTCGCCGTCTATGGCGGCATCGTCCCGGCATGCTTCGCGTATCTGGGCGTTGCGCATCCGGCCGACAACGAACGATTCAACGTGCACCACCCGCGCTTCCATTTGGACGAAGACGCTTTGTGGCGCGGCAGCGCAGTCCTCGCGACGCTTGCCTTGAGCGCGTAGCCAGTCCTACTCCTCCTCCAACTGCGGCGGGGGGCGGTTTTCCCAGTAGCGTATCGGTGAGCGCTCGAATGGCATGATCCAATCTGCATGCCACAGGTTGCGCGGTTCGGCCGCCAGGTCCACGGTTGGATCGATCAAGAGTTGCGGCTGGTGGTGATTGAGCTGCGACTTCACATTTGCGAAGACTTGCACCGGCTTGCCAAGGCGCGCTTCCTCCTCCGCCGCGAGGATGTGCGCCATCTGCAACACCATGTCCGGCCGGCCGAGGACCTGGCGCACCTGGCGGCGATGCAACAGCGACTCCGCCTTGATGACCTCCATGTGGCTCATGTCACGCGTCTGGACCAGGAAGTAGCCCTCCGACACCTTGCTGCGCAGCTTCATCCGCCACGCGAAGCGATGGCCTTCCTCTGTCCAGGCAACATCGCCCGGATACAGGTGGTGGCGCAGCGGCAGGAACAATTGCAGCAGCACATAGGGCACAAGGATCGCCGGAATTACAAAGGCCGACGGCCGATGCACCACCGTCGGAATCGTGAATCGTGGAAGCCGCAGGATCGTGCGTGGCCATGAAGGCGGCAGGAACAAGCTCGTCGCCGCAAGACTCAGCCACGGGAAGATGCCGATGTGGAAGAGGTACTTGTTCGAGAGGTGGAACGCGACGAGGACGAGGAACATGGCCAGGCGCGTGCGTTTCCACAGCAGGAACGGCACGGCCAGCAGGTCGATCAGGAAGCCGGACCATGACAGGAAATGCGCCGCTCCATCCCATGAGAGAAGCTTGATCGCCAGCGGCTTCGCATTGTTGTAGATAACCCACGTGCGCACCGGTTCCGCATCGATCAGCCAGTCACGGTTGATCTTGGCAACGGCGCCAAAGAAGTACACGCACCCCATCTGAAACCGCAGGACCCACAAGCCCCAACGCGGCATGACTCCATTGTTCGACGAGCGAAACACCAAGGCATCGCACGACCAATACCGGTGCGCCGGGACCAGGCACAGCAGGAATCCATAGAGCACCACAAGGTACATGTGGTTCAGGTATTCGACCTGGTCCAGCAGGAACCAATAGCCAACCGTTAGGAAGAAGACCGGCGCCGCAAGCCGGTACAAGAACCCGATCGCCAGAAGGAACGCACTAAACCCGATCGCCAGGAACAGCAGGAGCATCAGCTCCGGCTCCAGCACCCGTACCCATCCAAAGCCATAATAGTGGAACTGATAATCCGACACGGTGGAAAAGCGCAGCAGATACCCCCGGGTCAGATGGCGCACCACCTGGTAGGCAAGCACGAACCCGAACAGCATGCGAAACACCGCCACGGACGCGGGGTCGACGGGTTCATTGAACCACAGCGCCAAACGTCGCAGGTTGCTGATGGGAGGTAATCTCTCACTCATGGCGTTCACCAATAGCAGCGAACCGGTTGTGGCAAGGGGGAAGCCTCAACCCGTCGCCGCCCCCGCCTTCCCAAATTGCTTCTCGCACAGCCGTGCGTACTCGCCGCCGAGGGCCACCAGCTCCGCGTGGGGTCCGGACTCCACGATGGAACCGTTGCGCAGGACCAGGATCCGGTCGGCGTTCACCACGGTCGAAAGCCGGTGCGCGATGATGAAGCAGGTGCGCCCTTGTTGCAGCCTGTCGAGTGCCTCCTGGATGCGCGACTCCGATTCGCTGTCCAGGGCCGAGGTCGCCTCGTCAAGGATGAGGATCTGCGGGTCCTTTAGTAGGGCGCGCGCGATGGCCAGGCGCTGCCGCTGGCCGCCGGACAGCTTGGTCCCCCGGTCGCCAACGATCGCATCAAATCCATCGGGAAGCTTCGTGATGAACTCGTAGGCATTGGCATTGCGCGTGGCCTCGATCATCTGCTCCTCGGTGGCCTCCATGCGGCCGTAGAGCAGATTCTCGCGGATGGATGTGTTCAGGAGCACGTTATCCTGCGAGACGACACCGATGCGCTCGCGCAATGTGCGCAGGTCGAGGTTGCGGATGTCGATGCCATCGATCTTCAGCGTCCCGCGGTCGGGCAGGTAGAACCCCAGGATCGTGTGCGCGAAGGTCGACTTGCCGGCGCCGGACTCGCCCACCAACGCGATCGTCTCGCCGGGACGCACCTTGACGCTGACGCCGCTGAGTGCATGCCCACCCGCGGTGTCGTAGGAGACCCAGACATCGTCGAACTCCACCGAACCTTCGAGGCGCTGCACGAGCTGCTTTCCCTCAAGTTGCTCCAGCGGTTCGTTGAAGCGCAGCAGCAGGTAGATCGGCCCGAGGGACGCCAACCCCTGGTAGATGTTGATCAGCAGGCCGAACATCTGGTTGATCGGATGAATCATGAACCCGACCATGCCGGCAAATGCCACCAAATCACCCACCGTCATGCGGTCGTGGATGATCAGGTACCCGCCGACGATGTACAGCGTGAGCGGGATGACATGCCCGATCCAGCCCATGATCGAGTTGAAGAAGGCGGAGAAGATGGTCATGCGCAGGGCGCGGTCGGTGACGTCCGAGAAGCGGTATTCCGCGCGCCGTTGCTCGTGATCCTCGCGGGCAAAGGTCTTCACGAGGCGAATCGCCTGCAGCAGGTCGTTCATCTCGGAGTTCATCATCTCCATGCCATCGCGAAACTCGCGATGGACCTGATGAAGACGCTTCTTCAGCTTCTCGTGCGTCAGGAAATAGAGCGGCAGCATGCAGATCGTGACGAGGAACAACGTCACATTCAGCCAGCACAGGATCACCGCCGCCATGAGGAACATCATCGCCGCCGCCATGGCGGAGACGATCACTGCATTTCCCATGACGTCCGTGCGCTCTGTGTCCATCACCACGCGCGAGTGCAGCTCGCTGACGCGTTCGCGGTCATAGAAGCGCAGGCTCATCTGCTGGAGCTGCATGCAAAGCCGCGCGCGCAGCATCTCCGTCACGCGCTTGGTGGCCTTCAGCGACAGGACGGCGCTGCAAAAGCTCAGGACCGAATGCATCAGGTACAGCGCCAGGCCAATGAGCCCCACCATCAGCAGGATGCGGACATCCTCCGACGGAATGACCGTGTCAATGATGTGGCGAAAGACCAGCGGAATGGGCACCAGCACGGCCGATTGCAGCAGCGCCAAGGTCGAAGCCGCCGCCAATCGGTACCGATCCCGCCCATAAAGCCCGATGTACCACCGTAGCACTCGGGAGATGGGGATACGCTTGGCTTCTTCCTTGAGGTCCATGAGGAAAGCGGGGAGCAGGGGTCAGGAGTCAGGAGTCAGGGGTTGGGAAGCGGGAAGTCCTTGTGAGATTCATCCCCTGAATCCTGACCCCCAAATCCTGATTCCTAATCAGTACAACAGCACACTCGCCCGCCGCTTCTCAAATTCCTTGAAGCGCGGGTCGGCGCGATAGGCCGCGATGATCTGCTCCGGCGTGGCGCCGTTGCGGATGTCTTCCAGGATTTGGCGCGAGCCCACCGAGCCGACGATCAGGTTCATCTTGTATTCCTCGGGATACAGCTTGTGCATCGCGTGGATCAGATGAATGCCGGCCTCGACCGGGCGAATGGACCAACGATTGTTCACCACCAGGCGAATGCCGCCGCACATTTCCTCGGTGTTGGGATAGCGGTAACCAAACTTGTCGCCGGTGATGTCGCGCTCGTAGGGCTTGAAATCCATCGGCATGAACCACACGCCGGGCAAATTGCGCGAGTGCATCTCGCCGGCCAACGTCTCGGAATCAACCCACGGGGCGCCGAAGTATTCGAACGGCCGGTCGGTGCCGCGGCCGACGCTAAGTCCGGTCGAGGTGGTCTCCGTCAATCCCGCGATGGTGTAGAGGATGCATTCATCCACCGACCGCATGTTTGGGGACGGGTTGGCCCACGGCAGACCGCACTCGTCGAAGAACATCAGGCGGTCCCATCCCTCCATGCGCACGACTTCCAGGTCGCACTGCACGCCGGCGTACCTGGTGAAGAAGACGGCCAGCTCGCCCATCGTCATGCCGTGGGTCACCGGCATGGGGGCAAAGGCGGTGTTGCGCCCCAGAAACTCGTCATCCTGGATCGGGCCGTCATAGTAAAAACCCCCAATGGGGTTCGGGCGGTCGAGCACCACAAAGCGGATCCCGTGCTCGCCGGCCACACCCATGGCCTTTCCCATGGTCGCGTGGTAGGTGTAGAAGCGCGCACCGATGTCCTGCATGTCAAAGACGATGGTCTCCACCCCCTCCAGCATCTCCGCCGTGGGGCGGTCGGTACGGCCGTAGAGGCTGTAGATCGGCAGGCCAGTCTCCACGTGGACACCGTCTGCGACGTGGGTGTCGGCAGTGCCACGGAACCCGTGCTCGGGGGACAGGAGGGTGACGATCTCGATACCCTCGGTCGCCAGGAGCAGGTCAAGCAAGTGCTCGCCGCGGCGGTTGACGGCCGAGTGGTTGGCGATGAGCGCCAGTTTCTGGCCCTTGAGGCTCTCGAAACCGTCCCGCTCCAGGACATCAAGGCCGGTCAGGACCTGCCGGGACTGCAATTCGGACAGCTTTGCGGATTGGTCAGGGGCGGCCGGAGCTGTCGAAGGGACCAGCAGATGGCAGGCAAACAGGAGCGCGAGGAGGGAAAAAAATCTCATAGAGATTCTTGCCTTTCTTCGGATTCGAATGGCTTGATTTTGCTCGCCGTTCATCGTGGGGCAAGGTCAACACAGCGCGCTGGGATGGGAACTTGATCCGCCCGAGCCCCCTTCTTCACGGGAGGACACCTCGAAATGCCACCCATCCGGGCCATCCAACACCGCCCGAACACGGTTGAGAACGGCAAGTCAGCCAGCGGTCGGAGGCCGGTTCCCCCACCGCGGGTCGTGGCCCGACAGGCGCACTCCACACCGATCGGTGGAGCCAAACCCGAAACCCCCTCAGGAAGTGACACCAGAGCATGGAGTCATCCCGGGAACTGACTGGCCGCAGTCCGGACAAGACCCCTCCGCCGCACCTGCTCGAACTCGTTTACGAGTTGATGACCGATGGTGTCGTCATCCAGGACCACCATGGCGTTGTGGAGTACGCCAATCCCGCCATGGGCCTGTTGTTCGGTTGCCCCACGGGAGAGCTCGTCGGGCGTGCCTTGTCGGATATCCTGGGCGGCACGCCGGAGATGCCCCGCCGCTCGCGCATTGGCAGCAGCACCTTTGAAGCCGAGATCCGCATGCCCGATGGCACCGTGCGGTTCCTGTCGGTCAAGACGTTTGGGATTACCGCCTCTCCTCCGCAGGATGTGGCGATCGTGCGCGACATCACGCGCAAGCGCCGCACGCAGATGGAACTGCGCGAGAGCGAGCAGCGCTTCCGCGCCATCGTCACCAGCCTCCCCATCCCCGTGCTGATCTGCCGGTCCGACAGCGGCAAGATCCTGTACGCAAACCCCGCCGCCCACAAGCACCTGAGATCCAGCGACACGGAAATCGAGAAGCACTACCTCGGCGACATTCTCCCCGGAGAGACCACGGCCATCGGCCTCCTCAAGGCTGTCAAGCGCACCGGCGGAATCCGGGGGTACGAATGCCGCATTCGCACATTCGCGGACCAGGTCCTGTGGGCCAGCCTCTCCTGTGAGTCCACAACCTACGGCAAGCACTCCGCCCTGCTTGTCAGCATCCTGGACATCGACGAGCGCCGCCGCATGGAGGAGGACCTGCGCACGAGGGAGGAACGCTATCGCCGCGCCATCTCCCAGGCCGACGCCGTCGCCTACGAGATCAACACCGACGGCATGCAGTACGTCTTCATGGAGGAAGGGATCGAGAAGATCCTTGGCTTCAAGCCCGAGGAGATGAGCAGCCAGATCTGGCTGGACAACACCGAAGAGATCATCATGCGCGGCGACGCCGAAGGGTTGACCCACGCGCAGGCCATGGAGAAATCCCGCCGCGGCGAATTGACCAGTTGGAAGGCGGACATGAAGGTCCGCACCAAGGATGGCCAGACACGATGGCTGGCCGATTCCTCCATCCCCGTCCGCGACGCCGATGGCAAGATCATCTCCTATCTGGGCATCCTGCAGGACATCACCGACCGCAAGGAACAGGAAGCCGCCCTGTGGCACCAGGAGGAACGCCTGCGCCAGGCCCACAAGTTGGAAGCCGTGGGTCGCTTGGCCGGCGGCATCAGCCATGACTTCAGCAACCTGCTCACGGCAATCATCAGCTACACGGAACTCGCCCTTGCCGACGTGCGCCAGGACTCCAGCGCCCACGAGATGTTGGAAGGCGTGCTGCAGACAGCAGAGCGCGGCGGCGCGCTCATCCGCCAGATCCTGTCTTTCAGCCGCCGTCAGGCCGGCACTCCCGAACCCGTGAACATCAACCTGTTGGTCACCGACATGTCGCGCCTGCTGCGAAGGCTCATCGGCGACGAGACCTCCATCTCCCTGGCGCTTCAGGAAGGTATTCCCGACATCTATGCGGACAGCAGCCGAATCGAGCAGGTGATCCTGAACCTGGCCGTCAATGCCCGCGATGCCATGCCCAAGGGCGGCATCCTGCGCATCGCCAGCCGCACCGTGCGCTTGGATGAGACGCAGGCCCGCGTGACCGGCGAGTTGAAGCCGGGCCTGTACGTCGAGCTCGAGATCAGCGACACCGGAACGGGCATCCCGCCCGAGGTGTTGGAACACATCTTCGAACCCTTCTTCACCACCAAGGAAGGCGGCAAGGGAACCGGCCTGGGCCTATCCACCGTGTACGGCATCATGCAGCAATGCGGCGGCTCCATCCAGGTCGACTCCATCCCCGGCCGCGGCACCCGGTTCTCCCTGCTCTTCCCACCGGCAACGGGTGGTCCTCCCAATGTCGCGCCGAACTCGGTCGAAGGAGTGCTGCATGCATTCCATGCATCAGCGGAAGGCGGACACACCGCGACGATCCTGCTGGTGGAGGATGACTTCATGGTGCGCCAGGCCGCGGCCCGCATCCTGCGCCTGGACAACTATGAAGTGCTGGAGGCCACCGGTCCCCAGGAGGCTCTCGACGTGGTTCGCCGACTGGAACAACCGCCTCACTTGCTGCTGACCGACCTGATGCTCGACGGCGGCAGCGGCGTGGAGCTCGCAACGCGTCTGACTCGCGAATACCCGCAGATGCGCGTCGTGATCATGACGGGCTACAACGCCGAGTCCATCGACCGTGTCGAAGAGCATCCGGGTCAGGAAGCGTGGCCGGTGCTCGAGAAGCCCTTCTCAATGGATGCCCTGTCCCGCATCATCCGCAAGGCACTAGGCCTCGGCGAGAGAGGCGCTCCAACCCGTTGGCGCCAGCTCGATCAGACGGATACACGGCAGGATTGAGCCACGCCCGGAAACGGGCTTCGTCAGAGTCAACAGGCCCAAAACGCACAGAGCGCGGGCATGGGCTGCCCGCGCTCCGAATTTGGTGCCGTCACATTCGCCAATTGCGGTGCAACACACCGCAAACGCGCACAATCAATACAACGCCCACTCCCGCACCGACGATGCTGACGCCGGGACGATCACCATGGCCGGGCCGTGCGACGTGCGTTGGCCGGTGACATCCACGTCCAACAACAGATAAGCCCGCGTCTCGCCGCCCTGCATCGGCTTGTTGTCCACAAAGCTATAGGACGCAGCCGTTCCCTTCGCGCCGATCATCGTCGGCGTCACCGGTTCGCCGCCGGTCCAGGCACCGGCCACCTTTGAAGCGCGCACGATGTAGAAGCCGGCATTATCAATCTCCATGGCCGTCTCCCATTCCAGAACGACCGGATGTCCGATCCCTTCCGTCGATGCGGTGAACGACACCAGATCCACGGCCAGAATGTTGCCCGGATCGCCGATGATGAAATACCCGACCAGTTCGTTCGTCTGGCGCTGTGAGACGGAGGTCGTCGCTTCATCCACGATTGGAAGCTCGCCGCGTCCATCCCCCACGATCGGCCTGCCAACGCGCACGGTGGGCGTGACAGGATCTTCGCCGGGCTTGCTGGGTGGGATGAGCGGTGTCGGGAAATAGACATGAAGCAGGTTCAGGTCCTTGTCCACCTGCGCGCGCGGCAGGGCGCTGATCGCTGTCCACGGACCGGATGGCGATGGGCCAAAGAGCACCGTCAACCCGCTTTCATTTTGATCGGGATGGAGCTCGCGGTTAAGATACTTGAAAGTGAGATTGCCGTTGGGACCCGGAAGTCCATTGCCGCCGCCGGCGAATCGCGTCGTGTACACCTCCCAAACAACGGCGGCCAAC
The DNA here is from genome assembly GCA_964625145.1 of uncultured Candidatus Sumerlaeota bacterium. Lineage (GTDB taxonomy): Bacteria > Sumerlaeota > Sumerlaeia > SLMS01 > JAHLLQ01 > CAYTRP01. The sequence continues at coordinate 14,255 of CAZVAQ010000060.1, forward strand.
GGCTCAGCACCGGTGATGAAGCCGGAGTCGCGATTGATCGCGACGGTGGTGAAGCTGCTGGAATCGCCGCGGTTGAAATCGACAACCGCGCGGCCCGTGCGATGAGAGCGCGGCAAAGGATCATCCGCGTGGTTGCTGCGCACGACCGCGCCGATGGGGGCAACGGGCCTGTCGCCGGACAGGATGAAGCCGACGCCCGTGTTGTTGCGCGCGTCGAGATCCGGCAAAGGGACCGATGTACGATACGAGAAGGCCACGAGGTCATCGACGCCGTCCTGATGGAAGTCCAGCGCGGCCAACCGGCGGCCACCATTCAATCGGTCGCCCGCCCTGCCGTACCACGCACGAATCTCCGGCTCAGGCGCTTCACCGGTCAGGTTTTCCAAATCGATCACGGCCGGCATCGGTGTATCCTGGCCGTAAAGCGTATAGACCGCGCCTTCATGGCGACGCGCGCCTGCATCGTCGACATCGACAAAGCCGGAGCGCTGTGTGGCGATGGCCAGGTCCATCAATCCATCGCCATCGAAGTCGCCTGCGACCGTCGCCGTGGAAGCAATCCCCAGGGGAGTGCGATCGCTGACATCGAGTGGCTCGGTGAGGAACGTGTCCGGCAACACCGTGCCGCCAAAGGCATTCAGCGCGCGACCTGCCTCGACAATCAGGCCGCTTTCCATGCGTCCGTGGATGATCGCGAGACCGAGATGCGGCGAAGGTTCCAACGCATCGGTGATCGAACCAGGAACGCCGACAACGAGATCATCATGCCCATCGCCGTTGAAGTCCGCGGTGGTGACAATGTCGCGGCCGGTTTCGAGATCGCCGTCCGCACCGACGACCGCGAGCAGGATGCGATCATCGGAAAGTGCGGAAACGAGGTCGCCCTCCGTGTCCAGCACGACATCCAGTTCGATCTCCTCGCCGCGCAGGTGCGAACCGCCCTGCAGGACAAACACCGCACCGGCCCAAAGCAGTGGCGATTCCGGCACGTCCATGCGTTCAAGGGTGTGATTGCCGAGGACCGGGTCGTCGATGCCGTCGCCATTGAAGTCCATCCCCGCGTGCGGGAGCTTCACCGCCAGCGATGAGAAGAACTCGCCATAGTTGCGGCCAAAAAGGCGCGTACCCGCATGATCCCCTTCCCAGGAGACAGTGACTGTCCCACCGTAGGGGTATCCGCTACCGCCGTACATGATGAAGGCGTCGGGGAACGGCGTGTCGCCCAAGGGTGCCGCCATCATCAGATCCGCAACGCCATCGCCGTCAAAGTCACCAACGGAGATCTGGCCATTGTGCCCCAACAGCTTGAAGTTGACATCGCCAACAATCAGCACACCTGGAATGCCATCGGCCAGATTGATGACGCCTTGATGGCCCAGTTGCCGGCGTGTGCCGGATTGATCGGGAGGATCGATGCCCGCCGGCGAACCAAACAGGACGTAGACACCGCCCGCAGCGATCAACTCACCCGCGTTGATATAAGGCGCGCCAATCGCGAGATCATCAATCCCGTCATCGTTGAAATCCAGCACGCGCATGGATTCGCCTTCGGTGAATCCCGTGTACCCCTCGCGATCATCCACCGAGTTCGGATCGGCAAAGATCGCCACATCCGGCGCGACAACGGGAATGCCATTGTACGATGTGTGATTGGACACGCCCTGCGGCAGCGGGTCCGAACCGGCGCGATGGCCGGTGTCCACGATCACTCGCGCCTGCGACAGACGATGGGTGACCTGTGCACCTTCGTCAGGGATGTAGATGTATTGCGCCAACTCCCCCGCCGGTCCGCCAAAGACAATATAAGCCGAACCGAGATCCACCTCGACCGGCACGTTCAGACTGCCCAGGTGCGTTCCCGTCGCGAGATCGTCATACCCGTCGCCATTGAAGTCGCCGACCGCAATGCCGCCAATGCCCAACGCGTGCCCACCAGCGGCGCCAAAGATGACCACATCAGCAGGGCCCCAGCCGGGCTCGTTGACTTCGCCCTCCGCATCGCGGAATCGCGGGTCGTTGTCCTCGTTGCCAAAAAAGACGTACACCGCGCCGCCGGGGCGAAATTCCTGACGGCGATCCACGGTGGAAACACGCTGCGCCGCAACAGCAACACCGTCCAATCCCGACGGCCGCGCCGCACCGGGCACCGCAACGGCCAGGTCATCGATCCCATCGCCATTCAAATCGAGCCGCGCCACCGCACCGGCCCCAAACGCATGCTGGTCGGGAATGAAAACATCCGGCACGGAAGGCCCCACAATGATCGTATCCGCGCTGGGCGGATCGACGGTGAGAAAGCGTTCCTCGGTCGTCAGGACATACTGCGCCATTGGCGCATCAATCCGCGAGGGCGCGCCGCGACCGGGAAGCGCCGCCCGGCCGCTGGCCGCATGCGCCCCCGAGGCAGCCAACGCCACGGCAACGGGGCCGACTAGAAGGGATGCCTTGAGGATTACGCGATAGCGACGATCAATGAGGGCACTGTGAACTGAATTGATACGGGACATGATACCATCTCCTTTGGACGCCTTCTCGGACACAATGGCGCGACGCAACGCGCGCCAGAACGTCATCTTGCAGACTTACCTTCAAGTCAACTTGTCGATGGGAGTCAAGGAGTGTCGCCGTGCCCGATCAACCCGGCAAAATCACCATCGCCGAGTCCAGGTCCACCGCCAGCGGATCCAGTTCGAACAGCAACCCCTCGATCGCTGAATCGATCGCGAACTCCGGTCCGAAGTGCCGCGTCATTACTTCGTGCATCAGGAATTCAAACCGGCGCAATCCGCCGGACAGATAGGTGGCCGCATCCTGCCGCACCACTTCCTCCGCGGCGCCCGCGGCACTCTTGCAGATCTCGGCCCATTGCGGCGGCAACATGTCCAGCACCTCCGGCCCCTCGTCCAGCGACACCTCTCCCGCCGAATGAGGCGCAAACCATGGCCCTGCCGCATCCTCCGCGATCACCTTCCCGTCAAGGCCAACGGCGACTCGTTGCATCTTCGTCGGGAAATTACCCGCAGCCGAGCACAACAGCGCCGTCTGCACTTCCTCAGGCTGTTCGCGCACCGCCTCCAGGAAAGCCACGGGGATGCTGACGCGGAAGCTGAAGACAATGCCGGCATGCGGAATGCCCGCTCGCCGCAGGAATGCCACGCGGTCGCCGGAATCCTGCACCGCACCGCGCGCCAGCGCCCGCACGAACGGATGCCCCGGCGAGAAGAATTCGCGCCGCTCGTGCCGCACCGCCAACCGCCGGTCAAACGTGCCCTGCATTTCAGGCAACACACCGGTCACCGCGCTGAGCGGATGGTGCGAGCCCACCGTCATCGTCAGCACCTTGTTGGAGTCATCGACCACCGACCCCAACAATCGCGTGTAGCGGATCGCCGCTCGTGCCAGGTCGTCGAGTTCCTTCGAGTCGTCCAGCAGCGGCACAAGCTTCTTCACCTCCGACACGCCCGTGTCGGCGCGTTGGAGCAGTGCCTCCACCTCGCGCTCGCGATGCTCCTCCAATCGCTCCCGCGTGGAATCGATCAGGTCGCGAACGCCATCAGCGCCCCGCTCCACCAGCGCCGTCATCATGTCGCGCGTCACCGTCTCGAGCATGTCCTCCACCGGCGCGACGGATTCGTTGAACACGCCGACGGCGTCGCGCTGGAAATCGTAGACGGCCTCGTCAAGTCCGCCCTCGGCGACGAGCACCTGCGAGTCCACATCCATCTCCGGGTCGCGACCCACGCGGTCCAAGCGTCCGATGCGTTGCTCCAACACCCACGAGGCCGGCGGCATGTCGAAATGCAGCAGCGCCGTCGCGATCTGGAAGTTGCGTCCCTCGCCACCGAGATCATCCGACACCAGCACGCACGGGTTGCGGCACTCCTGAAACGAGAACGCCGCCTTCTCCCGCGTCTGCCAATCCATCTCGGCGCTGAGGGAGAAGACCTCGACGTTCTCGCCAAGCGCCTTGTTCAGCAGCAGCGTCAACGGCTTCACGTTCGTCTCGAAACTGGTGAAGACGATCACGTGCGACGCGTCGTCGTCGGTGAGAAGCGCCTTCACGGCGCCCTCCAGCGCGACATAGCGCGGCAACCGCGCCAGCGCGCGCGCCTTGATGTCCACCGACTTCGTCGCACGGGCCCACTTGGCCGCCGCCGACTTCAAATCCTCGACGATCTCCTCCTCGCCATGGAGCAGCGCGACGGACTTGAACGTGTTGCGGTACCGCCAGACCGGATCGGCGCTGATTCCCGCGCGCTCCGGCGCCTCGCCCAATCGCGCGTCGGCCCATTCCTGCAACGCCAGAGGGCTGCTGTGCGACGCATGCACGAGGATGCGCGCCAGGTCCAGCCACTCCGGATCGTCGGCAACATGATGCGCCGGCAACAGCGCCAGCCACTTCCTCACGATCGCCTGGATCTTCTTCTCGTGGCTGTCGGGGCTATAGAGCACCGGCTCCTCGATGCGCTCGGCCATCTCATTGTCCAGCGCCAGGAACTTGCGCTGGTAGCGCAGGATCCGCGCGCCGGGAAGCAGGCGATCCGTCGCCAGCGACGCCAGCCGGTGCCGCGCCTTCATGTCCGAATCGTCCACCTCCAGCGACATCATCCGCGCGGCCAATTCCTCGTCGTCGATCGCGAGCGCCTCCCATTGGCGCACCAACGCGTTGCCGGACGACTTCGGATCGCGCAGGCCGCGCAGCAGCGCCTCCACCTGCGGGCGCTTGTCGAACAACGCGTCAAGCTCGCTGTCGTGTTCGAATCGCGCAAAGAAATCCGGATCCGACAAGCGCAACAACCGGAACAGGTTGCGGTTGTCGTCGGAGGTCGGCGTCGCCGTCAGCAGCAACACCGCGTGCGCGCGGCGGCTGAGCTGCATCAACGCGCTGTAGGTCGCCTCGTCGCGCAACGTCTGGTGCGCTTCGTCCACCACGAGGATGTCCGCGCGATCGTTCCCCGCCCATTCCTCCGCGCGGCCGTGGGCCAGGATCACGCCGGGGTCGTCATCCCCCTCCTCCGGCTCCTCATCGTCGGCCAGGCGAAAGATCGCCTTGCCGAACTTGCCGTACATCTCAAATGCCCACTGCACCGTCAGCGATTCAGGGACGAAGAACGCCGTCTTCCATTCGGGGAAATACTTGCGCAGCGTGGAGACAATGAGTCCCGCCTCCACCGTCTTGCCCAGGCCCACTTCATCGGCGAGCAGGAACCGCGGCCGGCCAAACAGCAACGCATAGCGCGCCGCGCTGACCTGGTGCGGGATCGGCAGCATCCGCGCGCCATTGTACCCAACGATGCCGAGGCTGCGCGCCGTGGCCGCGAAATACGCGTGCAACAATTCCGACCGCGCCGACGCCAACGCCGCCGGCGCCGCGTCCAGATTCGCCAATTGCGCGATGGGGTCCGGCGCCTCGGAACCCACATGGACCGTCAGCTCATGCTCGCGCAGGCTCAACTCCGCGCCATCCTCGGTCTTCACCACATAATTGTACAGGTCGCCCGAGCGCGGGTTGCGGATGCGCACGACCTTGACCAGGTTCTCGTTGTGAAAGACCTGGTCCGTCGTCTTGATCTGGTAGCGGCGGATGTCGCGGATGGGGACCTGCTGCTTGGTGGCCCCCAGCGACAC
>CAZVAQ010000061.1:0-19783 GCA_964625145.1 uncultured Candidatus Sumerlaeota bacterium
GACAGAACCCCGCGCGCGGTTCGGTGGTGGTGACCAACCAGACGGAACGGCGCGGCGAGGCCGTGGTGGTGAATGCCGTGCGCTTTGGCGGCGGCATGGGGACGGCGGTGCGCGGCGGCTCCACCAGTGGCAAGCCGCGCTGGGAGGAATCGGGCCTGTACTATGGCGAGTATGTCGGCATGAACAAGGACGACTCGGACACACGAACCGTGAACACAGTGTCTGCGATGCCGCTTTATTCGGAGTGGGAACTGGAGAATTGGGAGAAGGGCCGGGGGATCTACGTGGCCTGGCACGGCAATGCCAGCGGCCAGCCTGGCGGACCCGCGCGGGGCTTGTTCACTTTCGTCTACAGCCCGAACTCTTGGGAGGGCGTGGAGAACTTCACCGGTTATCCGGGCGGGGATGTGTTGGGCACTTCCATACACAATGGAATCATCCGCACGATCCATGGCGTGTGGGATGAAACATGGCGCAACGGCCCCGTGGTCTGCCGTTGGCTGGGTGAGACGAACCCGCGGAACAACGGCCGCATGCCGGCGGCATTGACCGAGGTGGGCTTCTTTGACAACGCAACGGATGCAAAGTGGATGCTGGATCCGCGCTTCCGGCGGTTGGCCGCGCGTGGGTATTATCACGGTCTCGTGGATTACTATTCCTCGCAGGTGGAAGGCATGACGATCAGCACCTACCTGCCGGAGCCGCCGCGCGAGTTGCGTGCCATCCAGCAGGGGGACACGGTGCGCCTGGCCTGGCTGGAGCCCGCCTATGCGGAGGACCGGTCGTTGGGCGATCGGCCGACGGGTTACCGGGTCTACCGGTCGCTGAATGGCTACGGCTTCGATGCGGGAACAGATGTGCGCAGCACGAGCATCTCGCTGCGCGACCTGCCACAGGATCGCCCGATTTACCTGCGCGTGACGGCCGTGAACGAAGGCGGCGAGTCGATGCCTTCGGAGGTGGTGGCCGTGCGCAACCAACGCAACATCCGGCCGGAGGTGTTGCTCGTCCATGGGTTCCATCGTCTTGACGGGGACCTGAACTCGTTTGACGAGAGAGGCGCTTCGCGCGGGATTCTGGAGCGCATGAACACGTTTGATTATGCCGTGCAGCATGGCGATGCCTTGGCCGCGGCGGGGGTGAGGTTTGATTCGGTGAGCAGCGCGGCCATCGCGCGCGGACAAGTCACGCTGACTCCCTATCGCACGGTGGTGTGGATGGCTGGCCGCGAAGGCGGTTCGGAGCCGCTGCTGACGGACAGCCAGATTCGGGCGCTGACGGGTTATCTGCAATCTGGTGGCAGCCTGCTGATCAGTGCGGCGCACATCGGCACCGAGTTCGAGAACGACGATGTGGGACGCCAATTCCTGAACCAGGTCCTTGGCGCTCGTTTTGATGGGATTGTCGAGAACGCCAAGAGTGCCGCCCCGGTCAGCAGTGGCATCCTGCAGGATCTGGGGGTGGTGGAGTTTGGTGGACTGGTCGGCCGGTCCTATCCGCTTCCGGCTGTGGAAACCTTGAGGCCGATGGGCGAGGCTGCTGCCATGTTGAATCTGGAGGGCGCCAATAGCGGGGCGGTTGGAATCCAGCAATCCAACGTCGGAAGGTCCATCGTCTTGACGGTGCCGTTCGAGATCATCGACGAGGCTCCGATGCGGGCCGCGATCATGCAGAGGGCGCTTGATTTCCTGGGTGCGCGGGAAGCGTCGCCCTCACAACTGGCATCCAGCAACTGAAGCCAAACCTGGCGCCGCCGGCGGGAATCCCTTGTCAAGGGGCGGCGTCCGCCCATCATCACGCCGCAGACCGATCCCGGCCATCCCGCCGGGGCATTCAGGAGATTGACGATGTTTGACATTGCTTGCCGTATGGCAGTCCCCGTGCTCGGGCTTCTCATCATGGGAGGCGCTGTCGCAGGGCAAGATAGCCCGGTCGTATCGAGCGTGGAGATTCAACCTGTCCAGCGGAGGCCCTTCCCTTCCGCCAACCAACCTGGCCATGGATATGAAAATGAAATCGCCGCTCCAGGATGGGACTGGGAACTCCCCATCGTGCCCCAAGCCGGCCGTGCCGACAGCCAGAAGATTTACTTCGCCCGGGTGGAAGGTGGAACTCTGGAGGTTTACTCCAGCGATCTTTTCCTCACGCGATTGCAGCGCCGTATGCCGGTCTTTCCGGATTGGCAAGTGACCGGCAATCAGGAGACTCCCTTTCAGAATCCAAGCTTGTTTGCCTCCGATGACGGGTGGATCGTGACCGAGGGGGGACAGGGCGTTTGGATGTCCGGCGACGCGGAAGATTCACCTTCGTCCGTGTTGTTCGCAGAGTTGGGACTGCAGAGAATCGATGAGGTGATCTCCGCCGAGGAGCACTTCTTCGTTCGCGGTGTCGTAGTGGATGAGCTCGGATCGCAGGATGCGGGCATCTGGTATGCCCCGCGTTCCATTGCGGGACCGGCAGAGGAGTGGAAGCGTGTGCCACCAGCTCCGGGGAACCTGACTGACTACGGGTGGACGGTCAGCAATGGCCGGGTGATTGTTGTTGGCGGTCGCGAGCTGGGTGATCCAACCGATTTGGTGCGCAGTTTCAAGTTTGGTGCCGGTGGCGAATCCTGGCGCGAGTTGATGTACCGCCTACCCAAGGCTCCAGGTTCGATGGGGGCGGTGGCGGTGAACTCGCTGGCGATCGCCTTTCCGAATGATCCGCAAAGGGATGCTGACGGCGAATGGCCTTTGCAGCAGGTCTATTGGGCCCATGACCGTGCCTCCGTGGGGGGGACCATCGACCAATGGTTGGCATACAACTATGACTTCCCGGCGCCTCGTGATCCGTTTGTGTTCACGATTCGCGATGCCCATGTGGTCGTCTTCGCAGGTGGATTGGATGGCCCGACAGGAGAGCCCAACCGGATGGCGTATGCACGCGCCGCGCGGGAGACGAACGAGTACCGCGCGATCGTCAATCCACCGCGATTGCCGGAGCGGAACGCTCTTGGCGCGCCTATTCCCCGGCGCAACGAGATCACCTTTGCCCATTACCAGACCGGCCTGAAGCGCGCAAAGGATCAGGGCAAGCACCACGTGGTCTTCATCCTGGACGAGAAGACCTACAACGACACGAACGCGCGCCGGCAGTTCCTGCGCGATAGCAATGTGATCCACATGCTGCAGGACGTGGTCGTCTCCACGCCCTGGCCGGATGATTTGCCTGCCGTGCGCCAGATGATCGGCAGCGACAAGTCGCCCGCCGTGGCATTGCTCAATCCCGACGGGGAGTTGGTGGATGCGTTCATCGGCGTTCCCAACCGCCAGGAAATGTTTCGGCTGATGCAGCCGGTTCTGGGACCCGCGGCGGTTGCAGCGCCGACGTATCGCGCGCCGATGCAGTGAGTGATCAAGTTTGAGCTGAACTGTTGGAAGGTGCAGGCGCCGGTGATCAGGAACGCCCGACGAGTTGGGCCAGTTGCTCCTCGGCCATCCTGGCTTCGGGGCTGCCGGGGGCGATGGCGACGACCTTGCGGAAATGGTCGACGGCCTTGTTTCGCTCGTTGAGGAAGCTGTAGGTCTGTCCCAATCCGACATGAGCGGCCAGCAGTTCCGGCTGGATCTTGACGGCGCGCTCGTAGGCGGCGATGGCCTCGCGGAGCAGTCCGTCGCCGCGATTTCGCTGGGCGGCCTGCAGGCTGCGGCCATGCTCGCGGCGGGATTTGGCCAGATCGATCCAGTTGTCCGGATTATCGGCTTCCAGATTGGCGGCGCGCTCGAATGCCTTCTCGGCCTCGGCATAGTCACGCTGGGCCAGATGTTGGTTGCCCAGCACCCGCAGGGCGCGCGCGAGAGCCGGGGTGATGACTTCGCCGTGGTCGGGGTAGACGGATGAGGCGTTCTCCAGCAGGGCGATGGCCTTTTCCGGTTCGCGGGCGGTCAGGTGCAGGCCTGCCTGCGACAGCCGGTCGACCAGTTCGGTGGGCAAAGTCGGCGCCTGCGGAACGGACGGAAGCTCCACCGGAACGAGGACCCGGACCAAGACGCCGTGGGCCACGCCGGCAACAATGAGCAGGATGCCTGCATAGAAGAGTGCAAACCAGAGGGAGTTCCAGCGGCGGCGCGGTGCGTTCATGTCGCCGCGGGGGGCGACGATGGGTCCGCGGCGGGGCGGAACCGGCCGGGCAAGAGTTGGGGGAGGCGGAGCGACTCGACGGAGCTGCCGGGTTGGGGCGGGCTCTTCGGCCTCATCCTCGCCGGGGACTGCCGGCGGGGGGAACAGGCGCTTTTGCAGCTTCTGGCGACTGGTCTCCCGGGCCGGGGCCGCCTTGCGGCGGGGCGGAGGGGCTACGAAGGACTCCTCCTCTTCCTCCTCATCGAACTCGTCCTCCACGGTTGGCATGGGGGCGATCATGCGGGAGGATGTCGAGCGGCTGGCGCGATGCTCGGCGTGGAGCAGCAGGGCGTCGCCCAGCTTTTCGCGCAGGGGCCGGTGAAGGGGACTTACCTCCAAGGCAGCGCGGTAATAGTCTATGGCGGCGCGGGTGTCGCCTGCTTCCAGGGCAGCATCGGCCTGGGCTTCCAGCGCCAGGGCGCTGGAGGACTCCGGAGGAGGAGACGGGCGGGATGAGGACAGGGAGGAGAAGAGCATGGAGGTGCCGCCTCGAATCACCAGATAAAGCGGGAGCATGAAGCCGGGCAAAGACCCAGCGGAACCGCCATTGAGCGGCGGGGTCACTGTACAACATCAAGGGAATTTGCGCGGCTCAGTAAGTCGTCGGTTCGTCCCGGCCGATGCGCCGGCCGTTGTAGCCTTCGAGTCGATAGATGGGGTACTCGTGATAGATCAGATCGTCGACTTTCACGCGGGCGAAGAAGGGCCCCCACCAGCGGTCAAATGCTTCCACGACCGGCGCGGGCGGGGCGCTTCGTTCGGGACGGATGCGGTCCTCGACATAGATCGCGTCCCAGCCGATGTACTCGGGGCCGACCTGCGGCCACAGATCGTACTGGTTCATGCGGCGCCCCAGGTTGGGATTGTGGAAGCGCGGCTGGCCTGCCGTGTAGAAGGCGCCAAGGGCGGCATCCTGGTAGCGGCGGGCGAAGTAGAAAACCCGCCCAGCCTCGTACTGGGGGAGATGCGCCGCCTGACGGGTGACTTCATTGCCGATCCGTGGGCCCGCCAGAAGTTGATAGTGCGGATCCATCTTTGGATTGATGGCATAACCACGTGACTCCGCGGCCTTCATGATGGCGCGGATGGGGACGGGGAACTGCGCGACGCCCGTCATGATCACAGCCAGAAGGCCCGTGGCGACACCGAGCATCACGATGCGCCGCCGTGCGGGTTGGGTGCCGGCGCGGTCGTGCCAGTGCACCAATTGCCATGCGGCGAAGATCGAGGCGGTGTAATAGGCCATCGCGATCCAGTTTGCATAGGTCCGCGCAAACGGCGAACGCACGAGAAAGACGAGGAAGATGGGAACGGACAGGCACAGTAGGAACAGGACGCGGCGGTCCATGGCAAGGCGATCGCGATGAATGCGTTGCCAGGCACCGAAGGCCATGATGCCAAAGAGCAGCGGCGTCACGATGCCGATCTGTCCACCGACGAATGCGGCCACCGTGTCGAGCCGGATGAAGGACGCATTGTCCTTGCCGCCGCGCGCGAGGCTTTCGACGTGACGAAAACCAATCCAGTCGTATTGCCAGTTCCAAATGATGACCGGCGCAAACAGGGCGAGTGCGATCAGCATGGCAAGATACGGCTCCTTCCGCCTGAGCCAGTAGCGATGCTCGCGCGAAAGGAGCAGGAACAGGAAAACAATCGGTGGCATGTAGACCATGGCATACTTGCTCAGGAGGCCAAAGCCGATGGCGAGGCCGGCGACATACCACGCCCACTGTTTTGTCTCGAAAAGGGCAATTGCGAGGAACAACGTGGCCAGCGACCAGAAAAGCATCAGCGGCGTGTCCGTTGTCAGGACTATTGCGCCGACGCCGAACAGGGGCATCACATTGATCCACAACACGGAAAGGCATGCAATCCGCCGGTCATGAAACAGGCGCATGCAGAGGTGCCATGTCACGACCATGATCAGGATTGAAATGACCAATGCGCCGGAGCGGACGCCGAACTCGGTGTGACCGAGCAGTGTTGTTGTCGCGCGGATGAGCCATGCAACCAGGGGCGGCTTGCTGTAGTAGGACCAATCAAGAGAGCGCGACCACTCCCAATACTGGGCCTCTTCCGGTGCGAGGCCCATGTAGTCCTGCGCGACGATGCAGATCCGCAGGAGCGTAATGAAGACGGCGAGCCAGATGGCCGATGCGAGCGGGTTGACTCCCGCAAGACGTCCCTCCTCAAGGCGAACGACCGGCATGCAATGATGCATTCGCCACACGGCCACGGCAATTCCGGCGCCGAGTGCCGCGCCAACCAGGACATCGCTGGGGAAGTGCGCGCCTCCATAGATGCGCGAGAAGCAGACAAGGATGGGAAGCAGGAAGACGGCAACGGCCCACTTCGCGCCACGATCGCGGAGCCACAGCCAGGCAAAGAGGCCCATGGTCATGGAGTTCAACGCATGGTTCGACGGGAAGGAGGATGAGTTGCCGCGGGCGCCGAGGCCATCGATCTCGCGGACAATGCCCTCCACGCCGAAGTGATAGAAGGGGCGTTCGCGCTGGATCAGTTCCTTGAAGCTGATGCCGATCATGTCCGCCGCGGCGATGGCGAGCCCGAAGGCAACAACCCGCAGGCGCGTCTCCCAAGATCCGCGCAACAGGAGCATGGCGCCGACGATGATGAATGGAAGGAGATAGGTGTCCTTGTCGGAAATGATGCGAAAGATCGAGTCGAGTGCAGGCGTGTGCAGACTGCCGTTGATCAGCAGGAACGCGGCGTCGTCGATGGATTGTAGAATTTCGCCCATTGATCACAATCAATACGGACGTCGTGGGTGCCCTGCGAGTTGTCAACGCGTGGCGGAATACTCGTTCATCGATGAGGTTGTGGTGCCCTGTGTGCAAGGCCAGTCGCCAGCTTTTCCCGTGAAAGTCAAGGAATGAGCCGTGGACGGTAGAGTTCCAAGGGGGCGTTGCGGGTCTGGACGAAGGGCGGGTCGATGGGCTCGTAGAAAGTGTCGATGGCGTGGCGGATGGCGGGAACTTGACCGGTCATCTTCATGTCGAGCAGCACGAGGGGGACTTCCCGCCGGCGCAGCATGCCGGCGACCTCTTCCATCTTGATGATCCCTTCGCCTTCGATGCCGTCGAAGGATTCGTTCATCACCTTGATGTGCCACAGGTAATTCTCGGCGAGTTCCGCCGCGACGACGCGGCCCGTGATGCGCGCGTAGAATGGCGGCGCGAGGATGGGATCGCCGGGGCGGGTATGGCGCTCGATGATGGCCTTTATCTCCTGCACGCCCGCGTGGGGGAGCTCCGCCTGGCTCTCATCCAGGATGTGCTTGATGCCCCATGCGCCGGGGAGCCTGCCGAGCGTCTGACTCCGCGTGAGTTCGGGAGCGTAACGCGTGTGGACGGCCAAATTGATCAGCACCAGTAGCGTGAACACAAAAGCTACCGTGTAGATAACCTGCAGGACAGGCAGCGTCTGGTTGAAGCGAATGGCGGTCAGGTTGCGCGGTTGCGGGAGAAGGCTGGCGAGCGATCTCAACGGCGCGTGGAGTTCCTGCTTCCAGATGAGCGCGCGCAGGCGGGAAACGATCCTGACCATGGCGTCGGCAGCGAACAACACCACGGCGGGCTCGCCGATCACGAAGATGTAGTCCATCGTGCCACCCTTCATGGTGAAGCAGATGGAAAACCACATGCCGAGGGCGGACCAGGCGGCGAACTCCCATCGCAGCGATGCGGGCGAACCGGGAGTGCTGGCACGGAGCGTGTCGCGCGTGCCGGTGAGCAGACTCAAGCAGGCCAGCAGAATCCATAGGCCTTCCATGCGGATGACATTGCCGCCCTGGCTGGTGACCTTGTCGTAGGCGTAGTGCCAGAACGTGTAGCCGGGGTTGCCGGCGCTGAGGATGTCGCTGCGGGGGAAGCTGCCGACCTGGTTGAAGAGCACGTTGTCCAGGTAAGCTGGACCCGCCCACATCCAGGCGAGGAGTGCGCCCAACAGCCAGACACCCACGCCAATGCCGCCGTACCACGCGGCCAATCGCGGGCGGCGGCAAAGAAGGAAGAGCAGGTTCACCATGAAGTAGGGGACGGCAGTCATATTGCAATGCATCGCGAGGGCGGACGCAGCGCCGGCCAGCGCGGCGCCTTCGCGGTTGAGCGCAAGGATGCCAAGAAACGCGGCGAGGAGAAAGACGATCTCCAGGTTCTCTGACATCATGCACAATCCCCACCAGAAACCGATGGGGAGGAACAGATGGAGCGTCGATGCAAAGAGCCCGCGCCACGCGCATCCAAACAGGCGCATGGCGATGATGAAGAGCATCAAGCCCTGCACGATGCGAATGAAGAGGTTGTAGCCTTGGGCGCCACGCAAGGAATCGCCGAGGAGGATCTCACCGAGGCGTTGGCTGGCGGCGCTTTGCAGCAGGTGCAGGGGAGGTTGCGGTGCGAGGATGTCGCGATATGGAATGAGGCCGTCATTGATGCGCTGGCCGACGTAGAGATAGTTGCCGTCGCCAAAGTCCCAGTAAGTCTCCTGCCATGTGCCAGCCGTGATGGCGCCGTGGATGATGCACACCAGTGCGAAAAGCACCAGTGGCAGGGCGAATCGGCGCGACTGTTCAGACATGGGATTCGCCCGTCAGCGCGACGCGGTCGGTTGTGGCGACAACATGCGGTCGAGTTCCACGACGAGGGCATCGAGAAAGCGTTCTCGGGACGCAACCGGCGCTGTGCTCCGGTCGACCATCAACACCACGACGTACTCGCGGCCTTGTTGCGTGCGGAGGTAGCCTGCCAGGGATGTGGCGTCCTTCAGAACGCCGGACTTGCCTTGGAAACGGCCGCTCACTTCCGGAAGCCGCTGGCGCAGGGTGCCCTTTTCTCCCGCAACGGCAAGGGCATCGCGGAAGAGACGTGCGTTCGGGCGGGCGGATTGTTGGGACAGGAGCAGGTCGCCGATCGAACGGGCCGGCAGCAGGTCGAGCGAGGAAAGACCGGAGGCATCAATCAGCGCGAAGCCTGCGCGCAGCATGCCCTTCCGCTCAGCCCATTGCGTGATGGCTTTGCTGGCGCCTTCAAAGGACGCGGGTTGGCCCTGCTCGATGGCGATGGCGCGGGCGATGCATTCGGCGTACAGGTTCTGGCTGTCGGCGAGAATGTCGTCGAGGTAGAAGGAGAGCGGTGGCGAAGTGTAGGAGAGGACCTCGCGCATCTCTGACTCGGGGGCCATGCGTGCCTCGGGCATATCGCGCGTGCTGGCACCGCGGAACTCGCCCTTGATCTTCACCGCGCGCAACTCCTCGGCGAACAGGTAGGCGGTCATGCGGGCCGGATCCTCGACGGCGGTCCAGCCCATCACTCGCAGGCCTTGCGGCAGATTGCCGCGCGCAACCTGTTCGGTGCGCGTGGCGTGGCGAAAGTAGCGCAAGGGGATGTACGGTTGGTCAGGGCTGACGATCTTCACGGAGGACGTGAACCGTGCGTAATCCGACTTCGGATAGATAGTGTGGCGGGCTTCGCTGCCGATGCGTCGATCGGCATCCCACTGCACGGTGATGCAGCCGTCGTTGATGGTCAGGGCGGAAACCTCCGCCGACCACCATTCGCCGTTCTCGGTCATGTCCCAACCGCGCGCTGCGGGTTCGCCGGTGAAGAGGCGGTCGTCGCCGATGATCATGCCGTCGAAAGTGCGCAGACCCAGGTCGCGCATGTCGCTGGCCCAGAGCCGGAGTATGCGGTTGACGTCGAGCCGGTCATCCTGGAACCGCGGGCCAAAGGCCGGGTCTCCTCCGCCGCGAATGTGGATTTGTCCGTCGAGATGCCCCTTCTCATTGATCTCGCCGGCGATACGGACGGTGGTGCGGAACTGATGATTGGGGCCCAAAGTATCCAGGGCTGCCGCCGCCGTGAACAATTGCACCAGGGAGGCCGGGGCCATTCCCTCCGCCTCGTTGATCATGGCCAACCATTCGCCGGTTTGCGCGTCGGCGACGAAGGCGCCAAAGCGTGCTTCTTCACCCATGGCGGCGTTGTCGAACCAATCCTGGAGGGACTTCTCCAGATCATTGGCCGGCAACAGTGCGGCCGCTGGATTGGATGCCGGGGCGATGGCCAAGGCGAGAAACAGGCTCAGGATAATCCGCATGGCTCTTCCTTGCTGGTTGGGGTGTGTCTTGAAGTCGCCAGACCAAGGGCCAGCGCGTGCAAATCAGATGCCTGTCAGCCCCATGGTCATCAACCGATGCCGATGGCTTCGAGCACCGCATCCACTTCGGCCGGGATGTCGATGAACTTCGGACTGTTGTGAATGGCGAAGTCGGGGTCCTTAAGGCCGTGGCCAGTGAGGATGCACACCACGGTGATTTCACCGCGCTCGCGCACGATCGGCTCCAGCTCACCGCGCGCCGCGCTTTTCAACAAACCCGCAACGGAAGCAGCAGAGGCCGGCTCGCAGAAGACACCTTCGCGCGAGGCGAGGAGCTTGGACGCCTCGGTGATCTCCGCGTCGGTCACGATGTCAATGCGGCCGCCGGATTCGTCGCGGGCCGCTTCGGCCTGCTTCCATGATGCTGGATTGCCAATGCGAATGGCAGTGGCTAGGGTCTCGGGCTTGTCGACCTTGTGACCGCGCACAATGGGGGCGGCACCTTCGGCCTGGAAACCCCACATCTTCGGCAGGAGATCGATGCGGCCCAGTTGGTGGAACTCGCGGTAGCCCTTCCAGTAGGCCGTAATGTTTCCGGCGTTGCCGACGGGGATGCAGTGCAGGTCCGGGGCGCGGCCGCCGAGCTGCTCAACAATCTCGAAGGAGCCTGTCTTCTGGCCTTCGATGCGGAATGGGTTCACGGAATTGACGAGCGTGATGGGGTGCTTGTCGGTGATGTCGCGGACCATGTCGAGGGCGTCGTCGAAATTGCCGTCGATGCGGATGACCTTGGCTCCGGCGATGGTGGCCTGGGCCAGCTTGCCGAGGGCGACATTCTTGCCCGACGGAATCAGGACCGCACAGGACAACCCGGCGCGGGCGGCATAGGCGGCTGCGGAGGCCGAGGTGTTGCCGGTCGAGGCGCACATGACGGCCTTGGAGCCTGTCTCGACGGCCTTGGAGACGGCCATGGTCATGCCGCGGTCCTTGAAGGAACCGGTGGGGTTCAAGCCCTCGTACTTGACGTAGACGCGAACTCCCTTGCCGCATTGCTCGGAGAGCCAACCGCAGGGGATGAGCGGTGTGTCGCCCTCGTGGAGCGTGATGACCGGCGTGGTGTCCGTCACCGGCAGGAACTCACGGTAATGATTGATGAGGCCGGGCCATGCGGCGCGGGCGGCGGTGCGGGGGGCGGCGGTTTCGATCACGCGATTCTCCGGGGACAAGAAAGTCGCCGGACGGTAAGCCGTCCGGCGACGCGTTGACAACAGGTGATGTGGCTCAAACGGCGGGTTGAATCAGGAGGGCTGCTTGCCCGAGTCGATCATGTCTTCGTCGGTCAGGTCGTCGCCCTTGTAATCGATGGTGAAGATGCCCAGGACGAAGTCGGTGATTTCCGAGACGTCCACATGGGCGCGGAGCATGAGGCCCAAGTGGGTGAGGAAGGGCTCGCTGACGGCGGCTTCGGCGCCGATGAAGCCCCAGTATTGCCAGCCGCGCTCGAGATCGACGAACTTCAGGCGCAGGTCCTCGGGGATGTCCCGATGGACGAGGTCCTTGGCGGGGCGTCCCTTGACGGTGTTCTGGTTCATGCGCTCCTGCCAGGTGGTGCGCTCCTTCTTGAAGTAGTTCGTGGAGCTGTAGTCCTGGTTGATGTAGGAGGCATGCCATGGGCCGATGCCATAACGCGTGCGGTACTCCATGCCGGCGCCGGCTCCGCGACCCTCGACTTCGGCGGTCAGGCCGTTGTGGGTGATGGCACCCAGATGGATGAACTCGGTGGCCTCGACATAGACGCCCAAGGAGGGGGGCCATGGCCAGGTGGGGGACTTCTCACTTTCAGCGGTGACGCCGACGCCCAGGGCGAAGGTGTCGCGCAGGTCATAGTACCGGTTGGTGGCGTACCGGCAACTGCTGACCGTGGTGGCCATCACAAGGAGAACGGCCGCCAAGGCAAACAGACGGCTCACGGAGTTGTGGGACATTCTTGTCCTCGCGTCGGGAGTTTTGCCCGCGGGAACACTGCGGACTTTTGTCGAATCAGTCTGGACCTACAAGGCGGGTGCGGCGGGGAAAGGGTCAAGACGAAAGCCCCGGGGGAGAAAAGGTGGGAGGTGGATGGAATGGACAAGGTAAGGCAGGGTCAGGGGCCGGGAGAAAGGAGGGGCAGGTGGTGGCGTTATCCTTTGCGCCCGGGGGATGGAGGGGATAGCACACGTCGGGTTACGCGTCCAGTGGGGGTCTTGGCCCCATGGCGACGGGTACCCGGACCACGAATCGGGGGCCCCATTGAAAATGTCCACAACGGCGGAAAGTTCCACCGACCCTGTTGGGAAGGCTGGCTGCGAGCCGGCCCTGTATCGACGTGTCATCCTGAAGCTGTCGGGCGAGATGCTCAAGGGTGACGAGGCTTTTGGAATCGACCAACCGGCGGTGCAGTTCATCGCCGATGAGATCCGCAGCATCCACGAGTTGGGGGTTGAGGTGGGGGTGGTGATTGGGGGGGGGAACATCTTCCGGGGGAGCAGCGATGCGGCCCGGAACATGAAGCGGGCGGTGGCGGACCAGGTCGGGATGCTGGCCACGGTCATCAATGCGCTGATGTTGCAGGACGCGCTGGAATTGATGGGGACGAAGACGCGGGTGATGACGGCGCTGCCGATGGCGAACATCGCGGAGGTCTACATCCGGCGGCGCGCCGAGCGGCACATGGAGAAGGGGCGCGTGGTGATCTTTGCCGCGGGGACGGGCAATCCGTTCTTCACGACGGATTCGGCCGCGGCGCTGCGCGCCAACGAGCTGGATGCGGATGCGGTGCTGAAGGGGACAAAGGTGGACGGGATCTACACGGCGGACCCTGCAAAGGATCCCACCGCGCGATTCCTTCCGACTTGCACCTACGAACGAGCCATCAAAGAGAATCTGAAGGTCATGGACGCGGCGGCGCTGGCGCTGTGCCGGGACAATTCCATGCCGATTGTTGTCTACAAACTCAGCCCCGGCAACACCCGCCGAGTCGTGGTGGACGGGGACATTGGCACAAAGGTCACAAAGGAGTAGTCACCGAACATGGATGCTCGCCTGGAAGAGATCCGCAAGACTTCGGAACACAAGATGGAGGGCTCGCTGCACGCCCTGGATGCGGACTTCAACACCGTGCGCACCGGCCGCGCCAACCCCGCGGCGCTGGACGCCGTGGTGGTGGAGGCCTATGGCGTGCAGATGTCGATCAAGCAGGTGGCGACGGTCACCACGCCGGACGCGCGCTCGATCGCCGTGGCCCCATTCGACCGCAACCAGCTCGCCGCCATCGAGCGCGCGATCATCGCGGCGAACCTGGGGTTCAATCCCAACAATGACGGCTCGGTGATCCACATCAACGTGCCGCCGATGACCGAGGAGCGCCGCAAGGAGATGTCAAAGATGGCGCACAAGATGGCCGAGGATGCGCGCATTGCCATCCGCCACGTGCGCAAGCATGCCAACGACGCCATCAAGAAGTTGGAAGACAGCAAGGCACTGCCCGAGGACGAGCTGAAGCACGCGCACAAGGCCATCCAGGACCTGACCGACGATTACATCAAGCGCGTGGACGAGAAGATGAAGAAGAAGGAGAAGGAGATCATGGAGGTCTGACGGCCCGCTGCCGCCACAATCGCTCCATCACCCATCCATGAAATCGTCCGCCACCGACAAGCGCTCTGCCGCCCCGGTCCTGTTGGAGCCCTACACCAGCGAGGAAGCCGCGATCTTTGAGCGGTTGGATCCCGCGCGGATTCCGCGGCATGTGGCCATCATCATGGATGGAAACGGGCGGTGGGCGCGGGAACGCAGTCTGCCGGAGCGGATCCACGGCCATCGCGCGGGGGCGGACGCGGTGGATTCGGCGGTGCGCACGGCGGCGCACATGCGCGTCCAGGCGCTGACGCTGTACGCGTTCTCCACGGAGAACTGGTCGCGGCCCAAGCGCGAGATTTCCGCCCTGATGCATCTTCTGGAATCGTATTTGATCAAGGAAATCCCCGGGCTGAACGAGAACAACGTGCGGTTGGTGGCCAGCGGCCGCATTGGGGACCTGCCCGCGTCGGCTCGCAACAAGCTGGCGCACACGATGGAGGTGACGGCTGGGAACACGGGGTTGGTCCTGAACCTGGCGTTGTCCTATGGTGGGCGCCAGGAGATCGTGGACGCCACGCGGCAGATCGCCGCGGAGGTCGCCGCCGGGCGGCTCAATCCGGATGACATCGATGCCGAGACCGTGCAACGGCACCTCTACCGGCCGGATCTGCCGGATCCGGAACTGCTGATCCGCACTTCCGGCGAGCAGAGATTGTCCAACTTTTTGCTGTGGCAGTGCGCGTACACGGAGTTCGTGTATCTGCCGGTGCATTGGCCGGATTTCCGCCGGATTCACTTTTTGAAGGCGCTGGATGAATATGCGCGCCGTGATCGTCGTTTTGGTGGAGTGAGGTAAGAGCCTCGCCAGTCCAACTCGGTAGGGTGGCATGATCGAGGTCGGCGCGTTATCCAAGATCTATCGCGACAAGAAGAAGGGCCGCTTTGCGGCCGTGGATGAGGTTTCCTTTTCCTGCCGTCCCGGCGAGGTCTATGGCCTGCTGGGTCCCAACGGCGCGGGGAAGACGACCACGCTGCGGATGTTGTCGACGGCGATCAAGCCGACATCGGGAACCGCCAGGCTGGCCGACATCGATGTGGTGCATCATCCCAGCAAGGTGCGGAGCCTGATCGGGTTCCTTTCCGCGAACACGGGTCTTTACGGGCGCCTGACGCCGCGGGAGGTGCTGCGCTATTTCGGACGCTTGTTCGGGATGACCGAAGCGAAGATCAAGAACCGCACGGAGGAGCTGGCCGACCTGTTCACCATGCGCGAGTTCCTCGAACGGCCGTGCGACAAGCTCTCCACCGGCATGAAGCAAAAGGTGAACATCGCGCGCACGGTGTTGCACGACCCGCCGGTGATGATCTTTGACGAGCCGACCTCCGGGCTGGATGTGTTGACCAGCCGGGCCATCGTGTCCTTTATCCGCCGCTGCCGTGCGGAGGGGAAGACGGTCCTGTTTTCCACGCACATCATGGCGGAGGTGGACCAGTTGTGCGATCACGTCGGCGTGATCCACAAGGGACGGTTGCACTTTGACGGGCCGATTGGCGAGTTGCGCAAGCACTACGGCGACAACATGTCGGATGCCTTTGTGCGCATCATCGGCGAGGACGCGGAACACGACGGCCTCTCCGCGCCGCCACGGGGGGAGGGCGCCTGATGTTGACCGCCATCGGCACGATCTTCCGCAAGGAACTCGTCGACACATTACGCGACCGGCGGACGTTGTTGTTCCTGCTGGTGATTCCGACGATCGTGACGCCGCTATTGATGGTTGGCCTGACGCGCATGATGCAGGCCATCGCGCAGGCGGAGCAGGTCAAGGTCGTCACCATCGTCGCGTCGGAGGACAGCCAGCGGGAGTACAAGCGGATGGTGCACGATTGGTTCGTGCGCTCGGAGATGGGAAAGTCGCTGGCCATGCTGGATCAGCCATTGTTGCGGGCGTTGGTGAAACCGGAATTCGTGTCGCAGTTCACGGGAGTGCCGGACGGAGTGACACGCGATCCGGAGGTGTTTGCCTCGTGGGCAAAGCAGTTGGCCGAGCAGGCGCGCGACAACATCGATGCGCCGGAAGAACGCGCTGCAATGACGGAAATGCCGGAGCTCTCGCAGGAGAAGCTGGACCTGGTGGTGGACTTCTATGTCGTCGCCATCAAGGGGTTGGGCCTTGTGGAGTTTGTCACGCCGGATGAGCTGCCGCCGGTCTCGCCGGACTTCAAGGTGCCCTACGTTCCGGAAGCGGGGAAGGATCTTCCCCTCCTGTCGGCCATTGCGGAAGGAATCAGCGAGCGGCGCATTCACGGTTACCTGGATTTCCCCGTTGGCGTGGATGCGGTGAAGGATGACGACATCGCAACCATCGATCTGATGCTGCTTCACGAGAGCACGGTGAGCCTGTCGCGGGAGGCGGCGTCGCGTTTCCGTCAGGTTGTCGACCGGGTGAGTGGCGCGTTGGTGAAGGTGCGGTTGGAGAATCGCGGCCTGCCGCACTCCTTTCTGGAGCCGGTGGTCGTGCGCGAGGACGCTGACCTGGCATCGAAGGAACGCGTGGTGCTGATGATCGTCGGCTCGATCCTGCCGTACCTGCTGATCATCTTCGCATTGCTGGGGGGGATCTATCCTTCGATCGACTTGGGCGCCGGAGAGAAGGAACGCAACACACTGGAGACGCTCCTGCTGGCTCCGGTCGGGCGCACGGAGATTGCCATCGGCAAGTTCCTGGTGATCCTGCTGACGTCCCTGGTGGCGTCGCTGCTCGGTGTGGTGTCGCTCTACTTGTCCTATGCGTACCTGATGCCAAGTTCCATCGTGGAGATGCTCGACATCCGGATCAGCCCCGTGAGCATGGTGCTGGCGTCTTCGCTGGTGTTGGCGCCAGCGGCCAGCTTCGCGGGTTTGCTGCTGGCGATCTCGGTGTTTGCACGCTCGTTCAAGGAGGCGCAGAACTACCTGGCGCCGCTGCAGTTCGCGATCATCCTGCCGGCGATGGCGTCGATGATTCCCGGCATCGAGATCAACACGGGCCTGTCGTTGGTGCCATTGCTGAATGTCAGCCTGCTGATGCGCGAAATCCTGAAGGGTGACTTCAACCTGACGTACTATCTGCTGACGATGGGGAGCTCCATCCTGCTGGCGATGCTTTGCCTGGCGTTCTGTGTCTTTCAGTTCCGCCGGGAGACTGTCCTGTTCCGGAGTTGATGGCTGTGCACGAATCGGTTCCCGCCACTCGCGAACATCTATTGGGCCTGATGGCCGAGGGGGAGGTCTTCAACATTGAGGCCTACCTGGACATCGAGGAGGAGCGCGTGGAGATGGTCCCGCGCGACCTGATCGATTACTGCCGGGGGGATGTGGAGGGGACGGATCTGCAATTGAGCGACTCGAAGGACCTGCCACTGGCGCAGGCCATTGCGGAGGAGGAACTGGCGTTGGAGCGCGGGGCGGATGAGGACGGCCTTCCGTTTGGGCCGGATGATGCCCGGTTCCACCGGGTGCCGCGTCCGGGCCCGCGGCCGGCGGCCGAGCTCGCCGCCTTGCTGGACGAATGGCTGCAGGGGGCCAACATCACGTTGCCACCGGGTGACTCGCCGGGATAGGGAGTGGGTGAATCAGGCGCTGTCCGCCTCCAGGAGTTTCCCATGACGCCTCCCGAGACCGTGAGCAACCCCGTCCGTTGGGGAATCATCGGCTGCGGTTCGATTGCGACGCACGCGATTTGCCCGGCGTTGCGGTGGTCGTCGCTGGCTTCGTTACATGCGGTGGCCAGCCGCAACGAGGAGTCGGCGCGGTACAAGGCGCGCGAGATCAAGGCCGAGCATGCCTATGGGTCCTATGAGGAGTTGCTGGCGGATCCGGAGATTGATGCGGTCTACATCGGGTTGCCGAATGGATTGCACGAGGAGTGGACCGTGAAGGCCGCCCAGGCGGGGAAGCATGTGTTGTGCGAGAAGAGCCTGGCGCTGAACAGCGCCGCGGCGAGGCGCATGGTGGAGGTGTGCGAGGACGCCAACGTCCTGCTGATGGAGGCATTCATGTATCGCCACCATCCGCAATGGGACGTCGTGCGCGGTGTCCTGTCCGAGGGGAAGATCGGCGAGATTGTGATGTTGCGCGCGGGATTGTTTGGGCAATTGACTGACACATCAAACCATCGCTGGTCGGCGCAGTTGGGCGGCGGAGCGTTGTACGATGTGACGTGCTATGGCGTGAATGCGGCGCGGATGATCTTTGGGCGCGAGCCGATCTCGACGGTGGCCATGGCGGACAATTCCACGCGCGATGGCGTGGATCGCACTTCGGCGGCGCTGCTGGATTTTGGTTATGGGCGTACTGCCGTGGTGACGGGGAGCCTGGCAACGTTCAACCATCAGTACTGTGACATCGAGGGGACGCGTGGGCGCATCCGCATCCGCAATCCGTTCATCCCCGGTTGGGACCGGGTGGAGGTGATTGTCGAGGTGGGCATGACCCGCGATGTGGTGGAGGTGCCGGGGGCGAACCATTACCTGCACATGCTCGAACATTTCTCGCTGTGCCTGCGGGATCGTGCCCGTCAACTGCGGCCGGCGGAGAATGGCCTGGCGAATGTGCTGGTTTGCGAGGCCATCGAGCAGGCATGGCTGTCGGGGAATCTGGTGGAGGTTCCGGAAGTCTGATGAGCTCCGCCTGCGCCCCGGGCGCGAGTCGCGTGTTGCTGGCCGGCGAAGACGCCGGCGCCATCGCCGGGCATGTGCGCGGGGCGGGCCTGGAGATTGTCGAAGCCGGCGCCGATGCGTGCATCTGCTACGGCGGGGATGGGACATTGTTGGGCGCGGAGCGGGAATATCCCGGCATTCCCAAGGTGCCGATCCGGCCCTTTGACTTGGCGGCAGAGCCGGATCGGGAGCGGGCGCTGAGGGAAATCCTGGCGCGCGTGGCACGGGGCACCTGCTCGCGGATGAGCCTGCCGAAGCTGGAGGCGGTCTACGACGGCGAGCGGTTCGAGGCGCTCAACGACATCGTCCTGAAGAACTCGATCGTGACCTCCGCGGTGCGCCTGCGCGTGGAGATCGACGGCATCGAGCACTTTGGGGTCATCGTCGGGGATGGGCTTGTGGCGGCCACGCCGTTCGGTTCGTCGGCGTATTACCGCGCCATCACCAACTCGGTGATTCATGTGGGGATTGGGTTGGCGTTCAACAACACGACCGAGCCGGTGAATCACTTGGTGCTGTCCGAATCGTCGCAGGTGCGGGTGACGGTGTTGCGGGGGCCGGCGATTCTGGCGGCGGACAACAACCCGCAGCAGGTGACTCTCAACGATGGTGACGTGGTGGAGATTCACATGGGGATTGGGGAGGCGGTGATCTGGGAGATCGAGAGCCTGCTGTACATGAAGACGTTGGCGACGGGCGATGGGCGGCGTTTGCGGTGGATCCGGCCCGTGGCCGACCGGAAGCGGGAGAACGGCCCGGTGTCCAGTGGACGAGGGGCGGGCGGGTCCTGAGTGTAAGCGCTTTTAGCGATTTAACCACCTTTCAACCCTTGTATTTCCTGCCTTCCCAGCCCATGTGGCTGGGATTGTTTTGTTTCTGGAGAAATCTCTTGACGGGCGACAAAAGCGGACTGTAAAACCGCTTTCATAATTCCCTTTATCCCAAGATTCCAACATGCTGCCGACGGTCCGACACCTCTCATCCAGACTCCGGCGGCCGCTTGCCGGGCCCCAAGCCTTGGCGTTTCCAACTTCGGCCTATCACGGCAACCCTCTCCCTGCATCTCAGGAGCCATTTCAATGAAGCATCGCCCGCCCCCCCGGTTCGCCTTCACGTTGATTGAACTGCTGATCGTCGTCGCCATCATTGCCATCCTGGCGGCGATCGCCGTGCCGAATTTCCTGGAGGC
>CAZVAQ010000062.1:0-19760 GCA_964625145.1 uncultured Candidatus Sumerlaeota bacterium
GGTGGACGGTGGATGGGGGATGGGTTGCACAGAGGATAGTAAAGATAGCGCCCGGCGAGGGGGATCGCCGGGCGTTGGTATTGCTTGGGGGTTTGGATCCTGCGGGTTTATTGGGTGGTGGTTGTGGCGGTTGTTGTAGTTGGGACCACGGGGAGGCTTTCGCGAATGATGGGGCGTTGGGGGTCCACTTCCAGCACCGGCTTGCGGGGTGGTGCGACGGGGAGTGAGGAGAGTTCTTCGCTCGGGGCGGTTCCTTCGTAATCCTTCAGGCTCATGATCTCCATCTGTCCCTCGCTGGTGGTGGCGCCATAGCTGACGTCGTAGCCGCCGCCTTCGCGGAGATTGATGACGAACCAATCGTTGTCCCAGATGCGGATGACCTTCTGGTCGTCGAACTGGCGCACGTCGGGGTTGACGGTGAGGAGGATCCGTCCGGCTTGGAGGTCGTAATCCAAGCGGCCCGAGTCGGCTTCAATGGGGCCCTTGCGGAAATAGACGTTTGTCGTGGCCTGCAGCGTCTGGCCGACGGAATCGTACACCAGCTCGTCGCTGCGCAGGTCGATTTGGTCAGTACGGAGGCGAACGCTGCCTTCGCCACGGAAGAGACCCAGCTCGCCGGTGGGGAGGATGTCGGCGTCGACCTTTGGATGGAGGTCGCCGCGCGGGGCCACGCGGATGTCGATTTCATCGCCGAGACCGACCATGGGTTGGGAATCAGCCGTGGACTCGGTTCCATCGGTCGCGGCCGGAACAACGATCAGGTCGTCCAGTTCCTCGTCGATGGGCGTCATGAGGATGTGGACTTCATCGGGGCCGCGCATTTCCACATCGCGGCCACCGTCCTCCAGCGTCTTGACAACGAAGACTTCCATCCCCTCGAAGCGTGCGTTGCGCTTGCCGGTGCGTTGGTTGACGACGGGCTCGCCGCGCATCTCGATGAAGCCTTCCTCGACCTGGTAGGTCATTTCCTGCGCGGTGGCGTCGATGCCTTCCTGACGGAAGATGACGTCGCCTGCGGCTTCTATGACGCCCCTCTCGGGGACGAAGTCCAACGCGTAGCTGATCAGCGTCAGGCGCGGCATCTCCGTTTCCCCTGGCGGGAAGATTCGCATCGTGATAAGGCCGCGGGCCTGTTGGCGCTCGGTCCCCGTCTCCGGATCCATGACCATCTCGACAAAGGACGGAGTCCCATCGGGATGGGGGGCTGTGCTCAGACGCAGCCGCTCATCCGGACCGGCCAGTTTCGATTGCAAATCATTCATCATGCGCCCTTGGTCAGCGGCCAATGGGGAGGCCAGGAGGCCGACAAAGGCGAGGGCGCTGGCGTATCGGAACAGAACCGGACAATTCATGGGGAAAGACATCCTTGCAGGGTGATTGTAACGGGAGCTTCGGTCGAGGGGTGAACGGGCTGGTTACTCGAATTCCATTTCAAGGGTTTCATCACCGACGACACGATACGAGATATTCTCGAAGTTCTCGTCGGCAAGAAAGACGACTCCAGTGGCCCGGATGCGGTCGCCGCGATCGTTGACGGTTCGTTGGGTGAAGCCACCCAGGGCGATGAAGCGTTGGTATTCTTCGGACCAATAGAGGTGTTCGGCGAAGAGCTCGCCGCGCTCGCCGAGATCCACGTGCACCTTGTCGTCGCCCGAGTTGGATGAGAAGAGGAAGTCGCCGCGCGAGACGTTGGAGAGGCGGGGCAAACCGTCCTGGTTTGCGAGTTCATCATTCCAGGCGCGGATGGTGTCGAGCGCGAGCTCCGGCGGCGCCACGCCGTCCGGCGGCGTGCGCTCCCATCCGCGGAAGTAGTACCGCACCCGGGCGCTGGTGACCTCGATGGATGTTTCGGCCTCGCTGGTCATGACGCGACAGACGGGGTTCTCCGCGATGACCGACATGGGATCATCAGGTGCCACGTGGGACTTGTCCGCGATGACATGTTGGCGCAGTTCTGTGCCGTGGGATTGGCGTACTTCGAAGCCGTAGACGGTGACCCGGTCCAGAAGGGAGGCGGATGCAACGGGGACCGCCCCTAGAAGGAGAAGGGCCGCGGCGACGAAGGCAATTTTGGCAGGGCGTGTCATGGGTACTCTGTACTCAGCTTCCTGCGGCGAATCGTGGGGAGGGACCCGGTACCCGCACAATGGAAGAGTGAAGAGGGGTCATGATCCGGGGCCGGGGTGGGGGCTTGCTGCAATTTGGCGGATCTTACCCGGGCCAGATGGCCAGCTCCAAGGGGATTTGAGGCGCGGGGATGGCGGGGTGCTCGTCCTGACGGAGGGCTGCAAGGAGGCGCTCGGCTTCCTCGTGGAGCAAAGCCGGGTCCAATGGCGCGGTGTCCAGCAAGTGGGCGAGGTCGCCGTTGACGAGGAGTTCCTCGCGGGACTCGGCGACCTGGCGGACCATGCGGTCGCGGGCCAAGGCCAACAGCAGCAACGATGCAGGTGCGAGGCCTCCTCCTGCGGCCAAGGCACGGGCGGCGGCGGCGGGGAGGGCCTCCGGACCGGTGCGGTCCACGGCGAGGCGGGCTTCAAAGACTTCCTGACGCTGCTTGAGCAGGCCATCGGCCAGCAGGGTCAGGGCGCGGCCGGGTCTGCCCTCGGCGATGGCGGCGGCGACCTTTGCCACGGCGGGGTCGACCTTTTCCTCTTCGATCAACTTTGTCACCAGAGCCGGCCGGGCCATGGGTTGGCAGGCGACCACCGAGCAGCGGGAGCGAATGGTTTCCATGACGCGATGGAAGTTGTCCGTGACGAGGATCATCACGAGGTAGGACGGCGGCTCCTCCAATATCTTGAGGATCGAGTTGGCGGCGGAGACCGTGATGGTGTCCGCGCCGAAGATGAGGATGACGCGGGTTTCGCCTTCCAGGGGGGGAACCCACGCCAGGTCCTGGAGCATCCGGATCTGTTCGACCTTGATGGAGCGGCTGCGGCCGATGGGCTCGATGACGTTGAGGTCGACATGGCCGAGCATGAGGGGGCGATCGTCCTTGTCGTACTCCATGGGATAGGACTTGGAGATGAGCTTGTCGACGCGTGGATCGATGGCGAGGGAGCGAGGTGCTGGTTCCGGCTGTTCGGCCGGTTGTTGATTCGCCAGGGAAGTCAGCGGGGCTGGATCGCGCCTTTGCTCGGGAGCGGGTGGTGGAGGAGGCGCGGCGGGTTTTTCCTCCTCCAGTGCGCCGAAGAGGTCATCGTCTCCCCCGCCGAACAAATCGTCGGAGCGCTGCAGATCATCCAACGAGATTTGCATGCGCGACACACCTGGTGCGGTGATGCTGGCGGAGCGAGTGCGCAAGCCGGTGGAAATGATAAGCTTTGCGGCTGCGAAGGCAAAGGAGCGCTTCCCCAAGCCATCAGCGCCGTGAATCAGAAGGGCGTGAGGCAGGCGGCCGGTTTCCACCAGACGGCGCACGAGGGCCTTTGCGGGTTCGAGGCCCCAAAGGGTGTCAAAGGTATGGTGGGAAGGGGGACGCGACATGTTTGTTCCTGGTTCGACGATCCTCGCTCCGCGTTCTCTACCACGGCTCAGTTGGCGACGCCGATCCGCGTCAGGTAGCGTTCCACTTCAAGCGCCGCCATGCAGCCGTATCCTGCCGCGGTGATGGCTTGGCGATAGTGGTGATCGTGGCAATCGCCGGCCGCGTAGACGCCTTCCTGGTTTGTGCGCTGGTGATTGTCGACGATGATGTAGCCGTTCTCGTCGGTCTTGATGAGATCGCCAAGCCATGCGGTGTTTGGTGTGTGGCCGATGGCGAGGAACATCGCGGACGCGGGGATCTCGCGCGTGGAGTTGTCGACGGTGGAACGCAGACGAACGGAAGTGACCTTCTTGCGCTTGCCATCGGTCTCGCCAAGGACTTCGTCGACGACGCTGTTCCAGGCGAACTCGATGTTCTTTGTGGCAAGGGCGCGGTCGGCCATGACCTTGCTGGCGCGCAACTCATCGCGACGGTGCACGATGGTGACCTTGGCGCAAAGCTTGGCAAGGTAGGTTGCTTCCTCCATGGCGGAGTCACCGCCGCCGACGACGACGACTTCCTTGCCACGATAGAATCCGCCGTCGCACACGGCACAGGTGTGCACGCCGTAGTTCCAGTAGGTTTGCTCGCTGTCGAGGCTCATCATCTTGGGTGATGCGCCGGTGGCGATGATGACGGCGTGGGTCTTGAGCGGCCCGATGCCGGATTCGATGACCCAATGGTCGCCTTCGCGGCGGAGAGAGTTGGCCATTTCGTAGTGCATCTCGGCGCCGTACTTCTTGGCCTGCTCCTCCATGCGCGTCATGAGTTCGTTGCCGTCAACGCCGTCGGGGAAGCCGGGGAAGTTTTCGACTTCCGTGGTGGTGGTGAGCTGGCCGCCGACCTGGGACCCGGCGAGGATGACGGGCGAGAGGTTTGCGCGCGAGAGATAGAGGGCTGCGGTGTAGCCGGAGGGGCCGCTGCCGCAGATGATGGCGTTGTGGATGCGGTCCTTGTCGCTGGCGCCGGAGGAATGGGCGGGAGAGGTCGTCTCAACAGTCATCGGGAAAGAATACTCCGGGTGGGATGGGGAATGGGAGGGTGGTTCGGGAAGGCCTGTGGGGCTAGGGAAAGCTAGTCGACAAGGGACCGCAAGGTGGCGAGGTTGCGCCGGTCTTCGGCGAGGTCCTCGCTCTTGTCTGTCTCCAGCGACATCGGGACCAACCGGAAGCGGGGGTCGTTGAGAAGGAGGCGAAAGCCCGAGAGGCCAATGAGGCCTTCGCCAATGTGGGCGTGGCGATCCTTGCGCGAGGCGAGATCGCCGACGCTGTCGTTGAGATGAATCGCGCGCACGTTTAGAATGCCCACGATTGTATCAAGCTGACGCATGGTCTCGGTGTAGGTTTCGGGCGTGCGAATGTCATATCCCGCTGCGAAGATGTGGCATGTGTCCATGCAGACGCCGGTGCGATCGGGGCGATCGACGGCGGCGAGGACATCGCGCAGGTCCTCAAAGGTGCCGCCCATGTTGGTGCCCGATCCGACGGTGCTCTCGAAGAGAAGGCGGGTGGGGCCGTCGCCAATCTTGTCGAAGACGCGTCGGCAGGCGGCGGCGATGAGTTCAATGCCCTTCTCGCGGCCCTGACCCAAATGAGCGCCAGGGTGCATGACGATGCCGGGGAGGCCGAGGAGAAAACAGCGGCGGAGTTCGTCCTCGAGGGCGACTTCCGACTTGGCGGCGACCTCGGGTTTGGCAGAGGCGAGGTTGATCAGATAGCCGGTGTGGGCGAAGACATGGGCCAAGGGAAGGCCGACGCGGTCGAGTTCCTCGCGGAACTTGCGGGCTTGTGACTCGGTGATGGGTGGGCCTTCCCAGCGGTTGTTGTTCTTCACGAAGATTTGCATCGCGGTGCAGTCCACGGAGGCAGCGCGCGCCGGTGCCTTTTCGACACCGCCCGCGATGGACATGTGGGAGCCGAGCAGAGGTGGAGGGAGAGACTTGCGTGACTTTGCCATCAGCGGCCGAAGGCCTCCGTTGTCGGGACCGGGCCCGTGGATTCAAAAAGTACGTCACCGCAATTGAAGCGGCGCCCGGCATCGCGGGCACTCCATTTCACCAAGGCGAGACCGATGATTGTGTGGTCGGCGGAGTGGGGCGCCCATGAAGTGAGACGGCCGACGGATTCGTCGGTGTCTTCGTCGCGCAACTCGAGTTGATCGCCGGCGGGTTTGGCTTGGGAGCGCAGGCGGATGAGACACTTGGCGGGATGGCCAAGGTTCTCAACGCGGGCGAGGGCTTCCTGGCCGGGGAAGCAGCCTTTGCTGAAGTGGACGCCGTGGCGCAGGGATGGCGCGTCGAGCGGCATGTCGTCGGGGCCGATGTCGGTCATCCATGCGGGTTGACCGGCAAGGATGCGCAGCTCGGTGAACTCCTCGGCGGTGATCTGTCGTCCGCCGTGGATGCGCGCTGCATCGATCAGGCGCTGCGTCCAATCGTCGGCAGACGCTGCGGGAACAAGCAACAGGCATTGGCCCAGGGCGTAGTCGCTACCCAACACGAGGACGTCGTCCGCGGATGCGATATGATGCACGCGGGGGACCGGCAGGTCGAGGTCGCCGAGGAGATCGTGGCCGTGGGATCCTGCGATCATGAATGCGGCATAGGATTCTGAAATATCATTGAATGAACATGACTCGCTGAAGACGAATCGTTCGAGTTGCGGGAGGACCTCCTCGCGGCCCGGTGGTGGCGCGACCAGCAGCAGGTCGGGGCCTTGGGCGTAGACCTCGAGGTCGAGTTGCATCTTGCCGACGGCATCGAGCAGGAACGCGCGGCGGCCTTCGCCAACGGGGATGTCGGTGATTTTCTGGCACAGGCGCCGGTTGAGATAGTCGCGGGCGTCGGGGCCCGTGACGCGGGTGAGGCCAAGGGTGGGGAGGCGATGGATGAGGATGGAGTTCGACATGGAAATCCGTTCGCGTTGAACGTGAAAAAGCCCCGGGGTTCGGCGCCGCTCGGGATCGATGAGCGGGCTTACTACCTCGGGGCCAATGGAGGAAACCAATTTCCTGCGCGGGGGCGCATGTCACTCAGCGAAGGGGCCGGGATCTCACCCCTGCTCGAGGTCGACGTTCCAGTAGGCGGTGTCGACGAACTTCTGCCATGTGGGGCGTTCGGCGCCGCGCAGGTTGTGGCGCACGATGGTGAGCCAGTGGGGCTTTGTGGGGCGGCGCGCCAAGTGCATGCTGATCTCGCCGAGGAGGCGGTTGCCCTTGCGGGCGTTGCACTTCTGGCAGGCGAGGACGACATTTTCCCACTCGGACTTCCCGCCGCGGGAGCGGGGTGTGACGTGGTCGATGGTCAGTTCCTCGCGGCCGGGTTTGCAGCCGCAGTATTGGCACGTGTAGTGATCGCGCAGGTAGATGTTGCGGCGGTTGAACTTCACCGCGCGCGGGGGGAGGCGATTGAAGCCCTTGAGGAGGATGACGTCCGGTACGGCCAGACGGAAGTTGGGCGCCTGGATGAAGCGATTGCCGTCGGCCTCGATGTGGGCCGAGACCTGCCGCCAGGAATCGAAGCTGTGTGTCTGGTAGTCGTCGGTGACCACATGGGCGAGGTCCTGGACAAGCAGGGAGACCGCGCGGGGGATGCTGCACACGTGGATCGCCATCCAACTTCGGTTCAGGACCAAGACGCCTTGGGTGACCATCAGGGTTTCCTTTCAGAGCTGCGGTTGGCGGACCGGGATCCCGTTGGCGGCATTGGGGTTGCGGGGGATCCTTGCCGGAAACCAGAGGTCCCACCGGGTGGGGTGGGCGCCTCAAACTTCCCTGATGGCTACAATTTTCCGCCGGGCACGGACTGTCCAGCGAAATGCGCAGGGTGTGTGTGGAAAAGCTGTGGATTCTTTGTGGAGAGGTGGGTGGTGGAGCGACTTTCGAGGTGGACGGGGCTACAAAACCCATTCTGGATAGAGATTTGTGGGCGAAAGTGAGGACACGAGGTGTGCGGAACGTACCGTTGAGCGCCAATGACGCAGATCGCTTGTCCGCCGTTGCGGATATGTCGAGAAGGCGTGACCAAGGCCTGGCGGCCTGACGGCCGAATTTGAAACTCAACTCCATGAGAAAAGTATCATGGCCAAGATGGCCATGATACTTTGGAGGGACCATTCTGCAAGTCGGCTGATTGGATTGGGACTAACCTGCTACTTGCGGCGGCGGTACTTGGTCTCCATCATCTTCATTTCGCCCATGGCGGAGTGTTGGACCATGGACCATTCGCGGGTGTCGGGGCCGGTCCAGCGATCGACGATGACGTAGTGTGCCATCGCGCCGCCCATCATGGGGTCGGGCATGGTGCATTCCAATGTCATGGTATCGCGGGCGGCATTGAGATTGCCTTCGAAGTTCATGGCGTAGGGAGCCATGGTATCCACCCAGACGGAGACGTACTTCTTCTTGATCATGTCGTAGCCAGTGACGCAGTGGCCGCGGAAGGGTTGGCCCATGGCTTCGGATTCAACTTCAGCGAGGAGCCAGAAGTCGCCGAACATGACGACGGTCTCCACGCCCTTGCCTTGCATTGGTTCGGGTCCGCACATGAAGTGCGACATCTCCATGTCCCAGGTGCCGGCACAATTGTGCAGATCCTTGACGTGGGGCATTGCGGCTTCGACCTGTTGCTGGAAGGCGGCCATGGCGGCTTCCGGGTTGAACTCCTGGCCAGTGGTGGACATCGGCGTTGTACCTTTCTTGTCCTTGTCTGTGGAGCGATCTGATCGTCATTCGGCATCGCCGATGCGGGTATAGACTGCCTCCATGAGCTTCAGCTCGCCCATGGCGGATTTTTGCGACATGCTCCATTGGGTGGAGCCGTCGGGTTGTTCAGTTTCGATGATGGTGTAGACTGAGTCGAGCCCGGTCCACGCGTCCTTCATCTCGCAAATGTAGGTGTAAGTCTTGGTGGCCTCGTCGTAGGTTCCTTCAAAGAACATGCCGTAGGGGCCCATGGTATCGACCCAGTAGGTGACGTATTTCTGCTTCATGATGTCGTAGCCGGTGATGGATCGCCCCTGGAACGGCATGCCCATCATTTCGGAATCGACGGCACCCATGATCCAGTATTCGCCCAGCATGGTGCGGACTTCGACGGATGTCTGCTCGGTGGGGGCCTCGCCGGGGCCGCTGAAGTAGAACTTCTGCTTCGCCTCCCACTTGCCGGCCAAGGTCTTGAGGCGGTCGATCTCGGGTTTGGAGGCCTGGACCTTCTCCGTGAAGGCGGCCATGGCGGCTTCCGGATCGAAATCGGTGGGGGCGGCGGGGGTGTCCTGGGCGCGGGTGGAGAGGGCTCCGGCGGAGAAAGCGAGTACCAGAATGGCGAGACCGACGGTAAAGCGGCCCGCCAGCAGCGTGAGCTTCATGATGGATGCCTCCTGCGGGCAGATGGGCGATTCTAGCTGGCAAATGCCGGGATGACGGATTCGGCGCAAGCGAAATTATGGCGAATGTCGCAAAAAAAGGATTCGCTTGCAACGGGGACAGGGCGAGTCCACATTGCGGCCGAGTCGCTGGGTGAGGCGCCAAGAAGCGCCTGAGACGCGGTTTCCCCCGTTGGCCGGGGATGCACCGCGAAAGCCCCTGAACCTGATCCGGGTGACACCGGCGGAGGGAAGCGATGGTTGCCCGCCCTTCAAGCATCCTTCGCCCAGTCCGCCTTACCGACGCCGAAAGGATGCTCCGATGACAATCGCCGACAACGCTCTTTCCGCCCTGCAGGCGGAGTTGATCACGCGCGAGGCATTCCCCGCTTCGCGAAAGGTTTACGTGCCGGGCTCGCGCCCGGACATTCGCGTGCCATTCCGCGCGATCAGCCAATCCCCCACCGCCGGCGAACCGAATCCGGATGTGGTCGTGTACGATACCTCCGGACCGTACACCGATCCCGACGTGATCATCAACGTGCGCGAGGGGCTGAAGCCGTTGCGGCTGGAGTGGATCATCGAGCGCGGCGATACGGAGGAAATGCCCGACGTCAGCAGCGAATACGGACGACAACGGGCGCGGGATCCGAAGTTGTCGGCGATTCGCTTTGTGCCGCAGCGCCTGCCCCGGCGCGCCAAGCCCGGCCGGCGCGTGACGCAGATGCATTATGCGCGACGCGGCGAGATCACGCCGGAGATGGAATACATCGCGATCCGCGAGAATTCGAAGAACGAGGCGCTGGGCGAATTGCTGAAGCAGCATCCGGGGAACAGCCACGGGGCGGCGATCCCGCGCGTGATCACGCCGGAATTCGTGCGCGACGAGGTGGCGCGCGGACGCGCGATCATTCCCGCGAACATCAATCATCCGGAACTGGAGCCGATGATCATCGG
The DNA here is from genome assembly GCA_964625145.1 of uncultured Candidatus Sumerlaeota bacterium. GTDB lineage: Bacteria > Sumerlaeota > Sumerlaeia > SLMS01 > JAHLLQ01 > CAYTRP01. The sequence continues at coordinate 9,844 of CAZVAQ010000062.1, forward strand.
GCGGAATTTCCTGGTGAAGATCAACGCGAACATCGGCAACAGCGCGGTGACATCGAGCATCGAGGAAGAAGTGGAAAAGATGGTGTGGGCGACGCGTTGGGGCGCGGACACGGTGATGGATCTGTCCACCGGCAAGAACATCCACGAGACGCGTGAGTGGATCCTGCGCAACTCACCGGTGCCGATCGGGACAGTGCCGATCTATCAGGCGCTGGAGAAGGTGGGCGGTCGGCCGGAGGAGCTGACGTGGGAGTTGTTCCGCGACACGTTGATCGAGCAGGCGGAGCAAGGGGTGGATTACTTCACGATCCACGCGGGAGTGCTGCTGCGGTACATTCCGCTGACGGCAAGGCGCCGCACGGGGATCGTGAGCCGCGGCGGATCGATCATGGCAAAGTGGTGTCTGGCGCACCACAAGGAGAGTTTCCTGTACACGCATTGGGACGAGATCTGCGAGATCATGGCGGCGTACGACATCAGCTTCAGCATCGGCGACGGTTTGCGCCCGGGGAGCATTGAGGACGCGAACGACGAAGCACAGTTTGGCGAGTTGAAGACGCAGGGTGAGCTGACACGCCGCGCGTGGGAGTTTGACGTGCAGGTGATGAACGAGGGCCCCGGCCACGTGCCCATGCACATGATCCAGGAGAACATGACGAAGCAGCTCGAATGGTGCGGCGAGGCGCCGTTTTACACGCTGGGGCCGCTGACGACGGACATTGCGCCTGGATATGATCACATCACGTCCGCCATTGGCGCGGCGATGATCGGTTGGTATGGCACGGCGATGCTTTGCTATGTGACGCCGAAGGAGCACCTGGGCCTGCCGAATCGTGACGACGTGCGCGAGGGGGTGATCACGTACAAGATCGCGGCGCACGCGGCGGACCTGGCGAAGGGTCACCCGGGCGCTCAGGCAAGGGACAATGCGCTGAGCAAGGCGCGCTTCGAATTCCGCTGGCAGGATCAGTTCAACCTGTCGCTGGATCCGGAGAAGGCGAAGTCGTTCCACGACGAGACGCTGCCGGCGGAAGGCGCCAAGGTGGCGCATTTCTGCAGCATGTGCGGCCCGAAGTTCTGCAGCATGGAAATCACGCAGCAGATTCGCGACTACGCGGCGGCGAACGGGTACGCATCGGTGGAGCAGGCAAAGAGGGAGGGTATGGAGAAGATGAGCGAGGAGTTTGAGAGGGCGGGAGGGGAGGTGTACAGAAGGATTAAGGATGAAGGGGGGCGGGCGTAGGAGCTGGCTGTTGGGAAGCGCGCCTTTGAATAATCCGGTTGTCGGCCCGTAGTCGGTTGGGGAACTCCCAATCGACCACGGGCCGAAGCCATATGGACCTGCCGAAGCACCAGCCGCCGGAAGCCACGACGAGGGTCGTTTGCACGTACGGCCCGGAGTGGATGTGGCTATCTGTGACGCTGGCACTTGCCGGGGTGCTGGGATATCATCAGCTCCTGCATTTCGGTGAAGCACGGATGCCACTTCCATTGCTGTCGTGGATTCATGTGCCCACTTGGGTCGGGTGGATTCTCCACCTGCCCGTGTTATGCTTTGCGGCCGTTTTCTCATGCCGTACAATCGTCACCGTCGATCCGATGAGTGAATTTGTGACGAGTGAGACTCTCCTTCTTTGTTGCCTTCCCATTCGTCGCAGCCAACGAGCCCTGCGTGATGTTGCGGCGATTCGATGTTCCCACGAGGGGCTCAAGACTGGGAAGGTCGCCGGTGGCCCCATTGTCGCCGTCTACAAGGCGATGGTCATGGTTCTTGTGTTGGCCCTGCTGACTTCGCCGACTATTGCCTACGGGAGTGGTCTGCTTGCGGATCGCTATCCCGTGGTGGAGGCCCTGTTCTGGATGTCTGTGTTTGTGTGCAGCATCATTCTGGAATGGGGGACTCCCACGGTGCGCCTGCTGTTTATCGATGGGCGAAGCTGGATCTTGACGCGCGGTGCCGACGACGAGATCTATCGGGTGGCGCGGCTGGTGGCGAGGTTGGCAGGGGTGAGGGTCATCAGTTAGCGCAATACCGATCATCACGGGCGCTTGACACTCCCGTGATGATCGGTATTGCTCTGGATAATGACTGAACTGCGATTGTAACGGGGTTCCGAAGGGGATTGTCATGGAAGGCACTATCCACCTGCGCGTGGGACCGCAATGGCCGTGGCTGGCGGGATCGTTGATCGTGTTGGGCCTTCTGCTCATGCACCAATTGGCCTACGTGGGGGCCGAGGAAATGCCCATGCCGGTGTTCGTGTCGGTGGTGATTCCGACGCTTGCGGGCTGGGCCATAGTGGCAGTGTCCGGTTTATATGTGTTGTTGTTTTCCACATTCACAAGGGTGAGCATCGACCCGGTGAAGGAAGTTGTTCGCACCTCGACGTGGACGCTGGGGACCATTCCAATTCACTCTGCCCGGCGCCCGTTTGAAGACGCACGGTTTGTGAGGATAGGATTGGATAGCACACTCGCGCAGTCGGCCGGCAGCGTCGCCGCCGGGTGTCTGGTTGGTCTCGTGAAGCGTATTGTGCTCTTTCTCTTGTTTGGCATCTGGGCTCTGATGTTCTTTTGGCTGTTTGATGGAGACAGCTCGCCCACGGATCCCGGAAAGCCGATTGGACAGATCGTCTTCAACGACCGGGACGCGTGGATTGTCGTGCGCGGGAGTGAGGCACGCGTGGAGGCGGTGGCGACACTGGTTGCGCGGACTTTGGGTGTCCGACTTGGCGGATAGCACGATTGACACCCCGGCCTGCCGTGGGGTTGTCAGTTGACCACTCAAACCAACCTCCCAGCCGTTTCAGGCCGGACGAAAGTGCGCATGCCAATGCTGACCACTGTCCCCTTCCGCCGCCGTGCGATTGCCATTTCCTTCGGAGCCTGCCTGTTGGCGGCCTCGGCGCTGGCGCAGCCTTACTATCCTAACATGCAGTACGGACCGAAGCAGGAGCTGGCGCCGGGGGTCACCTGGCAGGAGCTGTCGAACCCCAATCCGTTGTGGAAGATCGACGTTTTCGAAATCGACATGACGAGCCGGAACGTCCATCTGATGCCGGTGTTCAAGAACGCCGGGAACGTGGCCGGAACGCCGAACGAACGGACGAGCGCGATGGCGGTACGGACGGATGCCATCGCGGCAGTCAATGCGGGTTATTACGACACGTCGAACTTCATGACGAACAGCTACACCGTGATTGACGGCCAGTTGATCGGTGGCTCCAGCACCCTGATGCGGCCGGAGAACAACCGTTCGATCCTGGGCTTTTCGGGGAATCACCAGGCGATCCCCAAGCGAACGAAGGTGCGGAACACGTTCATCCCGCATGACACGGTCGATTGGGAGAAGATCATCGACTTCATCGCCGGGCGGGGGCATTTCATCACGGCGAACGGTGTCGTCGTGACGCAGGACAACGAAAGCACAGGCGAGAGTCATTATGGTGCGCGCCATCCGCGCACGCTGATCGGATACACGGCCGATCCGTACAAGGCGTACCTCGTCACGATCGACGGGCGGCAGGCGAGCTACAGCGTCGGGATGACGTACGAGGAATGCGCGAAGCTGATGGCGGACCTGGGGGTTGAGCAGTCGGTCAGCCTTGATGGTGGTGGCTCCACGACGGCATGGGTGAAGGGGAAGGGGATCGTCAACTCGCCCTCGGATGTCTCGGAGCGAAGCGTGGTCAGCGCCTGGGTCGTGCTGGAGGCGAACACGGTCGACAACTCGGTGGAGGAGGTGACGGTCACCGGCGGTTGGACCACCGACAGCGCGCACGATGAGAAGTACTACCTCGATTCGTTGGTCTCGAGCAATGAGGATGCACCCGGCAGTGTGACGTGGACACCGGACTTCACACGCTCGGGTTTGTACAAAGTCTACGCATGGTGGACCAGCGACGCGGGGCGCACGACCGAAGCGCCGTACGTGATCCACAGCCTGTTGGACACGACGACGATCCGGGTGGACCAGACGCAGAATGGCGGCCGGTGGAACCTGCTGGGGACGTTTGGTTTCGACGAGGGAACGGCCGGATCGGTTGCGCTGCACAACTCGGCGCCGGGTACGGTTTCTGCGGATGCGATCCGCTTTGTCCGCGTCGGCGATGCGCCGACGGTCGTCCCGGTTGACTATGTGGTGACGGGCACGCTCTATGAGAATGATTTTGAGGCAGACAGCTCGGGCGACTTTGCGGTGGTCCATCGCAATGTCTCTGACAACGCGGTGGATTTCAGCTATGACTACTCGACGTTCTCACAAGCGGGGGGCGGGATTCCGGCAAGCATCCCCGCTTCGCCTCGCACGACGGGCGATGGTACCCGGGCGCTGCGGATGGCGGTGAACCTGGCGGCCGGCACTCCCAACGCCGTCACGGCCACGCTGACTGCGATCGAGCCGCGGGAGAACATGCGCATCACGTTTGACGGTTGGATCAATTACAACGGCGGTACGGGCGGGACGAGCAACTCGACGGAGTTCCTGACGTTTGGCGGGAGCGCTAATCCCGCGCTCTACGCCCACACGAGCACAGCGTACACCCATCCCGCCGCGGCGAACCAGCCCTTCAACGGGTTCTTCTTCGCAATCGCCGGCGAGGGGGGCTCCGCGCAGGACTATCGTTATTATGATGGAAGCGGAACTGGCGGGGCGACGGGGAATAACGGCCCGTTGGCGAACTTCCTGGGGACTGGCGCCGTGGATCATCCCGACTTTACCAGCGTCTTTCCGAAGCCGCCGTTTGAGACGGCCGGTGCGCCCGGGAAGCAATGGTTGCGCTGGGAAGTGTTGGTGCTGGACGGAAAGGTGCGCCTGATCGTCACCAGGGAGGATCTGTCGCAGATCCTGCTGTGCGATTGGTTCACGCCAAACGCCACGGCGACGATGGCGGATCTGCTGCCGCACTTTGGCACGACGGATCCGTTGGCGACGGCGGCGAATCCGGCCTCGGATAATTTTGTGCTGATCGACAATCTGCGCGTGGAGAGCATCAGCGCGATGACGGTTCCCGGAGAAATGCGGGATTCGTGGGCGATTTATTGAGGGGGGGGGAGAGTGGTGGACGGTGGACGAGGTGGACGGTTCGCTGACGCGAAGAGATGGACTTGGGGCGAGTGGTGGTACTGCCCCTTCGCGTCAGTCCATGAACATTTCGTCCAACTTGGATTCGATGAAGTGGACGGCGTTGCGCAGGTGGCCGGTGTCTTCCACGGACATGGGGCGCTCGGGATTTAGCTCGGGGGAGACCCTTTGGAGGAAGGCGCGGGCGGCGGCGCGGATTTGGCCGCTGGTGGCTTGGCGTCCGTGGAGCATGCAGAGGGCGAGACGGTCCTCGATGAGCAGGAAGTGGATGCGGTCGACTTCGCCGCCGTAGAACTTCACGGAGACCTCGGGGCTGGACGCGCGCGAGACCATGGAGTTGAGCGCGGCGATGGTGCCGGCCGCCATGGCGCCCATGGTGGACGGATTGATGGGATGGAAGTCACCGGCGGATGAGAGGATGCATCCGGTGCGGTCGATGACCAGGGCACAACGCGCGCGCGAGACATCCACCAGGTCGCGCAGGGCGTCCTGCATGATGGACAAGAGGCCCTCGGAGAATCCATGGAGGTTGCTGGGAGAGGCGGCCCCGCCAGAGATGGTGAGTGGTGCGCCGGGGCGGGAGGGGGAGTTGCGCGAGCGCGAATAAATGATGGGGCCGGAGGAAGATCCGCCGGAGGAATCGTCGCGGTGTCTCCTGTTCACGGGACTCATGCCGTTGTCTCTCCCCCTGGTTTCGTCAACGGGCGTTGTCAGCGATAGGAGCCATACTGGGCGGCCAGAGTGTCGTTCAACCGCCCCATGACCTGTTTGCAGATGGCGTGAAAGGTTTCCTTCACGCCGCGGTTCTCCAGCGCGATGGCCTCGAAGGAGAGGCAGCCGCGATCGTTGAGCACTTCCTCGAACTCCTCGACGGAGGTCACGAAGAACAGGTCGCGCTTGTTGTATTGGAAGACCATGGGGATGGTCTCGTAGTCATAGCCATATTCGGTGAGCATGGACTTGAGGTCCTGGAGTGACTCCAGGTTGTCCTCCAGCCGCGACTTGTCGCTGTCGGCGACGAAAACCAAGCCGTCCACACCGTTGAGGACCATCTTGCGCGTGGAGCGGTAGTAGGGCTGGCCGGGGACACCGTAGACGAGGAACTTGGACTTGAAGCCGGCGACCTCCGCCAGATCCATCGCGAAGTAGTCGAAGAAGAGCGTGCGGTCGCCTTCGGTGTCGATGGATTGGAGGTGTGTCCGTTGGGCTTCGGGGATAACGCCGTGGATGGCTGCGATGTTGGTGGTCTTGCCCCCCAGGCTGGGACCCACGTAGACGATCTTGCAGTTCAGCTCGCGGGTTCTGTAGTTGATGATGGGCATTCCCATGATCCTTCCGCGATGATGGTGGCTGCGGCATGGGACTGCCGCCGTTTGCTCCATAGCCGCCTGCTTATGGAGGTGGGCGTTGGGGGGGTGAAGGTCAACCGGAATGCCCCCGCCGGAATGTCCGAAGGGCTGGCGCCGCGATTACTCCCCAGTCCTGACTCGCAGGACCTTGACGGTCTCTCCGCGCGGAACGGGTCCAACCCCGGGCTCCAGCACGATGAGGCCATTGGACCGTGCGGCGTTGTAGAGATTGCCGGAGGATTGGCCCGCGAGGGGCTCGACGGTCCAAGTGCCATCCAGCAGCCGGCATTGCGCGTTGACGAAGAAGAGCCGATGACGGTCCCGGGGACAATCGGACGCGAGGCGCATCAGCTCCAGCGGGCGTTCGGCCGGCTCGATACGCAGATGCCGCCGGAGGAAGGGTTTCACGAATATCTCCGTGTTGCAAACCGTGGAGACCGGGTTGCCTGGGAGGCCAAAGAACATCTTCCCATGCACGGTGGCCACGAGCATCGGTTTGCCGGGGCGAACGGCCACGCGCCAAAAGTGCACCTGGGCCCCCAGCATCTCCAACGCGTGGCCCACGACGTCGTGATCACCGACGGACACGCCCGCCGTGGAGATGACAAGGTCGGCCCAAGCGAGGGACTCCGCGAGCAAGTCGCGGAAGGATTCCGCCTTGTCCCGGGCAACGCCGAACATGCGCGTCTCGCAGCCGAAACTCGCGAGCTCGCCGGCAAGGTAATAGAGATTGCTGCCGACGATGTCGCTCACGCCGAGCGGTTCGCCGAGCAGCTTGACTTCGTTGCCGCTGCCGAGGACTGCAACGCGCGGCCGATCCCACACGGGAAGATTCGCGAGATTGAACATCGAGAGGAAGGCGACTTTTGTGCTGTCGAGGCGCGTGCCTGTGGCGAACAGCTCCTGGCCTTCGCCGACGTCCTCGCCGCGGCGGCGGATGTAGTGTCCAGAAGTGGGAAGCTCCTTGGGCAGGAGTTTTCCATCGGCGGTGATCTCCGCCACTTCGCGCGGCACCACGGTGTCGGCGCCTGTGGGGAGTTGCGCGCCGGTGCTGAGGCGGATGGCTTGTCCAGCGGATAGCGCGCCGTCGAACGGCCGCCCGGCGGCGCTCTCCCCCACCAACGTGTAGGGCGATGCGCCCTCGCACCGCGCGAGGGCAAAGCCATCCATGGCCGATTGGTCGAATCGCGGGAGCGGCCAGGGGGAACGCACGGGTTCACACAGGATCCGGTTCGTGCATCCCAACAACGGCGCGCGCGAGGGCCGCGCTTCGAGGGGGAGGACGAGGATTTGGTCGAGGGCTTCGCGGTAGGTGAGCATGGCTCTTATCTGTCCTATGCCCGGTCAGGAGAAGCAAGGCCGAGGTGGACTTCGCTTCCGCCATTGCCCTGCGGCGGCCAAGTGGCCAGACAATGGCGATCACTCCACGGCCAGAGCGAACCTCACCACATGTCTCCCCTACCCCGCGTCCGCATCATCAGCACCGGCACCGAGATCACGCAGGGACTGTACGCGGACACGAACGCGCAGGAGCTGTCGCGGCGGTTGCTGGATCGTGGCTTTGCGGTGACGGGGCATTGTGCGGTGCCAGACGATCGCGAGGCGATCAGAGAGGCGATCCACGCGTGCTTTGGCCGGTGCGAGCTGATCATCGCCACCGGCGGCATCGGGCCGACAGAGGACGACCTGAACCGCGCGATCTTTGCGGACTTGTGGGAGGTAGGCCTGCGACGCGTGAATCGCGCGGAGACGATGATGCGCGACCGTTTCCAACGGCGCGGCATGACCATGCCCGAAAGCAATCTGGTGCAGGCTAGTGTGCCGCAGGGTTCAAGGCCGCTGCTGAATTTTTGGGGGACGGCGGCGGGGTTCATCATGCCTGCGCGCGGCGAACGCCCGTTGGCGATGGTGATGCCAGGAGTGCCCGCGGAATGGCGCGGAATGTTCGACCGGTACTTCGCGCGCGTCGTGGAGCCGATGTTTCCCAATCGTCAGCCACGGTGTGTGCATACGCTGCATGTGGCGTTGATGCCCGAGTCGGCCGTGAATGAATGCGTGCAGGATTTGTTCACCGCGGACCCGCGCGTGGAGGTTGGGATCCTGGCCAAGCGCGGCCGCATTCGTTTGCGGTTGGCGGCGGCCATGGATCAACAGGAGGCAATCGCCGAATTGGCCGCGCGCATGCGCGAACGATTGCCGGAGGCGGCAATCTTTGCCGAAGGCCCCGAAGAGGCGACGCTGGAGCAGGCGGCGGTCGATGCGCTGCGCCGCACGAAGAAGCGCGTGGCGTGTGCCGAATCATGCACGGGCGGTGGTATCGCCCAACGCCTGACGAATGTTCCGGGTTCTTCGGAAGTGCTGGAGGAGTCGGTCGTCACATACTCCAACGACGCCAAGCGGCGATGGTTGGATGTGCCTGCGGACGTGCTGGAGACGCACGGGGCCGTCAGCGGCGAATGCGCGCTGGCCATGGCGGAGGGTTTGCTGAAGCGGACAAGCGCGGATGCGACCATCGCGGTGACTGGCATTGCAGGCCCGGGCGGCGCCACGCCCGGCAAGCCCGTCGGTACCGTGTGGACTGCATTGGCCGATCGCGCGGGATCGCGCAAGGCGCGCCATTGCCGATTCACGGGAGACCGGGAAAGCGTGCGCGAATGGACCGAGAATCATGCGCTGGAGATGGTGCGCTGCTGGGCGCTGGGACTTCCCCTGCCGCGGCCATGATCGGGACCCTCCGGCTGAAATCCCGCCCTTGACCGGGTGGGCAGCCGAGCCGTTGCTTGATCAACGGATACCACTGCGAAAGATCCATCCACCCGGCAGGAACATAATCATGTCCACAACAAACCTGCAACAGATCATCCGTCGCGTCGCCATCGCCACATTGCCGATGGTGCTGCTGTTCGGGAGCGCCTGTGGAAGCAAGAGTAGCGATAGTGACCTATTTCCAAACACGCTAAGTGAACTACAAGGACCCTATAGACCTTCCTACGGCGAGGGTGTGCAAGGTTTCAATGAGCCGTTTGAGCAATCCTATCGCCGGGGCATTGGCATGCGCGCCGTCACGTGGGATCGTTGGCTGGCGATTTCGATCCGCAACCGGGGTGGTGACAGCGTTTACCTGGAGCCCGAAGCCTTTCGCCTCGTGATGCCCGACCGTACGCTTTATGCCATCGGCCAGGAACGACACGGAATGGCGTTGTTCACACCGACTGAAGTTCCCTCCGGGGAGGTGGCCCTGCTGATCGCGCGCATACCGGAGCTCGACAACCTGGAGCAGCTCGGCGTGATCCTCAACTACCCGCCGCGCGATGCCCTGGTGCGATGCCCGATTGAGCCGGTGGCCGAGCCGGCCACCACCACAACGGGACCCCGAGCCGGAGCCGCGCGGAGTAATCGGTGAGCCTTCCGGTGCGAGTTTGGAGACTTTGCCAGGACATTTCCGTAAATAGTTCTTTCCATTGTTGCTCCTGCCCATTGTGACT
>CAZVAQ010000063.1:0-1290 GCA_964625145.1 uncultured Candidatus Sumerlaeota bacterium
CAGGGACTACGACTCCATTCTCGCAACCGGCGCCTCCCTCAGCCAGAATGTCGTCACATGTGGGGCATCCTTCACCACGATAGACTGAAAGCCATGTGGGGAAGTTCGCATCGTAGATGCAGGCGCGCAGGTACCCGCTCTCAGTGGCCGTGTATTGATACCAGACAGGCTGGAGCTCCCAGCCCGCCCAGCACGGCACCTCGCCATCGGAGTTCGTGGTGTCGAAGTAGTACAAGCCGTTTGAGCTGATCTCGGTGGAATCGTCACAATACTCGCTGCCAACGGCCGGTGTGAACTCGAAGTTGAGAATTCCCTGTCCGAAGTCTCCATTGCTGTATCCACTCGCGGCCAGTGTGTACGTCCGCCCCGCGACGACGTTGAAGACGATCGGCGTGTCGCAGTTTGCCTCATGCTCGATGACCAGATTCTCGCAGGTGGGGCAATTCCCGGCATCGAAGACGGAGAGCCACGTGGAAAAGTCCGACCCGCACAGGTTGGCCGTCACGCTGCCATTGTAAGGTGCGGTGAACTGGTACCACACCACGCGCAGGTCCAGATAATCGGGCCAGCAGGGGTTCATGGACGTCGAGGCGGTGCTGTCGAACAGGTACGTTCCATTCTCGACAATGACCCCGGCTTCGTCACAGGAAAAGCCGGCCTCCTGGGCAGTGCTCCTCGCCGGAACAAGCGCCAGGATCGCCGCCACAACAACTCCGCACACTCGCCATACTAGACGCATCATGGTTGGCATCACCTTTCTCCCCCAACGGAGACTCGCTCCGTGGGACTTCCCATTCAGGATTTTCTCTCGCGTAATTGCGAAACCTTCCCATGGCAAGGGTTTTGTGAAATAGGGATTGTAAAGTGGAGCCAAGGCGTCGTACGTAATCCCATCCTAGGCCACAACCCCCCGGTCAAAGTACCGGCGCAGCCGATCCTCCCAAAGGTCCCGGAACAAAGGTTCCTGCAATGGGGGGAGAGGCGGCAAGGGGGTGCCGATCTGCTTGGCGGAAGCGACGATCAACAGCGTCACGATGAATGCCATGCCGCCGAACATGGCCACCATCCACCCCAATGCGGGGTGAACATACACGCCGGCGATCCAGCCCAACCCGGCAATTGCGGCCAATGGAATGAGGACTCGCATGAAGAATATTGAGAACCGCACAGAGAACCGGCCGAGGTTAATTGCAAACTGGCGGAAAGCTGCCATCCACCGAGCCCGCCGCTGAGCCTTCTCGTCCTCCGTGAGGGGGACCCGCAGGGCGAACTGGATTCCGAGGGCGGCTC
>CAZVAQ010000063.1:1300-8040 GCA_964625145.1 uncultured Candidatus Sumerlaeota bacterium
CCACATAGACTAAGGACAGATAGAACAAGGAGTCGATAAGCACGATCATCCCCCCCGGATGGGCGACAAAGTACCCGAGCAATGCGGCAACGTAGACGGGCAAGCCCTGGAAGGTAAGGTGCAGGAATGTGTCCTTCAGCACCGAGAGGGATCCAAGGGGTGTGACCATGAGCTGCTCGAACGTCGTCTGGTCCAACAACCGGCGAAAGTACCAATTGGAATTGCGGAATTGCCAGGCAAAGGCTGGAGACACGACGAACAGTGTCACAAGTGACTGGAGTTGCAAAGAGAAGGCGGGGCCTCTTTGAAATGGGAAGTGGCTTGCGATCAACAGTCCCAGACCCGCGCCAAGGAGGGCGCAGCCAATCGCCGGCAAGAGCCATGGCTTCCTGTACCAGGGAATCCCCGCAGCCGAGCGCTGCAACGCGGCAAACCAAAGGCCCGGTGACCAACCCTCCGCCGAGGGGCCCAAATGGGGTGAGACGAACCGGATGACCCATGACTTGACGAAGCCCTGGCGCTTGTCGGCAATATCCTCAAGGACTTGGCTCATTTTCTAGGCGGGACCTGCGTGGGATTACAACAAGGCTGTCCAAGACTCATTGTTCCGGCAAGGCCAAACAGCACCATGACCACCCCCCGCCCGCCCCGCGTCATCCACCTCTTCAACCAGGACATCCACGTCTATTACTGGGACCACGCCAAGGGAACGATTGAGATTCCGCAAGTCCCAAAGGGCTCGCACTTCGGCGTCTTCGTCTCGGACGCCGCGCGTGGGGAGCCGCCGGAAGGGGCAGTCGAGCGCGCGCGCGTCGAGGAACTGATCGAACGCCTGATCCCCCTCAAACCGCGCAGTGTCACGTTCATGGGGCACCGGGCCGAATACTATCACGACCTGATGGACGCGATCCTGGTCGGAGACGGAACAAGTGACTATTCAACCGGTGACTACGTGTGCCTGACCATGTGGGAAACTGGTGATCCCTCCCGCGATTTCCTCCGCCTGATACGGGAGTTCATCATAGTCACATACTCACCACCAGGCCATAACGTGCTGCTGATGCTCTAGGGTCGGGTTTCGCGTTCAAGCAGGACGCCGAAGCCGTTCAGTGGAATTTCCCCCTTGGGGTGCTTCCATTGCAAAGTACCTGAAACTTCACATTTCCATCCTTAATCCAACGGCGTGCTCCAATCCTGATCCCAAACAGTCAGGTTTGTCAGATCGCGTTTGCCGGCCGGGAAGAGGTAGCTGACAAAGTAACCCACGCAAAACATGACCACGTTGCCGATGATGATCGTGTAGTAAAGGTCAAACGGCGCGCGCGCCCAGACAGGCAACGCGTTCGGCGCGAACTGGAGAACAAGCGTCCCTCCGGTGAACGCGAGCGTGGCGGCGATGCCGCAACCGACGGAAAAGGCATCGCCACGCCGCGTAAAGAAACCGAGCAGGTACATGCCCAACAGCCCGCCGCCGACGAGCGAGCCGATGATCGTGCCCGTGTCCTGCAATGTCTTGCTTTCAGTGACAGTCAGGACAATGGCGCCCAAGATCATGAGGATAGATGAAACCGTTGCCACGATGATGGCCACGCGCAGGTAATGGCGGTCGTCGCGATCCCTGACCAAATGGCGGCGGTAAATGTCGACAATCGAAACGGTGGAGATGGCATTGATGCTGGAGTCGAGCGATGACATGGCTGCGGCCAGCGCGGCGGCGACAAGGAATCCCGACAGGCCGGGCGGCAGGTAGTGGACGATGAAGTAGGGGAGGATCTGCTCCGCCTTCCGCGTCCCATCGAGCATTTCAGCGGCCTCGACCGTCGGGAATGCCTGGAAATAGGCATAAAGTGCCGTGCCAAGGAACATGAAGAAGGCCCAGACCGGCACACTGGAGAGGACGCAAATCAGCATCGCCTTGCGCGCCTCGCGCGCGCTGCTGGATGCCACGTAGCGTTGCACCGTGTTCTGGTTTGCGGAGTACTCCGTCAGCCACAGCACAAGGCCCATCAGCATCATCATGCTGCCGGTCTTTGACTGCAGCGAGAATCCCCAACCGATCGGCTGCAGCGCGCCGTCCTCCAGGTCTCGGAAGCTCAGCTTGTGATCGCGCGTGGCGACTTCCAGCACTTCCATCAACCCGCCCGGCAGGCTCCAAATGATGATGGTGATGCACACAAGGCCACCCAGGGCGAGGACGATGGTCTGCATCACGTCGGTCCACACAACCGCCTCGATTCCGCCGACGATCGTGTAGGCCGCGACAAAGACGCCGCTGATGAGGATGCACAGGATCGGATTGAGTCCCGTCATCTCATGGAACAACAACGAGACAAGATACAGGATCAGGCTGAGCCGCGTAAGCTGCCCCAGCATGAATGCGATCGCGCCGTACACCCGGATGCTCGGGCCGAAGCGTTTCTCCAGATACTCGTAGGCGGAAGTCACGCGTCCACGGCGGAAGAAGGGAAGAAAGAAATAGGCCGCAATCGCCACTCCGATCGGCAACATCAGGCTCGGCAGGAACCGGATCCACGCGGTCTTGTACGCGTCCGCGGGAAACGCCACAAAGGTCACGGAGGAAATTGACGTGCCGACCAGGCTAAGGCCGATGGCCCAACCGGGAAACGAACGGCCGCCAACAAAGTAATTCTCCGTGCTGTCGTTGCGCTTGGAGAAGAACCACCCCATCCAGCCGATGACGCCAAAGTAGGACACCAGCACGAGGATGTCCAGTACGTGAAGTTTCATGAAATCTCCCCGGGGTTATCAAACGTTCGGCTTCAGGATGCGAATCTCAGCCACGGAAATGGAACGGCACTGACCTGCAAACTGCTCAAGTCTCAGCGACAGACTTCCGTCCACGATCGCGGATGCGGGCACCTGGAAGGTGAAATCCTGTGGTGCCCCCGCGGTACCCGCAGGCGACACCGTTCCCAGGTTCAACAACTGCGGCCCTGCAAGCACGCGGTAGCGGTTTGGACTGTCCTTGCTGTAGAAACGCGCAACCGGATTCGGATGTGTAAGGACCACCTGATGGTCGAGTGACGAATCAAGCCCGTGAAACTCCAGGTCGATGTGGGCGATCTCCTCATGCGTGTACACGAACGACCGCTTCGCTGGATGCGACGTCAGCGATTCGTCTCCCTCGCCATAGTAATGCCGCACAGCGCGCGGGTTCTTCAGGAACTGCTTTCCTTCCGGCGCGCCAAGATCCGCCAAGATCAGCGCGTTGCGGCCCGTGTGATAATCGACGGCGGTGGCCAGCCTCGCGCGCCGTGTCGCGTCGTTCGGCGCTGCGATGGCGTCGGTGATGGCCTTGCGCAGCCACACAAGCCCCGCCGTGTCGATCTTGTCCAAACGATGAAAGACATCGAACCGCAGGCCGATGGACGCGTTCAACAAATCGTCGATCTGCTGGATCTCAGTCCGAAGTGAAGTCATCTCTGCCGTTTCGGCATGGATCCCGGCGTCTATCTGTTGGGCCAATGCATTCAGCGCCGCAACATCGACGGGCATTGTCTCGGCAGCCTCCGTGACTACCTCCATCACGTCGTCGAACAACTCGGCTTGCTGCTGGAACTTGAGGAGTGAATACAGATCCAGCGCCACACGCTCGCGCAATAGTTGCAACCGCCATCCATTACGCAGAACGGCCGGGACGCTTGGAACGGCCGCCTCAAGACTCACGCGCGTCCGGCGTACTTCGTTCAGCAGCCCCACTTCCGATGGCGCGCTGCGATGCCAACGCTCGGCGGCGAAAGTGGCGTCGGTTAAAACGGGCGCGACTGTTGGCCCGGCGTAGTACGTGTAGTACTCCTCAACCAATTGCCGCGCGTTGCGGTAGTTTGGATTCCAAAGCATCCGTGACAGCATGAACTTGTGCAAATCGTCGTGCACGCCCTCGCTGTAGGCCATCATGCCGCCGTCGCGATCCTGATGTGCCAGGCTCGCGGCAATGACAGAGTACATCGCCTGCGGCCGGGGCATGTAGCTTCGCCGCAGGTTTAGCTCCAGCCACAGCGGATGCGAGCGGTCCTCCATCCCATATTGAGCGTTCTTCCAATGCGTGATGTCGGCGTATTCGATGCTCTTGTGGCCGCTCGTGGCCAGTTGATCGCGCACGCTGCGGAAGAAACGCCTCTGCGCCAGATCAAGATCGTCCGGATGCGTCCCCGGCGGCGGCGTGTCCTGCGGTGATTGCCATTCCTCCAACCCCGGCATGAAGCCGTAGGTGGAACCCTCGTCGCTCCCCGGTGCGTAGAAGTACCCATCGATTTGCGAGGGCGGAATGTCCGCGAGGTCGTTGAACAGAACTTCGTCTTCTTCCGGCGACAGCCATGTGTTGTTGATCAGGAAGCGCGCGTTCGCGTGATGGCTCTTCAGATCAGTGGCCATGTCGGCGGCAAGATCCAGATACGTCGCGCCCCACGGCCGGCAATCGACGCAGCGGCAACCCGCTATGTCCCCCGCCAGCAGCAGCACCCAATCAATGCGCGGAGCGCGGTCGAAGTATACCTCCCGCTCTTGAAGCATCACCGCGCGCGTCGGTGGATCCGATGGGCAACCCAGCCGCGCAAAGATCGAATGCGTGAACGGCCAGACGACATTCGTCTCGGACGAAACCCGGTCGTCCGCATGGATCGCGTTCGCGGAAATGCCCAGGACATACTGCGCCGCGTACCCATCGGCAAACGTGGAGTAGCGATGCCAGTTGTTGTTGTAGCCCGTCGTTGTCACCGTCTTCATGGAGACGCGCTGATTCGATCCCGCTCCGTCAAACAACAGGTTGTTCCCGAGCAGGAGCGCCCCCGCCGCGTAATCCTCGAGCTGCTGTTGGTTCAGCCAGCCCGTCGAACCCGTGCGTGTCGCGGCGTCGCCGTCTCCATGGGCGCCTATGGGGCCAAACGCATTCCGCACGGCAAAATAGGGTTCGCGCAATCCGGTGGCGTTGGACTCGTGGAATGTCACACCTCCACTCGCAGAGGGTTGCGACAACCACAGCAACTCGCCCAAACCCGCGATAATGCCGAGCGGTTCCTCCGCCTCGATCCGCGCCTGCGCCCCTTCGCCCTCCGGCGCCAGCGTCAGCGTGTAGGCGCCCTGGGATGGATCGCCGTCCAAATCGGTCAGTGCCAGCCGCACAATGAGTTCATTGGCTGGCGGCACACGCGTCGTGATAGTCTCCAGAGTCACGGTGAGCGGCGCACCACGCTGTTGGATATTGCGCGAGAACAGCGTCATCCCACGCGCGACCTCCGGTGTGGTCAGGTTGTTGGACTGCAAACGTATCGCCGTGGCATTGGTACTCCACGCCTCGGCCGGTGGCGGGTCGCCAATGTAGAGATAGTCAGCCGCACACGCGCTGGATAGCGACAGGATTGCCTGCACGGCTGCGACTTTTCCGATGAGTGCCGCCTTGTTCATCATGACCTGACAGCCAATCGGCCATCGGGCTCGCGCATTGTGGAGCACGGGATTTCGCCCTCGATCAACAAGGGATCCACGCTCAGGCGCATGCGCGACTCCTGGTGCGGGTGCGCGATCTTCCACAGCAGTTGCTCAACAGCCTGCCGCCCGGACAATTCCGAACCCACATCAATGGTGGCCGGCCGCGGTGTCAGCCCCGCCAGGCAGGAAGACTGGTTGCCGCACGAAACGATGTCCAGCTCGGGCGATGGCTCGATACCGCGCTTGCGCAACAATCGATACACGACCGCAGTCGTTGGATCGTACGGAATGAAGACGCCGGTGGCACGCTGGCGCGCGCCGAGCAGCTCATCCACCAATGGCAACGCGCGCTCCTCGATCTCGGACAGGCTCATCAGCGCCGGAACTTCCTCAGTGTCTTCGACCGCGGGGATCATCTGCACCTCGATGCCATGCTGTTCTGCCGCGTAGCGAAATCCTTCGCCGCGCGCGCGAAACGCGGGCAGGCGGTTCTTCACGCTCAGGAACGCGATCTTGCGATGTCCCCGCTCGATCAGGTAACGCGCCGCCATGCGGCCGATCACCTCATTGCCCATCAGCGCGTGGTCGCCGCCCTCGTCATGATAGGAACTGAGCCAGACGTGGGGGAGCGACCGCACGCGGCGCCACACCTCCGGCCGGGGAGAGACGCCGTCCAGCAGCAGGCCCTTGACCTGCCCATTGAACAGGCACGCCGGCAGGCGCTGCGGATCGTTGGCCCGCACCACCACCAACCCCATCTCCTGGTCCGCCAGCGATGTCTCAATGCCGCGCAACGCCGCAGCCAACACATCGGCGTGGCCCATGTGATGATCGTCGAAATGCAGCAGCGCGATCAGGCCGCCCAACTGCGTTTCCTCCTCATCCCCCCCGTTGGACATGGCATTGCGCGCGCGCCGGGGCTGCGGGTTGTAGCCCAGGCGCTCCATGGCCGCTCGCACCGTGGCGGCAACCTCCTCGGAAACGTCCGGTGAATTGTTGACCACGCGGGAGACGCTGGCCTGCGAGACACCAGCTTCCCGGGCAATGTCGATCATCCTGACGGACATAATGTGCCCCCTTGGCACGCTCAGTTTGCCCCCGTGAACAGGCGGGCGATTGGCCTCTCGGCGAACAGGTAACCGCTGGAGGTGGCGAAAAGTCAAGCCAGAATATTCAGAATAGAACGCGCCAAAGTTTCAGTTTTTCAGAAAGAAACCGCTTGACCTCTGGCTCTGTTTCAGAAAGTTTCAGGCCGATTTGACGAGCTTGAGGCCGCTAACCGCCGTCCCCCT
>CAZVAQ010000063.1:8140-19716 GCA_964625145.1 uncultured Candidatus Sumerlaeota bacterium
GCCCTGACCGATCCTTTCCGCGTGGCGGAGGTGGAGGGGGATCGCATGATCTCCTGGGGCTATGGGTCGGATCTGCCACAGGCTTCCAACGCTTGGGTCCTGGAAAGCGTCGGCCCCGACATGACTGGTGGAAGCGGCGACCGCCCCAGCGCCGGGGGGAATGACACCGGGGCCTTCGTGCAACTGTATCAGTATCTCGGCCGCGAGACTACCAAGGAGTATTTCCTCTATGGCCGTGCCGCCTCGAACTGGCCGGGCAGCTATGATCCCTCCAATGGGACCATCAGCCGCGGTGACATCGTCCGATTGAGCTACTGAGGCCCATGAACTTCCATCTTTCAATCTGGCGCGCGATTCTGGCCGGGCTTATCTTGATCGGTTGTCCTGCAACCGTGCTGCGCGCGAACGCGCCCGCCGTGGAAAACTACATCGTCTCCGGTGGAGAGCAATACTTCCACGGATGGCCCGCGAACCATGGCGTGTGGAGCTGGGGCGACGAGATCCTTGTGGGGTTCCTGCGGGGGACGTATCTCTACCAGGAAGACGCCCACTCGGTGGATACGACCCAGCCACAGCCGATCCTTCAGGCGCGCAGCCTTGATGGCGGCGTGACCTGGACCGTGGAGGAGCCGCCCACTTTGGTGAGCGTCCACCGCGCCGGCCCGATCCAGTTCGATCATCCCGACTTCGCGATGCGCTTCGCGTCGAACCGGCGGTACCAGGTCTCCTACGATCGCGGCCGCACTTGGAGCTTTCCCGCAACGTTTCCCAACTTCGGGCTCTCCCGCATCTACAATCGGACCAATTACATCGTCGACGATGCGCAGACGTGTCGCGTCTTCAAGACGGCCGACAAGTCCGACGGCGACAACGGACGCAGCTTCTTCTTTGAGACCAAGGATGGCGGAGCGACGTGGCAGTTCGGAGCCTGGCTGAGCCCCGAGCCGGCCACAGGGGGGTATTCGATCATGCCCACGGCGCTCCGCCTTGGTCCCTCGGAGCTGGTGGCCGCCGTTCGCGTTCGTGGGGATCGCGAAGGGCGTCGACGCCATTGGATCGAGCTGCGCCAGAGCATGGACAACGGCGCGACGTGGAGCCTGCGCAGCTTCGTCAGTTACACGGGCGAAAGCGGCGGCAATCCGCCCAGCATCGTGCGACTGGATGATGGTCGCCTAGTCATCCATTACTGCGTCCGCTCGGCCCCCTTCGGCCTGCGTGCCCGGATCAGCTCCGACAACGGACAGACCTGGAGCCCGGAGATCTTCCTCCGCCAGGATGGCTTGAGTTGGGATCTTGGCTATCCGCGGACTGTCGTGCGCACCGACGGCAAATTGGTCACCATGTATTACTACACCACGCGCGAACATCCGCAGCAGCACATCGCGGCCACCATCTGGAATCCGGACGACGCCGACACCTCCACCGCATGGCCGCGTATCATCGAATCAGGCTGGGAGCTGCGCCAATCCATCGACATCGGCAGCCAGGAAGCCGCGGGCCTCGTCGCGGGATTTGACATGGACGGCGATGGTTTGCGCGAGGTGGGCATTTGGGGACGCAACACGCGCAACCCCAATGCGTTTATCCATGAACTGGGTGGCACGGGATTGCTGGAATCCCGATGGAGTCATGGCTTTGCTGGTGATCCGTCAACTCCCGATGCCGTGCCGATGATCGCTGTGGGTGACGCCACTGGGAATGGACGCGCCAACGTTGCCATCGGGAGAACGGGAAGCGGCGGCAGCAACGATCGCGTCTATGTATACGAGTTCAATCAATCGGTGAGCGGTGGCGCCCTCTCCTCCACAAACCCACCAAAGGGCAGCCCGGTGATCCTGCAACTGGGCACCGCCAGCATCGACGCAGATCCCGTCGGCATTTCCATTGGCGACTTGGATGGTGACGGCCGCGCCGAAATCCTCGTGGCCACTGCATCGCCAACTCGCTCGCTTGCCATCTTTGAATCCGATGGCTCGGGAAATCTCAGCTTTGCCCCGCCCGTGTTCCATGACCTTGGCGCTCCCTCCGTGGAAGCCGCGGCGATCTCGCCGGTGGTGGACTTTGACGGCGACGGGCGCAACGAAGTGGCTCTCATCGTCTCCGGTGGCTCCCGCATGGTGATCCTCGAATGGGACGGAACGAACTTCTCCACCGAATATACCGTCGGCACACTTGGCGGCAGCCGCCATCGCTCGCGCATCATCTGGGAGGATCTCGATGGCAATGGCTCGCGCGAGCTGGTCTGGACGGACTATGCCCTCGGCCTCATCCACGTGATAGAACCTCTGGGCCCCAACAGCTATGGTGAAGATGAACCGGGAGGCATCAAGGTCCTTCCCGGCGGGGTGACACCCTTGGCGGTCGTCGCCCCGACATCGGACACGCCGCGGTCATTGTGGTTTGGTGTCCAAGTATCGGACATCGTCGGCACTGACTTGTACGCCATGGACCACATCGGCGCGCCGGGGGATTTTCGGGCGATAGACTTCACATTGCCACGCGTGGTGGTGCAAGTCCCCGGCGCAATGACGAGCCTCGCCGTCGTGGGCGATATCCTGCACGGGCCCGCGTCGCTCGATGACAACGCGCACTTGGATCTGCTCATTGGCACGCGCGAGAACACCAACGCACCACACGAAATCCATTGGATCGAGTATACCGCCGGGAGCCTGGATGTCCCCGCCGATCCGGAGATCTGCTCGCTGTTTCATATCTACTAAAGGCTTCGTGCGACCATGCGCACTCAGAACTTCCTGAACCAAACTCTAGCCATCGCGGCGCTTTTCTCCACAACGTCGGCCGGCGCCTTGGACCCCGATTGGCAACTGATTGAAAGCTTCGACATCGGACACCAATGGGTCTCTAATGTCGACGTCGACCATGACCTCGATGGCGATGGCATTGCGGAGTTGGTCGTGTTCGGCCATCACCGCCGCTTCCCAAACGTGTTCGTCTACAAGACCGAAGATGGCTCGAACTGGAACCGTATCTGGGAAGGTGGACATCCCAAGACATCGCGCTCGCCGTGGACGGTCCCCATCGGGACGGTGGCCGACGTTACCGGTGATGGAGTCGCAGAGCTGCTCATCACCCAGCACGGCGAAGAGCCCGGCGATCATGCGGTTCACATCTTCAAGTTTCCCGAGCAGGCATCCGCATCCGATGCAGGTGCATCCACACCCATCGGATCGCTGGTAATCGGCGCACCGATCGTCGCGGTCACCGTCGGTGATCTGGACGGCAACTCCCGTCCGGAAATCATCGTGGCCACGGCCGATGCGGAGCGCGCGCTGCTCATCCACGAATGGGATGGCAACTCGAAATGGCGGGAGCCGGTGGTGTCGTCGTTGGGCGGACAGATCAACGGACTCTCCGCCATGTCGCCGATCGTGCATGATCTTGACGAGGACGGCCGTGGCGAGATCGGCGTGTTGGCCGCTGGCGGTTCGCACCTGAAAATTGTGGGTTGGTTGGGGCAGGGCCACGATCCGCACATCGAACACGCGCAAGGTCCCTTCGGCGGCCTGCGGCATTACAGTCGCATCGCCATCGGCGATCTCAATGCCGACGGACGCGCAGAGCTTGTGGCCAGCGACTACCATCAAGGCACCTTTCATGTCATCAAGTCCACGGGCCCCGACGCGTATCGTGCCGACGAGCCTGGTGGCCTGCGGCTGAACATCAACGGAGTCAGTCCGGTGACGATCCTGCCACCGGTGGAATCTGCCGCGCGTGGTGCTGCGCTCGTTTACGGAGTACAGGTTAGCGACACTGGCGAGGGTCGCGATCTCTTCTTGTCGGAATACAGCGCAGCGCCCGGCGGCACGTTGACGATCAAGAACTTCACGGCAGAACGACGCATCGACCAAATGGCATTCCCCCCGACGGCGTTGGCCGTCGCGGACGTGAACGGTGACGGCCAGGTGGAATTGATCGTCGGCACGCGCGAGAATCCCGACGGCGCTGAAGTCCACATCTACTCCTACCGGCCCACCGGTCCGCGCGCGGATGCAAAGCCGGCGGCGAACGAAACCCCAACGCTTGATCCCGGCTTCGCTGTACCCACCGACATGCAGCACCTGATCGTCTACGGTGAGGAAGGCCGCTTCTGCGGCTGGCCGGCCAACGAGGGCCTTTGGACGTGGGATGGCGGCCGCGAGATCCTCGTCGGCTTCGAGTACGCAAACTTCCTCCTGCAGGACGACTATCACGACATGGACCGAAACGGTCCCAAGCGCATCGCTCTCGCACGCAGCACCGACAGCGGCCAGACATGGACGATGACACTCCCGGACGACATCCACGAGCCGGAGTTCCTCGAGAATCCCGACCTGCATCCGGTGGATTTTGACCGCGTCCCCGCGCCCTGTCCTGGTGGCTACGACTTCACGAATCCAAACTTCGCCATGAAGTCCCGCGGCAACACGTTCTACTTCTCGCAGGATCGAGGGCACACGTGGGATGGCCCCTTCCTCTTTCCAGAGTTCCGCGCACCGTTGCTGATGGCGCGCACGGACTATGTCGTCGTCGACAACGACAGCCTGATCGCCTTCATCACGAGCTCACTCACCGATGGCGACGAAGGCCGCCCCTTTGCCACGCGCACCGACGACGGAGGCGCCACGTGGGAGTTCCTTGGATGGATGGCGCCGGAGCCTCCGCGCGCACAAGACGGTGTAGCGTCGTTCTCGATCATGCCCGCCACCGTCAGCGTTGGCGAACGGTCGCTGATCACCGCACTGCGCCAACGGGCGGGACGCCGCCGCTGGATCGACATCTATCGCAGCGATGACGGCGGCGAATTCTGGGAATACGTCGCCACACCGAGCGAAGGCGCGAGCAATCCGCCCGCGTTGGTGCGATTGAATGACGGGCGGTTGTGCCTCATCTACGGATGGCGTCAGCAGCCCTTCGGCGTTCGCGCGCGCCTCAGCAGCGACGAAGGCAAGACGTGGGGTCCGCAGATTGTCCTGCGCGAGGATGGCCGCAACTGGGACCTCGGCTACCCGCGCGTCGCACAGCGACCTGATGGCAAGGTCGTGGCGATCTACTACTACTCAACGCCCGAGCAACCCCAGCAGTTCATCGCCGCAACCATCTTTGATCCTGACAGTCTGGTGGAGAAGGAGTGAGAAGTGAGCTTTGAAACAACCAAATTGCGTGGTGTGATCCCACCGCTGGTGACTCCGCTGAAGGCGGATGGGACCCTTGATCACGTCGGCATGGAGCGCCTGGTGGAGAAGGTCCTCGCCGGTGGCGTTCATGGTGTGTTCGCTGGCGGAACCACCGGCGAATACAGCGCTGTCCCCATCGCCACCAGGGTGGCTGTCATCCATTCGCTGCGATCATTGGCGGCCGGCCGTGTCCCGGTTTTGGCCTCCGTCGGCGCAGCAACGATGGAGGACACGCTCGTTCTGATTCGTGAGTGCGAATCAGCGAAGGTCGATGCGGTTGTCGTACAGGCACCGGCCTACTTCCCGCTTACGGAAGACTGCCTCCAAGCGTACCTGGAATCTGTCATCGCGCAATGTCCCCTGCCGGTCGTCCTCTATCACATCCCATCGTGCACGGTGAACCACATCACGCCGGGAATGGTGGCGGACCTGGTCAGGAACCCGCGCGTGGTGGCCATGAAGGATAGCTCCGGAGACCTCGACTACCTCGGGCGCGTGCTCACTGCGGCCAATAGCGTGCGACCCGGATTCCCCATCCTCGCGGGTGATGAGGGGCGCATCGTTGAAAGCGTGCGGTTGGGAGCGGCCGGTTGTGTCCCCAGCCTGGCGAACCTTCATCCCGCCCTGTTGCTGAGCTGCTGGCAGGCGGCGGACGAAGGCAACTGGGAGGAGGCCGAGGCGGCCCAATCGCAGATCCGTGCGATTATCGCACGGCTGCGCAGGCCGGAATCGCGTTGGATCGAGATGCTGACTTGGATCAAGCAACAACTGGCCGCCGAGGGCGTTTGCGAGCCCCACGTCGCCAGGCAGTTTCCCTCAGCGGGAATCAAGGCCGACAAGGCAATGGCCCCAGCGTAGGACTCCACCGGCAGCACCGGTAAACGATCGTCGACCGAAAGACTGGACCCAAAGGCGGAAGAAGACAACTGACCACCGAAAGGATCGGAATCATGAGACTCAAGAGGCTGAAATCGCTCCGTCATGGTATTGCTGTCGCGGCGGTGTTTCTCCCGGGAGCACTCGCTGCACAAATCGTCACCGTTGATCCTGCCGCAACCGCCGATGGCGTCACGGTGTTCAACACCATCCAGGACGCCGTCCTCAGTTTCGACATCGGCACCGGGTCGAATGCCGCCGACACCGCGCCCAACATCGTTGAGGTCGTCGCCTTCGGCCCATTCGACGAAGTCATCCCCGCGGTCTTTGGCGATGATGTCTCCACGGGCGGCGCCATCGCGAAGATCGTACTCACCGATGACGACCGTTCGGACAATACGGTCACGATCCGCGGCAAGGGCGTGAAGCCCCTGCTGCTCGTTCAGTACGCCTATTCCTTCGCCGCGCTGACCGCACGCGGAACCAGCGGCCTCGTCATCGAAAACGCGGTGATCGCGCAATCAACGATCGCCTCGGACGAAGCAGCCTCCGGCCAGCGCTTCATCGGCTACGCCATCGATGGCGGCCAGTTGACCTTTGACGGCTGCGTGATCACCGCGCTTCCCGCGGAAGCAGCGACCTACACATCGCTATCGGACATACCCGCTGGTGTCCTGGACGGCTCGGCGGCCCTGACGGACACCTACGTCTATCCGGCGAACTTCGCGGGCCGCTCCGCGTTGGCCGCAACCAATCCCCCTGCCACCGAGGGCAACGATCCTTCCACCGTCCACCTGCGCGACACCGTGGTCACGCAATGGGGCAACAATTCCAGCGCCCTGTACGCGCAAAACGGCGCCCATCTGAATGTCACGGAAGGCACGGTCCTGAGCAACAACGCCCGCGGGATCTTCATTCGCCCCGGCGGCGGCGCGCGGCCGCACCTGACCATCAACGGCACCTACAAGAACCGCGTTCGCATCAGCAACAACAACTTCGGCAACGATTGGATCAACATCGAGGACGCCGGCAATGTCAGCATCAGCGACTGCAACTTCATCGGCCGCCCCAACCAGAACTGCATTCGCGTGATCACCGGTGTTGAGAGCCTCTCCATCACCGAATCAATCTTTGCGGATGGTGAACGCGGCACGGGCGGCAGCACCGCCGTGCGCTTCGACGTCGTCCCCGGTTCCCTCACACTCGACGAACTCACCATCATCGATCACCGCTATGCATTCATCACCAACACCTTTGGCTTCAGCGGTGACAATGCACTGACCATCACCAATTCGATCCTCGGCAATCGTACGAGCTTTGCAAACGGCATCGTCAACGTGGTCAACGCCATCAACTGCGCATTCCCTGCCAGCGGCCCCGTTGCCGTCACGAACCCGCCGTTCGAGCTGACGGTCAACGAGATCGACTGCATCTACGACGACCCGGAATTCAGCGGCCTGGACTATGGCAACGCCGGCTTTGCCATCGTCCGTTCCGCGGCCTATGCGACTGCTGCCCAGGGCGGCGCGCCACTCGATGGCGGCGGCGCCTACGTTCCGGCCGGCATCTTCTCCACCGTCACCGTCGACAAGAATGACCCGAAGCCCAACGGCATCTCCACATTCGACAGTATCCAGGCCGCCATGCTGAGCTTTGACGCATTCAGCGAAGGACCCAACTCCACCGTGGGCGAACCTGTCACCATCAACATCACATCCTTCGGCCCCTACGACGAAGTGCTCGCGGGTGTGTTTGAGGCGGACACGCCAAGCGGCGGCATCCGTACAAAGATCCCGCAATCCATGAGCCCCCTCACCATTCGCGGCGAAGGCGTCAAGCCGCTCATCCTGCCGCGCGAAGTCTACAACTGGGCCGGTATTTCCGTTCGCGGACCGGTTGAGGTCGTCATGGAGAATGTCGTCATCGCGCCGTCCGTGACGCTTCCACCATCGCGCTACCTGGCCTACACCATCGATGGCGGCAAGGCGAGCTTCAAGGACTCCACCATCACCACGCTTCCCGCGTCGGCCGCGTCGGCGGCATCGATCGATGACCTGCCCTCGTGGATTCATGATGGCATGACACCGTTCGAAGGCGGTGGCGTGCAGGCACCCGCCAATGGCGGCCGCGGCATCCTGGTTGCACAGGGGCCGGGCTCTGAAATCGAGGTGATGGACAGCATCATCACCCAATGCGGGTACAAGGACGCGGAGTACTGGCCGCTGCTGGCGCAGAACGAAGGCACCGTCAGGCTCCTCGAAGGCACCGTCGTCGCCAACAATTCCTCCGGCGTGTACGTCCGCGACGCAGGCGGAATCGGCGGCAACTTGGTCATCCAGGGCACCGCGGGCAACCGCGTCTTCTTCCACAACAACAACTACCAAGGGCGCGGGTGGATCTTCCTTGGTCCATACACCAACGTCTCCATCGAACAGGCCGACTTCTACGGCGCGCCGCAGGACCAACAGGACACCCCAGACGGTCGCCCCAACAGCGTCATCTACGTCGCCAATGCGGGCAGCAATTTCTCCATCTCGGAATGCACTCTCATCGGCGGCCAGCGCACAAACCCGGGCGGCACGAACGCATTCACCTTCGCCGTCGCTCCAACCACGCTCTCCATGGACAACCTCACGATTGCGGGGCATCGCTATGGCATCATCCAGAACCAGATGATGATCTACACGATCTCCGACTCCATCTTCTCCAACGTACACTACGCGTTCGCGAACAACAATTCCGTCGTCAATGCCATGAACTGCGCATTCCAGGCCTCCGGACCGGGCGCCATCACGGGCATCGGATTCGACACCATCGTGAACGAATCGGGCAGCATCTATGCCGACCCGCAGTTCACGTCGCTGATCTATGGCGAGGAAGGCTATGCCCAGGTCACGAACCCATTGTTCGCCGCGGCCGCCAGCGATGGCTCGCCACTTGACGGCGGTGGTTCCTTCCTCGGCGGAGTTGTCCCGTCCGTCGGATCTTGGTTCGCCATCCGCTGATTGACTCCTCCCGATGGGGTCCTGGTCGGCTCCATCGGGAGAAACTTCCAAACATTCGGGAACTGGACTTCCCATTCACCAAACCACCAAGGAACAACTAATGAGTGACAATTCTGTCGCCACTCCCGTGATCGCCAAACCGGCGGGAGTGTCACGCATCCTGCTCGACACGGACATCGCAAAGGATGTCGACGATGTGGGCGCGCTGGCGACTTTGCATGCACTGGCGGATCTCGGAGAGGCGGAGATCCTGGCCATCCTGGTCTCGTGTGCCAACCCTCACAGCGCTCCCTGCGCCTCCGCGATCAATGAATGGTACGGACGTGGCGACATCCCGCTGGGCGTCGTGAAGGGCAAAGCCGTGTTGGATCCATCACAATATGCCGAGCAGGTCGCCACGGAACTCCCCGGCCCCCTGAAGTCGCAGGACCACGCAGAAGACGCCGTTCGCGTCGCGCGCCGTGTGCTCGCGGCGGAGGACGATGGAGCCGTCACTCTCGTGACGATCGGCTTCATGACCAACCTGGCGCGACTGCTCGACAGCGGACCGGATGACATCAGTCCACTGGACGGTCGCACCTTGGTGACCCGCAAGATTTGCCATTGGATATGCATGGGCGGAGGATTCCCGGAGGGACACGAGTTCAATTTCCGACAAGATCCCGGTGCGGCCTTTCAAACCATCAATCAATGGCCCACTCCCATCACCTTTTTCGGTGTCGAGCTCGGCTTTGAACTGCTGACCGGTGCCGCGCTCGCACAGACTCCTGCCAACAGCCCCGTCAGGAGGGCCTACGAACACTTCTACGACGGCACAGCGCAGGATCGATACAGTTGGGACCAAGCCACCGTGCTCTATGCCGTCCGCGGCCTGAAGGGCCAGCTGGATGGATACTGGAGGGAATCAGAACCGGGTCGCATCCTATTGCAACCTGATGGCACCAACACATGGCAGTCGGATCCCGCGGGCAGGCATCGGTATCTGAAGCCTGGCAGGATGGAACCCGAGGAGATCTCCGAAGTCATCGAACAATTGATGGTCAAGGCCCCTGTCATGCAGGAGATCATGCCATGAATCGATCCCTTGCGACGCTTGGACTGCTATCTGCCTTCCTCTTCGGTGTCACCGCTTGCGCCACCAAGGTACAGAGTGTGCCCGAGCCGATTAGTGCCCAGGAAGTAATCGTGTTTGATGGTCACGCAGGCTGGCAACACGGCAATACGACTTATCGCCTAGCCTGTGGAGCCATCATGACCATCGCGCCAAACGGCGATCTGCTGTGCGCGTGGCTCTCCGGTGCGGACAAGGAACCATCGCCGGACAATTGCGTCCTCTTGGCCCGCTCGTCCGACAATGGCGCCACCTGGTCGGAACCCACCGTCCTGGTTCCCTCCGGAGAGATGGCGGGTATCCTCACAAACTTGTTCACCACGGATGATGGAGAGCGCGTCATCGCCCTCGGTGCTCACTGGCCCGCTTCGAGGGAATACACCGAATGGCACTACTTCAGGATCGAATCGGGCGACAATGGCATGACTTGGAGCCAGCCGGTACCCATCGATCTCAGCGACGATGGCTCCCGCACTCTCTCCATCGGCCACGGGCAAGGCCCCGTCCGCCTCACCAACGGGACATACATCTATCCCGGCATGTCCTATGATCTTCGCCCGCAACCCCTCGTCGCGCCCGCCGTCGAACTTGCACACGCAACATCGGAAGCAGAAGCCCTGGCCATGCCCGCCGGCGAAGGCCGCGGCGGCGGAAAATTCTCCGACTATCTCATGGGCTGCTGCGTCTGGATTGCCCCCGACGATACCGCCAGCACTTGGCAACGCCACGGGCTCATCAACAACCGCCCCCTTGGCCTCATCGAACCAACCGTCGCCGAAATGAGCGACGGCCGCCTTGTCATGTTGATGCGAGCCGAATGGGGCGGCTTCCTGTGGCGCGCTGATTCAGAAGATGGCGGCATCACCTGGTCGGACGCTTGGCAGACCGACATCCCGAACGCCGGTTCCCTCGTCCATCTGCTGCGCCTGACCGATGGCCGCCACGCACTCCTGCACAACCCCACCAGCGGCGTCGTCGGCCAAAAAGGCCGCCGCGATCCCCTCTCCCTCTGGATCAGCGACGACGACCTGCAGACATGGACCATCCGCGAAGACCTCCTCACCGGCGGACAACTCGCCTATCCCAACGCCATCCAGATCGACCCGAACACCCTGCACTTCGTCTACGACCACGACCGCCGCCAGGTTCGCTTCGTGAAAGTCCACATCCCGTCGGACAAGTAGGCTGCCTCCACCCAGCCCGACCTTGGTACCCGTCACCCCTCCATCCCCCATACGAAAAGAAGCCCGGCTCTCGCCGGGCTTCCAAGCTCTTTGTTGTCAGTGTTTTATGGCGCACCCGGAGAGATTCGAACTCCCGACCTTCTGATCCGTAGTCAGACGCTCTATCCAGCTGAGCTACGGGTGCGCGGGCCGTTTGGCGGCGGGACCTCGAGGGCGCCGGCGCCGG
>CAZVAQ010000064.1:0-15914 GCA_964625145.1 uncultured Candidatus Sumerlaeota bacterium
CGCGCCTGCACCGGGCGCTGATCCAGTTCATGCTGGACCTGCACACCCAGGAGCAGATCCGCGCGGTCCTCTCCGTCGCCCTCAAGACCATCATCTCCCAGACCCTCGTGCCCAACGCATCGGGCAAGGGGCGTCTGGCCGCCTACGAGATTCTCCACTGTACTCCGGCCGTGCAGAACCTGATCCGCGAAGCCAAGACCAACCGTATCATCTCCACCATCCAGACCTCTGCCAAGCAGGGCATGATCTCGATGGACGACTTCCTCTACAAGCTCTATTCCGAGAACAAGATCACCGGCGAGATCGCCTTGGAGCGTTGCCACTATCCGGACGAAATGCGCGTCAAGTTGATGGGCACCGCCTCCGGAGCCGCCGGCTCCGCCAAGAAGGACGAAGCGGAAGAACCGGTGGTGTGATCACGCCAGCAACACGCTGTGTCGAATTGCAACGGGGCCCCACACGGGCCCCATTTTTCATGTCGGCCCGACGGTCCACAAAGTATCATGGCCATCTTTCTGCCAAGCCGTAGCCGGGCGAAGGCCGGGCCATGATGTTCTTCCTGATGAACCAAAGCCGCAATGAGTCTGCCTGACTTCAAAAAACCCCCTATCTTACTCCCCGCCCTCCCACTCCAATACCACGGCCCACTCCGTTCCGTTGGGCATGTGAAACCGCTGGAGGATGTTGGCCGCGCGGATGACACGTTCTTCCACATTCAGTGGGGGATAAGGCGGAATCGGAGCCAGAAGCCACACCCGTCCGTTTCCCGGCTCCCAATCCGAATCGGAAACCTTCCCCGTAATCCGGTCCATCTCGAATCGGATCGAGGGCGTATCCATTAGGTATTGCGGAAGCACCAGCGTCTGCGGCCGGTCCGGGTGTTCCCGCAGCCACTCACTGATCTCCACCAGGTTTGTATTGAAGGCCTCTGGTATGCCAGGGCTTGAAGCCCAATCATTGAAGTAGCGTCTCACCTCTCCGGCTCCATACCAAAGCAGCAGCAGCCCCATAAATGCAGCGGCCCACTTGGCTACCAGGAGGCGCGAGCGGAGCTGCGTCCAGATTGCTTCCAGCCCGATCGCCAAAACGCACGCCACAGCGGGTGTCACGAAGAGCATCCGCAACATGTTCGGCGCCCCAAAAGACAGGACCGAAACCAGAGATCCGAAGACTACCCACGCTGCCAGTACCGCAGAAGGCCAGCAACCGCGAAGGGCTCGCGCGATCGTGAGCACCAGCGCGGCCATGAAAAGCATCCCGGTAATCACGTCAAACACCGGTGCTCCGGTGCCGTGAACGTCGGGCATGGCCTCCGGGTCCATTCTCCGCAGGTCCGCCCATGTGGCCACGGCCTCTTGCGGGCGGTTGGACAGCAGATATGCCTGGTTGAACTGCGGCCAGCCGGGGATGCTGTGCCGGGGCTCGTGGTCGCCGCGTATCGTCGACATCAACGCCACATCGCGGGCCTGTGCGAGCAGGCGCGTCCAGCCGCCGCGCCCCTCGTCGAATAGCGACACCTCATCGGTCCGTCCCGAGAAGTGGTCAGGGTTCCGGACGAAATCGATGCCTAGGGGTACGAACACACAGACCGCCAAGGCCACCGCCAGGATGGAGTGCTTCAGGATGACCGGCCGGCTCCTCGATTGCCAGATCGCCAGCAGGAGCAATCCACCTATGATGATCACAAACAACCGCATGGAGAGATAGGTGTAAAGACAGGCCCCTAAAGCCAATCCCCACAGTGCTCCAGCGTGCCAACTTGGACGCCTCAGAAACCGCGCCAACAGCGCCATCGAAAGCGCCGCGAACAGCGGCGAGAGAATCACCCGGAACGCCGTCCGCGAGAAGTGCACGTGCCACCTCATGGGCGCGAAGACCAGTACTGTCCACAGCGCCACCCGCGGACCGGCCACCTCCCGCGCCATCCACCACGTCACAGGAATGGTCAGCGACCCGATTACAGCGCTAACCGCCCGGATGGTCGCAGCCTCCACCGGCCCAAGAGCCAACCCCATGGCGAGCAGGTACATGTACAACGGCTCGCGCATGTGGCCGTAGGTATCGAAGAAGACCGGCCGGTTGATCCCCCGCAGGACGTCCAGCCCGTCCAAACCATAGATCGCCTCGTCGTACCAAAGGCCCGGCGGGATTGCATCCAGCGCCCAGAACCGCAGGAACACGCCCCCCAAAGTGGCGAGTCCGACGGCCAACCATTCCCACCACGCCACCGGCGGGCGGGGTTCGTGAAAGCCGGAAAGGGGACGGAGGAGTTCTCTCAAGTGCCGCTCTCAGACGGGGGAGACCCCGAAAAATTTCTCAAAACGTATTGAATAGGTGGGGAACCACACCGTAAAGCCTGATGTCAGACTCCACGCGGAAGGAGCCAACCTCCATGGGCTATGAAGAAATCATTCTGACACTGTCGGTCGCACTGGGCGCAAGCTGGTGTGCGGGGGTGAACCTGTATGCCACCGTTTTTGTCCTCGGCGCGCTCAGCCGCTGGACCTCCTTTGACCTGCCCGGCGACTTGGCCGTGCTCGAGAGTCATTGGGTCCTGTGGCCCGCGCTGGCCATGTACACCATCGAGTTCTTCGCCGACAAGTTCCCCGCTGTCGACACGGCATGGGATTCCATTCACACCTTCATCCGCATTCCTGCGGGCGCCGCGCTGGCCGCCACGGCATTGGGAGAGGTCCCCTTGGAGCTTCAGGTGCTCGCCGGCCTGATCGGCGGCACACTGGCCACCACCAGCCACACCGCCAAGGCCACCACACGTCTGGTTGCCCACTCCACCGCGACCTCGCCGATCGTCAGCCCCGTCGCCAGCGTCGTGGAAGACATCACCGTCGTTGGTCTGCTGGCCTTCGTCGTGGCCAACCCGCTCATGTCACTGGGCATCCTCGCCATCCTGGTCGTCGCCTCGGCCTTCATCGTCTGGACGTTCTGGAAGCTGGCCAAGCTGGTCATCAGCCGCACCGTCGCCTTCTTCTCCGGCGAGCCGACCATGCCGACGCCGGCGTAGAGTTTTTCCAAGACCAGATCGTGAATTGTCCCCCTTCCTGCGTTGGCTTGGAGGGGGGTTCTTTTTGCCAACAGGCAAAGAGCTTCCACTCACCACCAGTCATCATTCGACTCCGCTGGGCGCGCCGGGCTCCCGCCCGGCAGTCGGGCCAATGGGTCATCGCATTGGGCAACTACTTGCTGTTTGGCGAGTACGAAGAAAGCGCAATGACAGCCCGGCCAATACCAACCTCTCCTACAAGTATTTCACCCAGTTCATCATCGTCTCCGGGGATTCATCCCGGCAAACCTCCGAAAGCCGATTCACAACCTGCCCGACCGAATATCGCATCTGATGGGCATAGATTATACCACGAAATGGCGTGCCTGACTTCTGACATCTACTCGCCAATTCGAGAAAGTCCTTATCCATCGTGAAGACCACCCGCCCCAACGTTCGAGCGCGATCCAGGATCCACTGATCGTTGTTACCCCTTCCGCCGTCATCCTGGACTCGAAGCGCGTCACAGCCCCGTTCAACGAGACCCTCAACAATTGCCTTCGCTACATGTTCGTCGACATAGAGTGCAATCGCCATTGGAGGGAATCCGCTACTCGGCGGTCTTCAGGAACCTTTCCTGAAAGGTTTCGATCTCCAAACGTAGACGCTCTGATTCCTCCAGCGACTCCCGGATGCACCCATCGACCAAATCACGGTTGTCATAATAAAAAGACAGGGCTGCATGCACCTGAGCGGGTGTGATCTCGCCGTAATGTTGCCGGGAAATCTCGACAGGCGACCAACCGTGGTGAAAATGATCAATCACCACGGTCTCAACCCGATAGGTAGTCCCATCGATCCGCGGGCGTCCGTCCGGATCGATCACAATGCGGCTGGATGGTACAGTGATTGTGGCCATGTCACTCTGCCTCACACAGATTCTGCACCATCCAACTCAATCGGCGCGTCCAATGCAAGCCCATCATCCCACCGTCCGCAGCACCATCAGCCGGATTTCGGTCATGTCCTCCATCGCGAAGCGGATCCCTTCGCGGCCCAGACCGCTGTCCTTCACGCCGCCATAGGGCATGTGGTCCACGCGCCACGAGGGCACATCGCCAATCACCACGCCGCCAACGTCCAGTTTGTCCCATGCCCTGTGGGCCTTGTAGATGTCGCGCGTGAAGATACCCGCCTGCAGCCCGAACGTGCTGTCGTTCACCTCGTCCAGCGCCGCGTCAAAATCCTTGAACGGCGTCAGCAGCGCCACGGGGCCAAACGCCTCCTTACAATACACCTCGTCCTCGGGCTTCACGTTCTCCAGAAGCGTCGCCTCCAACATCGCGCCGTCGCGCTTGCCGCCGCACAGCAGCTTCGCGCCGTTCTTCACCGCCGCCTGGATCCAGTTGTCCAACCGCGACGCCTCCTTCTCGCTGATCATCGGGCCGATGAACGTGTCCTCGTCCTTGGGATTCCCCATCTTCAGCTTCTTCGTCGCCTCGACCAAACGGTCGCGCAGCTCCGCGTACAGGCTCTCGTGCGCCAGGATCCGCTGCACGCCGATGCAGCTCTGTCCCGATTGGTAGAACGCGCCGATGATAATGCGCGCGACCACGTCCTTCAGATCCGACCCCTCATCCACAATCACCGCCGCGTTGCCGCCCAGCTCCAACACCACCTTCTTCTTTCCGGCCTTCGCCTTCAGGTCCCATCCCACCTCTGGCGATCCTGTGAAGCTCAGCAGCTTGAGCCGGTCGTCCTCGGTGAAAAGCGCCGCACCGTCGCGACGGCAGGGGAGGATCGAGAATGCGCCCTCCGGCAGGTCCGTCTCCGCCAGGATCTCGCCGATGATGATCGCCCCCAGCGGCGTCAGGCTCGCCGGCTTCAGCACAAACGGACACCCCACCGCCAACGCCGGCGCGATCTTGTGCGCCGCCAGGTTCAGCGGGAAATTGAACGGCGAGATGAACGAACAGGGACCAATGGGTACACGTTTCCACATGCCGCTGTACCCTTTCGCCCGCGCGCTGATGTCCATGGTCAGCACCTCGCCGTTCAGGCGCACGGACTCCTCCGCCGCGATGCGGAACGTGTCGATCAGCCGGCCGACCTCGCCCTTCGCGTCCTTGATCGGCTTCCCCGCCTCGATGCACAGCGACTCCGCCAACTCGTCAAACCGCTCCTGGAACCGCTTCACGCAATGGTTCAGGACGGCCTGCCGCTCATAGCTGGGCATCTGCCGCATCGGCTCGGCGGCCTCGACGGCCTTGCCGATGGCCTTGTCGATGGCCTTGGCATCGGCCATGGCCACGCGGAATGCGACCTTGCCGGTGTACTTGTCCGTCACTTCCAGGTCGGCATTGGGACTCTCAGCCTTGTTGGCCAGATAGTAAGGGTAACTTTGCTTCAGCATTTGGGGGGCTCCTGCCTGAGTGGTCAGTCCTTCTGCCCCCAATCTGGGGCTCTGTGGCGTTCGGGGCAACCCGCTTCACCAAGAGTCCCAGATGGCAACTGAATCAAAACCACCAAAGAAAGGACGGGAAGCATCAAGAATTTTACGATTTGACTCTTGACAAACGCCATGGGGGGGGTACGAAATGCTCACGATTGAAGAACTGAACGGTTCGATCGTGAGCAGAGGAGGTACAGGCGATGATGCGAGTCGGATTTGCGCAGTGGGTGGTGGCGTTTGCCTTGGCGGGGTTGTTTATGGCGGCGGGGCCGGGGAGTTTGGACGCGGCGGGAGAGGAAATTTTCCGTGTGCAGTTGGGGCGCCATGACACCCAGCGCGCCGCCCAGGATCAGGCCGACGCCCTCTCGCAGCAGGGCCATGATGTCAATGTCCTGCCGTCCGATGGCACCTGGATTGTGGCGCTGGGGACGTACAACACCTATGCCGATGCGTACGTGGACAGCATGCTCCTTCGCGAAGAGTATGGAAGCTTTGTCATTCGCGAGCCGCGCGTGGGGGAAGTCACCTTTGCCCCCTCGCCAACCGCCATTCGTGCAGTGAAAGACGCCCCCGGCGCCGCTGCCCGCTCCTCCTATCTCTCCGACTCGCCCACGGGTGCCGCATTGCGGCAACGCGCCTCGGGGCGCATCGCGGAGGGGCGCTATGTCGATGCGGAACTGGACCTGCGCGAGTCAATGGGCCGCTTGTCCAACGACGACCCGGCAAAGGGTTGGGCGTCGATGCGACTCGGTTACCTGGAACACCGGCGCGGAAACCTCGACATGAGCCGCGCGTACTTCACCCGCGTGGCCAGCGGCGAAATCGCCGCGACGCCCTTCGAAAAGGCCGAGGCCCTGCAACGCCTCGGCGCCATCGCCCATTCGCAAAAGGACCGCGCCGGTGCATGGCGTCTGTTCCGCCAGATGTATCATGAGGCCGCCGATGTCTCGCAGAAGTCGGAAGCGGCTCTGCAACTGGCGGGCCTGAACATGGAGCTCGCCCGGTCCGCAAAAGGGACACTCGAGGAAACGCGCCAGTTCATCCAGGAACAGCTTCAATGGATACCCGAATCCGAACGCCGCATCCGTGCACGAATGGAGTTGATGCATCTGGAGACGCGCTACTTCGAGCGGGATTATCAAGGTTGCGTGGACGAGGCCGAACCCTTCCTCGCAAAGTACGGCTGGGACCCCAAGCTGGAAACGGCAACGGCGCGGTTGTGGTATGCTTTCTCTCTATCGGAAACGGGCCGATACCTTGATGGGGTCGAGGTTTTTTGGGATGTCATCAACCAGGACTTCCAACCGGGTGAAGGTTGGGCGGTGATGCGCGATCCCCGGATTCGTGCGGCTGAATTCGCGCGCATCGCAGCAGCGAGGAGCGGAAGGCCGAGTGATGAGATCGCGTTCTGGAGGAACCTCGCCGTTGAGTTGCAGAACGGGGGTGGGAGATGAGGAGGTCTTCGGTATTCACGGCGGCGTTTTTCGTCGCGATGGGGTTGGCGGCGGTTTACGGCTCCCTATCAGGTCCCAGCTTGATGCACGCGCAGGAACCCCCGGACGATAAAGAGGAGCCGCCCGCCCCAACTCCCACCGCAACGCCCACTCCGACTGCTTGCGAGAAAGGTCAGGAAGAGCCATGCGTCTCAGGAAGGGCGAACTCACACCCACGTCTTATTGGCGCGATCATATGTGATGAAAACGGGAACAAAGTTCCTTGTGTATTCTGTGACCGCTTCCCCCCGGGATTACCCGATGCGCTTCGAGATTCTATTGCCGACTGCGTTCTGCAACACGAGTCTGCTCACGGAGGAGATACGCGCTATAACTGTCCTCCTGAGAATCCAATGGGTCGCAGGGCGGTGTGGGGATTGACACGGCAAGAACACATCCTAGGCGAGTGTGCTGCACATGCGGCAACACACCAGTGCTTGAGCGATCTTCTGGAAAGTCCTCCTGACAACATTGATCCCTGCGATTTCGCGTTTGTTCGATTCCTTATAGTCCAAAACAATTATTTCGCCGCCGGATGTGCAAACACTCCCGGCGCGACGCAGGTTCCACCGCTGCCAACATGCCCACCTGCGCCGACACCACCGCCCGAAAAGTGAGAAAATGATGCTTCACCAAGTTCGCGTTCCGCTTATATTCAATCTCCTCCTGCTCGTGTGCGGGGCAGCAATCACACAGGGAGAAATCTTGGAACCATCTGTGCCATGCCCCGAGCAAGAGAATGAGCTTCCCATTCCGCAGAGCCAGATTACCCTTGAAACTCCATCGCTTGAATTCCCGGTTGGGAATAACGTACCATCTCGAGCCGCCGTGATGGCAAACGCCGTAACTGGTCTTGGATCCGTGCCGGTCACAGTCCTTGTCCTGAGAGACGATCACCTGCTGGTTTTTTCCCGGGCGGTCTTGGATCTCGGTGCTCCCCTGGACTTGGGAATGGAATCCGATCCCCGACTGGAGGAATACTTCTCCTATCAACTGACCGAGGAGCAGGTTATCGATTTTCATCTGAGTTGCTGGGCAGATGGATTGTTTGATGATGTTGGAACTGAGACGACACTGGTAGGTGACCACTGGAATACGCTGATGATCTCGAACGGGGATTTTCGAACTCTGATCACGTCTGTCCACATGGGCTATCCACCTGACGTTTATGTTTCTCCTTCCTTTGACGTTGGACCTCTTCCGCAGGGCGAAACTCAGGAAAGCATGCTCGCGGCTGAGGATGCAGGTTACAGACGCTCAAGGGAGTCGTGGCACCAGGCGTTCTCGAAGATTGTGAACCTTATTCCCGAAGACGAAAGTCTTTGGACAGAATTGGAAGGCGTCGATTACCGCTCATTCAAATGGGGTATCTGTTCTTCGGAGGAATAGAAGAACAAAGGTCTCCTGACCACCTCTACCCCCCATGGACCCCACCGCCCGCCGCGCCTTCCAACTCCCTGAAGGCGCGGCGTTTTATTGAGCGTTCTTCTCGCCCCTTGATCACAGCGGAAATGCTGGCCAATCAAGCGGGACCCAACGGCTTCCCGCCCGGCGCGGTGCAATACCTCAACTCCCCCCTTTACCCCGCTCCCTCCGCGCCGCACCTTGTTGCCCATCTTGCAGCGAGGAACCAACCGCCCCCTCCATGAACATCGCCGAATCCGTCCACACGGGCTTTCTCGAAATCTGGATGCACAAGATGCGCTCCCTGCTGACGATGCTGGGGGTGATCTTTGGCATCGCCGCGGTGATTGCCACGTGGGCAATCGGCGCCGGGGCGCGCGAGGAACTCGACCGCCAATTGGCCCAGCTCGGGACCAACACCATCCGCGTCCGCGCGGTCGAAATGCGCGGGGCCGACGCCATGGCTGGCGCCCGGCGGTCCCCGTACGGCCTCACCCGGTCGGACATCGCCTCCATCCGCGAAATCGCCACCGGCATTTCCCACGTGGCGCCCATGAAGCGCGTGGAGTATCAACCCTTCGTGGACGGCCGCTCGCTGTCCGCAGAAGTCTACGGCACCAGCCCCGACCTGCCGGAGATCGTCGGCTACCGCCTCAGCCGCGGGCGCTTCATCACCGAGCTGGACATGGAGGACGGCAAGCAGGTCGCCGTCATCGGCGAGGAAATCCGCCGCACGGCCTTTCCCCTCGACGACCCCATCGGCAAGACCCTCAGCATCCGCGGCCAGGTCTACACCGTTGTCGGCGTGCTCGCCCCCCGCGGCGTCAGCTCCGACACGGTCATCAGCACCCTCAACGTCGACCGAGCGGTGTTGCTCCCCATCGACACCGTCTTCATGCGTCTGGGCACAGGAGGCGATCGCCGCGCCGAACGCCTCGACGAAATCATCCTCAAGGCCGGCAATCCCGAGACCCAGCGCCTCATGCCCGACCTGGTGGAGACGATCCTCCTGCGGCTGCACTCCAACGTTCGCGACTTCGAGATCATCGTCCCGGAGGAACTGATTCGCCAGCAGCAGGAGACCGGCAAGATCCTCGGCAACGTGCTCCTTTTCGTCGCGGGCATTTCCCTCTTCGTCGGCGGCATTGGCATCATGAACATCATGCTCGCCACCGTCACGCAACGCACGCGCGAAATCGGCGTGCGCCGCGCGCTGGGTGCCACGCGCTCGGACATCCTCGGCCAATTCATCATCGAATCGCTCATTATCAGCTTGCTCGGCGGCATATTGGGCATTGGCATCGGATACGGTTTGGCGTACATGATCGGCAACTACTCCGGCTGGGAGGTCATCGTGCCGGCCCTCGCCCTGATCGTCTCCACCGGTGTTTCCGGCCTGGTCGGTTTCCTCTCCGGCCTGTACCCGTCCATCAAAGCCTCCCGCCTCGACCCGATTGAAGCCCTAAGAACGGAATAGCCATGAAGAGGACCAAGTAATGTCAGGGAATGGAACGTGCGCAGCTCTGGAGTGCGGCCGCCTTGGGCGCCGAAGCAACGAAGGCGAAGGCGGCTTGCTGCCGCTGTTTGCGCCGCAAAGCTTGCTTGCGGCGCGCCAGCCAGTGCTGGCCTTGCAGAGCGCCTATCCATCGTGGCGCCCGTGGGCATGGGCGCGGGCCTTCCGGCATGCGAAGGCTGCGGCGGAAGCAAGCTTCTCGCCGCGAGAGCGCAAGCAAGCGTGCGCACTCCACAGCTACGCCTCGAGTAATCGCCCCGTCCCTTCTATTTCTTTAGCCTTTAGCCTTTAGCCTTCATCCTTTAGCCTTTATCCTTCCTCCCATGTTCCTCGCCATCGACATCGGCAACACCCACACGACCCTCGGCCTGATGAACGGGGGCGATGTGCTGCGTGAATATCGCCTCACCACGCGCCGCGATGCCACCAGCGACGAGGTGCAGATCCTCGTGCGCCAGCTCGAAGGCATCGACCGCATCGCGCCCGACGAATGGCGCGGAGCGGCGCTGTGCAGTGTCGTCCCCAGCATCGACCGCGCATGGATGTTGGCGCTGCGCCGCATGATGCGCGCGGAGCCGTTGCTGCTCTCGCCGCTAATGGACATGGGGATCCGCAACGCTTACTCGCCGCCGGGCGATGTCGGCATGGACCGATTGGCCAACGCCGTCGCGGCGGTGGAAAAGCACGGCGCGCCCCTCATCATCGTCGATTTCGGCACCGCCACCACGCTCGATGTCGTCTCGCGGGATCGCGACTACGTCGGCGGCGTGATCCTGGCCGGATTGCAGACTACCGCCGAGGCCCTCTACCAGCGCGCGGCAAAGCTCCCCCTCGTCAGCATCGAACCGCCGCGCACGGCCATCGGATCCTGCACCGTGGACGCCATGCAGGCCGGCCTGTTTCACGGCTGCGTCGATGCCATCGAAGGCTCCATCCGGCGCATCGAAGACGAGTTGGGCTACGGCTGCAAGGTCATCGCCACGGGCGGCTTGGCCACCGTTCTGAGGCCAGCCATGAAGCGCCTCGACGCGGTCGAACCCCACCTGACCTTGCACGGCATCGAGTGGCTCTGGCGTCGCGAGGCGGCCAAGACCCAGTGACAGTTACGGGTTGACAGAAACAAGGCCTCCCGCACTGTTGCCATATCCACTCTGCGGAGTCACGGCTCATGACGACACGATCGATCCTGGCGCTCGCCGCTACGCTCCTTCTCGCCGCACCAGCCGCGGCCGAATATCGCATTGATTGGTACACGATCGACAGCGGGGGAGGGACCTCCTCCGGCGGCAGCTACCAGCTCTCCGGCACCATCGGCCAACCCGACGCCGGCCGCGCCAGCGGCGGCGATTTCGAGCTTGTCGGCGGATTCTGGGCGGTGACGCTGGGGACAATTCCCCCTAGTGGCGAGGTGGAGAGCGATTACTTCTACATCGGCTCACCCATCGAAGACGCACAGGACATCGAAGTCGCCCAATCCATCGCAACCGACGATTGGGCGCTCTTCTGAAAGCCCTTCAAAGTAGCGTGGCCATCTTGGCCATGACGCTTCTCCTGATGCGATGGCGTCAGAGTGAAGCATGAGGCTGGCCGGTCTGGGGCCCTCCCTCGCGATAGAGCTGCCACGGCGGACAGGCAGGATGCTCCAGCTACTTTGTTTCGAAATAATATGTGGCGTTGCACATTTTCTTACTCCATTTACACCTCGCTATCAAACACATCCACCAGGCAATCGATTTGCGGCGCGCGGGGGTGATCCGGGCGGGGCGTCACCAACACCACGTCAAACCGGTGCGGCGGGCGTGGCTTGGGAAGTTGCCGCAGGTACACCTGCGCTGCCTCGCGTAGCCGGCGTTTGCGCGGCGCGGCGCGTACTGCCGCCAGCGGCTCCGGATCCCGCGCGTCGCGCAGCTTCACCTCCACAAACACCAGCGTCGAACCTTCGCGCACAATCAGGTCAATTTCGCCTCCGCCCCCATGCCAATTGGCCTCCAGGATTGCGGCCCCGCGATGGTGGAAGTAATGCCAACGCGCCCAGCTTTCGCCCCACCTGCCTCGTTTTGGAGCAGTCCAATCCGGATTCCACGCTCCTGGTCGCGCCAGCCACGCCCACAGCCTCATCGGAGACCATCGGAATCCGCTTTCGCTGGGCTGTTGTGATTGCGCCATTTACGTGGCTTTTTGACGGACTGGCCGCAGGATTCCGCTGCGGCCCGTGGGGGGCGCTGCGGTGGCGAACTTCGCTATTGCACTGACTTCTCAACAATCCCTACCCTCTCGGCGCGTTTGGACGCAATGCGTTCCATCGCGGCCACGGTTTCGGGCAACAAAGGCGACACGCATAGTCCGCAACCAGCGATCGGCCCTTTCGCCAGCATCCGCGCGAAAGTCCGGCAACTCGCGGCCATCACAATATGGATTCGGGAGATCCCCATGTCCTCCAGCAGTCGCGGTTCGTCCACAAAGGCGAACAAGAAGTCCCCCTCGAAGTCCACCGCCTCCATCACCTCCAAGAAGACCACCAGTTCACCGTCCCGCTCGGCCCAGAAGGACATCATGTCGGCCGAGGGAAGGTCGGTGTCGCCGGAGGCTGAACGCGAGGGCCTGTTCAAGAATCTTCCCGAGCCCAAGTTCACCGCCGCGAAGATCAAGGAAATGTATCGCCAGATGTTGCTGATCCGTCGCTTCGAAGAGCGCACGGCGCAGCAATATCAGATGCAAAAGATTCGCGGCTTCTGCCACCTCTACATCGGCCAGGAAGCGGTCGCCGTCGGCAGCGTCGCGGCCATCGAGGATCGCGACTACATCTACACCACCTACCGCGACCACGCCCACGCGTTGATCCGCGGCTGCACCCCGCGCTCGGTCATGGCCGAGCTCTTTGGCAAGGCCACCGGCTGCACCAAGGGCAAGGGCGGCTCCATGCACCTGTACGCCGTCGAGTCGCGCTACATGGGCGGCAACGGCATTGTCGCGGGCCATGTGCCCGTCGCCACCGGCACCGCGTTCAAGTCCCAGTACAACAAGAGCGGCGAAGTCACGCTGTGCTACTTCGGCGACTCGGTCGTGAACCAGGGCGTCTACCACGAGAGCCTCAACATGGCCTCCCTGTGGAACTGCCCCATCGTTTACATTTGCGAAAACAACCTATACGGCATGGGCACCGCGGTCCATCGCGCCAGCGCGGAGGATCGCCTCTACCTGCGCTCCGAGGGCGCCTACCGCATCCCCGGCGTGCGCTGCAACGGCATGGACGCCGTCGAGATGTACAAGGTCACCAAGGCCGCCGTGGATTTGGCGCGCAACGAAGGCCGCCCGGTCTTCATCGAGGCCATCACCTATCGCTACCGTGGCCACTCCATGTCCGATCCGGCGACGGCCTACCGCAACAAGGACGAAGTGAACCGCTGGCGCACGCTCGACCCCATCGACAGCTTCGCCGCCCAATTCCCCGATGTCCTGACCAAGGACTACATCGAGGAGCTGGAAGTGGAGATCAAGGACGTGGTGGCGGACTCCATCAAGTTCGCCGAGGAATCGCCGCTCCCCGATCCGTCCGAGCTCTACACCGACGTGTACATCGACTACCCCGGCTACCCGAAGTGAGCCGCGACCGTCGCACCTGTCCAGCCTGACAACGCTCACCCCGACCCAGCCAGCACTCACTTTGCCGGAGGCAACACAGTCACATGGCGGAAATAACCTACCGCGAAGCTCTCAACCAGGCCATCGCCGAGGAAATGGAACGCGATGACCAGGTATTCATCATGGGCGAGGAAGTCGCCCAGTACCAAGGCGCCTACAAGGTCACCCAGGGCCTGATGGAACGATTCGGCGACCGCCGCGTCATCGACGCGCCCATCACCGAGGCCGGCTTCGTCGGTCTTGGCATCGGCGCAGCAAACGTCGGCATGAAGCCCATCATCGAGGTCATGACGTTCAACTTCGCCATCCTGACCCTCGACCAGGTCATCAACAACATGGCCAAGTTCCGCCACATGTCCGGCGGCAAGCTGGAAACGCCCATGGTTCTGCGCGGCCCCGGTGGCGCTGGCGGCGGACTCGCCTGCCAGCACAGCCAGTCTCTCGAAGCGCAGTACGTTCACATTCCCGGGCTCAAGGTCGTCATGCCCGGCACGCCGTATGATGCCAAGGGCCTGCTCAAGTCCGCCGTCCGCGACCCCGACCCAGTCATCTTCATCGAGGCCGAGAAGCTCTACAACATGAAGGGCGAGGTGCCGGAGGAAGAGTATCTCCTCCCCATCGGCAAGGCCGACATCAAGCACCCCGGCGAAGATGTGACCATCATCACCTGGTCGCGCATGCTGACCTATGCGGTGCTTCCCGCCGTTGAGACTCTCGAAGGCGAGGACGGCATCAGCGTCGAGGTCATCGATGCGCGCACGCTCAGCCCGCTGGATTGGGACACCATCCTCGACAGCGTGAAGAAGACCAACCGCGTGGTGATCGTGGAGGAAGGCTGGCCCAAGGCCAGCGTCGGTGCGTGGATCGCCTGCGAGATCAGCAACCGCGCCTTCGATTACC
The DNA here is from genome assembly GCA_964625145.1 of uncultured Candidatus Sumerlaeota bacterium. Taxonomy (GTDB): domain Bacteria; phylum Sumerlaeota; class Sumerlaeia; order SLMS01; family JAHLLQ01; genus CAYTRP01. Next base: position 14,406 of record CAZVAQ010000064.1, read on the forward strand.
TCGATGCCCCGATCGAGCGCGTGAACCAGGAGGACGTCCCCCTGCCCTACGCCATCAACCTCGAGGAACTCTCCATCCCCAGCCCCAAGCGCGTGGTCGAAGCCGTGCGCAAGGTCTGCTACAACGACTGACCTTCACATCTCCCGCCAATAGCCCACAGGAAGACATCCCATGGCGACTCCCATTCAGCTACTCCAACTCTCTCCCACAATGAGCGAAGGCATCATCGTTCGCTGGCTTGTGAAGGAGGGGGATGACGTCTCCGCCGGCACCACGCTGGCAGAGGTCGAGACGGACAAGGCAGTTATGGAGCTGGAATCCTTCGAGGAGGGCAAGATTCTCAAGCTCACGGCCAAGGAAGGGGACTCGGTCCCCGTGGGCTCCACCATCGGCTACATCGGCGCCGAGGGGGAACAGGTACCCGGCGACGGTGCCGCCGCAAAGGCTGTGAAGACGGAGGCAAAGCCTGCCGAGAAGAAGGAAGCCCCGGCCAAGCAGGAAGCTCCCGCCAAGAAGGAGGAGAAGCCCGCCCCGATCGCTGCTTCCGCATCTTCCGGCAACGGCGCTGCCTCCGGTGGCCGCGTCTTCGCATCGCCCCTGGCCCGCAAGATGGCCGCCGAGCATGGCATTGAGATCGCCGCGCTTCAGGGAACCGGCCCCGGCAACCGCGTCATCCGCCGCGACATCGAGGCAGCCCTCGAAGCAGGCCCTGTCGAGACCGCCAAGCCTGCTGCCGCCGCCGCAGCCAAGCAGGCCGCCCCGGCCTTCGCCGCCGCTGCAGGGGACGAAGAGGTCTCTCTCTCCGGCATGCGCAAGACCATCGCGCGCCGTCTCGTCCAGTCCCGTCAGGAAGTCCCGTCCTTCACCCTGACGGTGGAGGTGGCCGCCGAGCCTCTCGAAAAGGCCGTCGCCCGCCTGCGCGAGATCTACCCCGACGAGAAGGTCACCCTCACGCACTTCCTCATCAAGGCCATGGCTGCCTGCGTGATGAAGCACGAGTGGATTCGCACCCAGTGGGTCGACGGGAAGTTGATCCGCAAGAACGCCGCGCACATCTCCGTCGCCGTGGCGATCGAGGACGGCCTGCTCACCCCCGTCATTCGCAACGCGGAGGGCAAGGGTGTCGTGGCCATCTCCCGCGAGCTGCGCGAGTTGGCTGGCAAGGCCCGCGAGCGCAAGCTCTCCGAGGCCGACCTCTCCGGAGGCGTCCAGACCATCAGCAACCTGGGCATGTATGGCATCAACCAGTTCGACGCCATCATCAATATCCCCGAGGCCAGCATCCTGGCCGTCGGCGCCGCGGTGGACAAGCCGGTGGTGCGCGGTGGCGACCTGGTGGTTGGCCGCGTGTTCAACCTGACCCTGAGCTGCGACCACCGCGTCGTCGATGGCGCAGTCGGCGCGGCTTACCTGAAGGACCTTAAGGCGATGCTTGAGGAGCCGCTGGCGATTCTGGCCTGATCAGTAGCCTTCATCGATTCCAATAACACCAACGCCCGCCGGCCATCC
>CAZVAQ010000064.1:16014-19454 GCA_964625145.1 uncultured Candidatus Sumerlaeota bacterium
GGCCTGATCAGTAGCCTTCATCGATTCCAATAACACCAACGCCCGCCGGCCATCCAACCGGTGGGCGTTCCTTTTCATTAGGAAATACCGTCCCTCTGCTCCCTGTCCTCCCCGCTGTCTCTCTCAATCCAGGTCCTTCGGCCAGAACTTCCAGACTCCGCCCATGAAGCTCCCCGCCCCACACAACCCTCCTGCCAGCACGAACCACTTGAAATACTCCTCCCCCCACGTCACCGACTTTCGCCCCCGCACCAGATGCCGCTCGTCGGCTTCCTTCTTCATGACAACCGCCGTCGTGACGGCCCCGACCCCGAATCCGATACAGCCGGCAAAGATCATCGCCAACAGCAACATCCCCGGCGTGTTGCGGGACTTGGGGCGCGAGCTGCCAACGGTCTTGAACTCCTTCCAGGGATTCTTGTCCGGGGCGCCCATGTCCCAGTTCCTCCGGCTGGTGTGAATGATTGTCGCGCACGGTCATTCCCACCGCGTCGCGCGTCAATCTGATGAGCTGTTTGAGCGGCTTTTTTCTCCCTGTTGCAAACACTTGCGCCGCCTTGGACTGGTACGTTTCTTGACCTTTCATCAAGCTCTGATGGGGGGGCGCCGGACCGCCCCTGACCCGCAAAGTGAACCCCAACGGCGGTCTTTGATGTCCCAGGTTCCCTCCTATTCGTCGCCTGCCTTCCGTCTCACCGCCGAGGGGGAGCAGCCGGACTTGAGCGTCGTCCTGATCAACTGGCGCATGGGCAAGGACCTCGTGGGCCTGATGCCGAGCCTGGCCACCCATGTCACCAACCTCGCGACCGTCGAGGTGCTGGTGGTCAACAAGCCCAGCAACGACGGCACCGAGGAACTCTGCGCCGGCAACCCGTGGATCCGCCTGATTGAGCATCCCGACTTCGGCATCGCGGAGATGCGCAACGTGGGCATTCGCCACTCGCGCGGCCGCATCTGCCTCATGCTGGATGCGGATACCGAGATTCTTCCCGGGTGTTTCGATGCCTTGGTCGGCTTCATGAACACGCATCCGGAGGTGGCGGCCGCCGGTGCCCACACCCGCAGGCCCGATGGCGAGGTCGAGCACAACATCAAGCGCTTCTACGACCTGGGCACCATCATCATGCGCCGCACCCCTCTTGGCCGCTTGTGGCCGTCGAACCCGTGGATCCGCCACCACCTCATGCTGGACCGGGACAAGACGACCTCCTTCCTAGGCGATTGGATCGCCGGTGCCTGCTTCTGCATGCGGCGCGAAGCGCTGGAAGACGTCGGCCTCTTCGACGAGCGCTATTACTTTGGCTTTGAGGATGTCGATTGGTGCTGGCGGGCGAAGCGCTTCGGGTGGCGGGTCGCCTTCTGCGCCGAGGCCCGCATCATCCACAAGGTCCAGCGCAAGTCCGCCCGCGGCATCAACCGCCTGACCGTCGAGCATATCAAAAGCGGCCTGCACTTCCTGGCCAAGACGCGGCGCTTGCGCCTCGGCTACCCCGATGACACAGTCAGGCTGGAATACGGGAGCCGAATCTCGGGAGCCTTCCGTGGCCCCGTCGAAACCGCTGAGCCGTGACTCGTTCAACAAACAAGACCGCGCCGGATATCAGCATAATCATTGTGCATCGCAATGGTGCACAGATGCTGCGCGATTGCTTGCAGTCCGTCGCCTCCGCGTGCGAAGGCATCACGCACGAGACACTCCTCATCGACAATGGAAGCACTGACGAAAGCGTCGCGATGGTGCGCCGGGATTTCCCGCAGGTGCGCCTGAAGGCCAACGCCACGAACACCGGCTTCACCCGCGCCAACAACCAGGGGCTGCGCGCCGCGCGCGGACGCTACCTTGCCCTGCTCAACAACGACACCATCTGCCATGCAGGCGCCTTCACAGCCCTCGTGCGCGAGCTCGAAGCGACCCCCGACGCGGGCATCGCCGCGCCAAAGCTGCTTAACAGCGACGGCACACGCCAGTTTTCCTTTCGCAGCTTTCCCGGATTCCAACAAGCGCTCTTCAGCCGCGAAAGCCTCCTCACCCGTATCTTCCCCGACAATCCCTACTCGACAAAATACCTGAAAGCCGATGATCCCGGCGACGCGCCGCAGGACGTGGACTGGGTTTCGGGAGCGTGCTTTGTCATCCGGCGCGATCTCTACGAGAAGATCGGCGGCCTCGACGAATCTTTCTTCATGTACAGCGAGGACGTCGACTATTGCATGCGATGTTGGGAAGCCGGCTATCGCGTGATCTATCGCCCTGCCGGCGTGGTGACGCATCTGGGTGGACAAACCTCCTCGCGCACTCCCTTCCTCCCCATCTTTGAGCGCCATCGCTCCATGTACCGCTTCTACAAGAAGCACTACAGCCGCGAGCTGCTCTTTCTCGACGCAGCAACAGCGGTGGTGGTGTCACTGCGCTGCGCGACGCTTCTTGGCGTGGAAGCGCTTCGCCGCGTTGCGCCCGCGACGGGAGGTGACTCCGCATGACGACCTCCTTCCCCATCGGCTTTTGCGTCGCGCTGCTCTGCGCTCTTCTCGCACATCTGGTGCTGCCCGCACTGCGCACACCCGGACGCGACGGCAAGAACTCGCAGGTGAGCATCAGCCTCACCTGCGGACTCGCCATCGCCACGCTGCTTCTGTCGATCGTGCAGGACTCCCTCCCCATGGGCCCGCGTGGAGTCGGACAGCCCATCGGGCCGTTGGCGATCGCTCTCTTGCCGCTGTTGATCGCCACCCTGATCAGTGACCTGCGCGGCTCGCACAGCGAGCGGCACTTGGCTGGCCTCTTCGGTGCCGGGGCTGTCATGGCCCTCATGGGCTTTCCTATCTTCATTGTCACAAATCCATTTGTGGGAACGGTCGATGTGGCGCCGTTCTGGCAGATTCTCCTGACAGCCATGTGGTTGATCCTCCTTGCCAGCATCGTCGAACTGGCCGGACTGGTCACCGCCGGAGCAACTGTTCTCGGACTTGCTGTGGCCGGTGTCGTGTTTCTCAGCGGGGGAGAGCAGCAAACCACCGCATCGCACCTATTGGCCGGCATCGTCGCCGGCGCCCTATGCGGCCGGCTACTCGGTGGCCTGCTCCGTGGACGCCGCTTTCCCATGGGAAAGACGGATCTCTTCGCCCTCGGTTTGTGGATGACCGGCATGACCACCGCCGCCTTCCTGAAGGGCGTCACGCTGGCCGCCTTTGTCTTCCCACTGTCCGTTCTCGCGCTTGCCCTGATCATGATTGGCCTGCGAACCTTTGAAAGCTCTCTCCTGTTGCGAGAGACTCCCCGGTCCCGATAGGCTCTCCATCCTATGGCTTTTGTGATTGGATTCGACGCGTCCTCAACCCTCGGCCCGCGCCGGGGACCCGGCCGCACAGCCCTCTCGCTATGCCGGGCCCTGCTTGCCTTGGAGGACGCCGACATCGACTTGCGCCTCATGATGATTGCC
>CAZVAQ010000065.1:0-18364 GCA_964625145.1 uncultured Candidatus Sumerlaeota bacterium
CCTTTATCCCTGATCCTTCATCCTTCTACTTGACTGTCTTTCGCAGCTTCGCCGGCAGGATCTTGAGCTGCTCGCGGTACTTGGCAACCGTGCGGCGGGCGATCTGGATGCCCTTGTCCTTGAGCATGTCCGCGATCTTCTGGTCGCTCAGCGGCTTCTTCACGTCCTCCTGGTCGATCATCTGCGTGATCATCTCCTTGATGGAGCGTGACGAGGCGTCCTCGCCGCTGTCGGTCTCCAGGCCGGAGCTGAAGAAGAACTTGAGCTCGAAGATGCCGCGCGGTGTCTCGACATACTTGCCCGTCGTCACGCGCGCGATGGTGGATTCGTGCATGCCGACCACCTCGGCGATGTTGCGCAGCGTCAGCGGATGCAGGAACTCGATGCCCTTCTCCAGGAAGTCCTTCTGGTAGTTCATGATCGCTTCGGTGACGCGCAGGACCGTGGACTTGCGCTTCTCGATGTTCTTGATCAGCCAGACGGCATTCTTGTACTTCTCATGGGCGTAATCGCCCGTGGCGTTGTCGACCACGGCGGAGTTGCCGTTGAGCGAGGCGCCGTTGCTGCCGCCCTCCGCCGGCGGCGGCATCATGCCGCGGCGCTGGCGTTGCTGGATCAGGCGGCGGTAATTCGACGCGATGCGCAACCGGCCCGCGTCCCCCTCGTTGAGGAAATACATGTACTTGTCGTCGATCTTCTTCACGAACACGTCGGGCGTGATGTAGCGCGCGGTGTCCTTGGTCTGGGACTGGCCCGGCCGCGGGTCGAGCTTGGCGACGATGTGGAAGACCTCCTGCACGTCGTCCTCCGGCACACCGAGCTCCTTCGAGATCTCGCGGAAGCGCTTCTGCTGCAGGTCGGAAAGGTGCGATTCCAGGATCGTGTAGAGCAGGCGGTTGCGGATGCCCTTCTCCTCGCATTGCAGGCGCAGGCATTCGCCCAGGTCCCGCGCGCCGACGCCGGTGGGCTCGAATTCCTGCACGACCTCCAGCACATCGAAGACGGTCTGGCGCTCGGTCTTCAGGCGAAGCGCGATGGCGTCCAGGATCAACTCGGTGGTGGGAGTCGCTTCCACCTCCTCGTAGGTCATCTCCAGGCGCCGCGCGACCAAGTGGGTCAGGATCTCGCGGTGGCTCATGGACATGACCTCCTCGGCGGCGACGCCGGTGAGGGCGGCGACGATGGAGGCCACCAGTTGCTTGCGGGAGAGCTGGCGGGTGGTCTCGTCACTGATGTCGGGGCGGAACTTGCGCAGGATCTTGCGCAGGCGATTGTCCGAGACGCCGTCGCCCTTTGGGCTGACCAGGTCGGGCGGGTACCCGACGATCATGGCGATGTTCTCCAGCCCGCAGTCCAGATACCCCCGGTTGTCGAGGTTGCCGACGATGTACTCGCCGATCTGGTACTCGCGCCCCTCCAGCACCGACAGGCGGAGCTGGCGCATGAGGCTGTCGTAGAGGCTCTCGCCCAGGGCCGTGTAGGTGGTGAAGTCATTCTCCTCCACGTCCTCGCGGGTGCCGGAGGAGTAGGAGATGGTGTCGGAGTCGTTGTACTGCTCGCTCCAGTCGACGTCGTTTTGATCGAAAGTCTGGAAGTCGTCCTCGGGGGACTTTGCCTCCGCATCGGCGACGGTCGCCTCGGGGGGCAGCTCGGGGTTGGCGCCGTCGGCCTCCCAATCCTTGGGGGCTTCGTGGCGGTCGCTCAGCCGGTCGTCATCGTCCAGGCTCAGGGAGATCTCGCGCTTGGCTTCTTCGGAGAGGCCGGACTCGACGTCGATGCCGCCGTCGTCGATTCCCGGACCTTCGGCACCGTCCAGAGACTCGGCCGGTTCGCTCTTGAGGTTCTCCTCGTCGTCCGACATCTCCAGGAAGGGGTTCTCGAGCATCTCGTTGTGAATCATCTGCTCGAGTTCCATGGAGTTGAGCTGCAGCAGTTGGATGGACTGCTGCATCTGCGGCGTCATGATGAGCCGCTGGGTCTGTCGCATGACTTGTTGGAGCGAAATGGCCATGGATTCCGTTCTCCTCCCCCCGGGGACTGCGGACCTGCCCTGTGCTGGTAGTAACTTGCGGCCCGTGGAAGCAAGTATCGGGCTAATTTGCTGGCCCAAATGTAGCTAGCAAGAGGGGCATCGGTCAAGTCGGAACCTGCAAGACTCCCAAGTCTTTCATCCTACGGTGGCGGAAATCGCTTGGAATACTGCTTTTTTTGCGTGTTTTCGCCATATTTTCGCCTTGACCCGTCGGGCCGAATCCTCCCTCCAATTGCAACATCTTCGTGAAAGGGGAATCCCACCCATGAGTGAGCAGGAGCAGTTGAGTGCTGGCGTCCGGCGCATGAAGCAGTTCTTCGACACCTCGACCTCGGTGCTGGACGAATCGGACGCCGGGTTCTCGCCCGTACCGGGCACGTTCACCACGGCCCAAGTCATAGCCCACGTGGCCCAGACCATCGATTGGTTCATCGACGGCGCCTTTGACGGAAAGGGCTACAACATGGACTTTGCAGGTATGGAAAAGGAGCTCAAGAAGGTCGAGTCCCTGGCCGCCGCGCGGGCATGGCTTGACCGCGCCATCGACCGGGCAGCCAACACCGCCCTGAAGGCCACCGACGAGCAACTGTCCACGGAGGTCCCCGGCGACCCCATCCTGACCGGCATGCCCCGGCGCGCGGTCTTCTGGGCCTTGGAGGATCACACCGCCCACCACCGCGGCGCCCTGACCGTCTACGCCCGCCTGCGCGGAAAGACCTCGCCCATGCCGTATGGATGAAGAGTGAAGGGTGAAGAGTGAAGGGTGAAGAGTGAAGGGTGAAAAAAAAAGCGGCGGACGGTCTCTGATAGAGTGCCGTCCGCCGCTTTGGATTTTACATTTGGCATCCCGACCGAGCGGTGTGGGTCAGGAATTCGCCGGGAGCGAGGTTGCAAAGGACCCGAGGCGCTCAGCCCCGGAATCCTTCACTCTTCACTCTTCACTCTTCTACCCGACCTTCACCGGGATCTGCCTCGGCTTGGCCTTCTCGGAGAACGGGAGCCTGAGGGTGAGCACGCCGTTCTTCATCTCGCCCTGGATGGCGTCCTGGTTGATCTTCTCGCCGAGCGAGAACTGGCGGAAGTAGCTGGTCGGGATGAACTCCTGCATGACGAAGGGATGCTCATTGCTGGCCCAGACGCCGCCCTTGATGGTCAGGACGTTGTCCTCGACGTGGATTTCGAGCTGGTCGTTCTCGACGCCGGGGAGATCGGCCAGGACGGTCAGCCCCTCCGACGTCTCGTAGATGTCCACCAGCGGCGTGACGTACCGTTGTTCCTCCCGCGTGGCCTCGTGGGTGGTCACCGCGGTGTTCTGGGTATCGGGGGCTAGCACGGTGTTCTCTGCCATGTTGGTGTCCTCCTTCTGCTGCAAGTCGGTGGTTGGTGGAGTCAGGTTGTCAGGCCGCCTTGACGGCGATCTTCTTGGGCTTTGCGGCTTCGGCCTTGGGGAGCGTCAGGCGCAGGATGCCGTTGCGGTACTCGGCGATGACGCGCTTGTCGTCGACCTCGCTGGGCAGGGTGAGCGTGCGGACGAACTTGGCGGCGGCACGTTCACTGCGGTGATACTGCTCGGGCTTGATCTCTTCCGGAGCGCGGGTCTTCTCGCCCGAGATGGTGACTTGGTTGCGCAGGACATGGACCTCGAAGGTGTCCGGGTTGACGCCCGGTGCCAGGGCTTCGATGATCACATTGTCGGGGTCATCCCACATGTTGATCAGAGGGTACGCGCGTGCAGCACGGCCCGGGAGGAACGCGTTGCGGAAGCGGGTATCGACTCCGAGGTTTGTGAACGCCCGGTCGATCTCGCGCCGCAGTTGGTCAAATTCGCGGAAGGGGTCGATGAATCGCATCATGGTTGCTTTCCTCCTTCTAGAGTCTGCTTGGCGGCCCGGTGCGGACCGCATGATGTCACCAAGGGAAATATCAAAGTCCTTGCCAGACGGCGATTTCGCGAGAACCCTTGAATTGACAAGGCTTTGCAATCGGCCTCGCCACCGCGCCGTGGGCTGTGGGTCCATTCGCACCGGGTCGAAAAACCCCAACTGTGTCCCAATGCCACAAGGCGCGGGCGATTCCCGCCCGGTTGCCACACCAAAGCCCGGTTTTGACGCGAAAGCCCCCCGAATCCCATCGGCCGCGTTTTTGCACAAGACGGCGAAGGGCACGGCAAAGGCCCCACCACATCGATTCAAAGGCTCACCGCATGACCAGTTTCTTTAGCCGCCGCAGCGAAGACGAGCAGGAAACCACCCCCGGCGATCCGGATTCCAATCCGCCTATTCCCCTGCAGGCGGAGGAATCCGCAGTGGAGGCCGACCTGCGCGAGAAGCTGCTGCGCACGCTGGCCGAGTTGGAGAACTTTCGCCGTCGCAGCGTCCGCGACCAGGAGATGGCACGCCGCCGCGAGCGCGAGGAGATCCTGCGCGCCTTTGTCGGTGTGCTCGACACATTCGACATCGCCCTGAACTCCAAGGGCGCCGAAGGCAATCAGTGGCTCGAAGGCTTCAACGCCATCCGCGAGCAGATGCTGTCGACTGTTGCGCAGTTTGGCGCGCGGCCGATGGACGCGCTGGGGACGGCATTCGATCCGCACCAGCACGAGGCCGTCGCCATGGCCCATGTCGCCGACGCCGGGGAGGGGCAAATTGTCGAGGTCGTGCAGACGGGATATGCGTTTGAAGATGGCACGGTGCTGCGCCCCGCGAAGGTGATCGTCAACAGCGCCCGCTCTCACGGCTGATTCATGAACGCCACAATCCCCCCGCGCGAATCCCCGCCGTTTGACGCCGTGATCGTGGGCGCGGGGGCGAGCGCGGTGCACGCGGCGTTGCCATTGGCGCACGCCGGTTGGCGCATCGCCATTGTGCATCCCGCGAAAGCGGACGACGCGGGCGGTATCATGGTTCCGGACTCCGACTTTCTGACGCTGCGGCGCACGGACGAACGCCAGCATGAATACTTGCTAGGTGAGGGCGCGCAGGGCGTTCCCTTTGGCCCGGTGCGTGTGGGTGCGCAGCTCACGCCGCCACGCGCACGAGTGGCGCGGGATCTGGGGCCATTGTCCGCCATCAACTCGCCGCAGTTTGCAGCCATGCAGAGCTTCGTCGCGGGTGGGTTGGGCGCCGCGTGGGGTGCGTCGGTCATGCCGTGGACGGACGAGGACCTGCACGATTGGCCGATCCGGCGCGCGGACCTGCAGCCACACTACGAGGCAGTGGCGCAGGAGATCGGCGTGTGCGGACCGGAGAGGGACGACCTGAGCGAATGGCTCGGGCCGCCGGTGCCACAGCTTCCACCCACGCGGCCGGATTCCAACGGCCAGTATCTGCTGCGTCGCGCGAAGGCATTGCGCCTCAACTTTCACAAGGCCGGCCTGCGCGTCGGTCAACCGCGCCTGGCCGTGTGCACGCGCGAGCACGACGGCCGCGGGCCCATGCGATACCGCGACCTGGAGTTCTGGTCCGACGCGGACAGGGCCGTCTACCGCCCGCAGTTCACGCTGGAGACGTTGCGCGCGCTGCAGAACGTGGAAGTCATCGACGGACTGCTCGTGCAACACATTGCAGGCAACGATGACTGCAGGTTCGTGCAGTGCATCGCCATCAGCGATAAAACAGAGACCGAAATTAGAGCGCGGCGGGTAATACTGGCCGCGGGGACGCTCAACACCACACGCATCGCCCTACGGTCGCTTGGTGTGTATGGCATTGAGGTGCCGTTGCTGTCGAATCCGTACACCTACTACCCGTGTCTGTTGTGGCGTCGGCTCGGCGCGTCCACGCGCGACCGGCGCCATAGCCTGACACAGGTGACGATGCTGTTTGATCCCGACGGCACGCGGCGATCGCTGGTCCAGCCGCAGGTTTATAGCTACCGCTCGCTGATGCTGCATCGCCTCGTGAAGGAGGCGCCGCTCCCCCACCGCGACGCCGTGCGCGTGATGCAATTGCTCGGCGAATACTTCATCATCATGGGCGTCTTTCATCCCGACGGACCGGCGCCCGCGAAGAACATGCGTCTGCTGCGCGGTGACGGACCGGCGCATGACGTGTTCGATATCCAGTATGCGCCGACGCATGAGGAACTCGAAGCGCGGGCCGATGTGGAGCGCCGTCTCGTGCGGCTCGTGCGCAAGCTCGGCACCTGGCCGATCAAGCGCATCCTGCCCGGCGAAGGTTCCAGCATTCACTATGCGGGTTCGTTGCCGATGAGCGAGTCGGACAAACCGATGACCACTACAACGGAAGGCGAGTTGCGCGCGCTGCGCGGAGTCTACATCGCCGACGGCGCCGCGTTTCCGACATTACCCGCCAAGGGGTTGACGTTCACCCTCATGGCCAACGCGCGGCGCGTCGCCACGGCGTTGCTGTCCAAAGCCTGACCACATTCCCAGCAACAACAGCAGCCCAACCACCGAAAGCAACGTCCCGCGCGTAAACGATGCGGGCGCGTACGTCATTGTGAAGCCATCCACGCCGGGCGGCACCAACACGCCACAGATGGCGCCCTGCGCGGGGTGGACATCCAGGCGCTCACCATTTCTCGTGCGCGCCTGCCATCCTGGCATCCAGGACACCGACACGCAGACAATGGCCTGCGCATTGGAATTTGCATCGAGCGAGACATCGATGGTCCGCGCGTTGCGCCATGCTGCCGACACTTGCGGTCGCGCGAGAGCTACCGACGGTGGAGCGAAGTCCTCCACATACGCGCGCTGCAGGCCATCGCTGCGCAACAACGCGTGCAGTGCGTCCTCCGCCGCGGGCACCGGGAAGGCCTGCTCGACGGACCACGCGAAGGGGCGTTCGTCCTTGAAGCGCCACAGCGGCCACTTGTCATCATCAAGAACCAGTTCCACGACTTGTTCAACGGCCGCGTGATCAATGGTCGCGCCGGGAATCAAGGCACCGGGCTCGAACAGGTCCCAACGGCCGATGAAGTATTGCGCATTGAGCACGCGCAGCAATGGCGACATCGGGTCCGGGAGATACACGCCGTGCGATGGGTACCACACGCCGGCGCGGCCGCTGGCCATGGTGCGCAGTTCCGCCATGCGCGCCAGGATCAACGGATCGTACCCGTTCGCGTCATAAACACCGTGCAGCGGCGCGAGGTTGCTGATAAGCGAACGGCCAAAGTCATCATCGCGCGAGCCATGGGACCAGCGAAGAGTCGGATCGATTGTGAAGAAGCGGTCGTTTCCGATCTGACGCAGCACGCGCGCGTCGGCATCAAAGCGCGCCGGGTTGGCGAACTCGCGCTCCAGTCGCGGCAGGATCCATACCGTGCCGAGTGCAAATGGAATCAACAGCACTGCGAATGCCCAACGCGGCCATCCGTGCTCTGTCCATCGCATTGCCAGCACGCCGGCGCCGAGGCCTGCCGCGAGTGGCGCGCATGCGGACCACAACACCAACGCACGGCGCGGCGCGTGGAAGCCATCGTATCCGGGCAGCAACATTGACCAAAGACCAGTCAATGGACCGATGGAAAGCAACCAACCGAAGACGCCGGACAACAGCAGCAGCAACGCCACGGAGCGCGTGCGACGCGACAACACGGCAACTATCGCCAGCACGATCACGCCGAGCCCAACAGCGTGGATGGAGTCGGTGTCTTCGAGGGGATTGCCGGTGAATCCGATCAGCGCCTTCCACATCAGATCGCCGTTCAGGGCCGTCTCCACCAATTTCTCCGGCGCGATGGCCGATCGGGCGGTGTGCGAGATGAACTCAAGGGTCGGTATCAATTGGATGCCGCAAAGAGAAAAAGCACTGATGGCTGTGACGATGCCGTGCGCACACGTGCACCCAACCAATCGACCGATGGGCGTGCGCGGCTGCTGTGCCATGGCACGCGCAAGCCACCAAACAGGCAGGACCAGCGCCGTGTAATAGGTGATCTGTGGCGAACCGGCAAGAATCTGCAACGCCAGCGCAACGGCGACGAGGCAACCGCTGCGGCCGGGGAGCCAGCGGTCATCACCCGCGGCGCGCTCCACCGCCAACAGGATCCATGGAATCCATGCAATCGTGTAAAGATGCGGCGCGAGGGCGAGGCGGCTGACCACGAACGGCCCGAGGACGAACACAATGCCAGCGAACAACGCCGCCATCCGGTCGCGCGTGAAGTGGCGCACGAACCAATACGTTCCCGCTCCGCCCCACGCCGCGTGCAGAATGCACAACAACCCGTACATGAACGGCCCCGGCAGCGCATAGAAAAGCAACTGCGGCGGATACCATGTCGCCAATTGCGGATTCGCCGCCAAAGGCACGCCGCCCATCATGTGCGGGTTCCACAAGGGGAGCACGCCGGAGCGAATCTGTCCTGCCAGCGCCATGCGGATGGGATAGAGATAGACGACCGTGTCCATGAAGTCCGGCAGCGCGCCAAGCAACAGCGGCCACCACAACAGCGCCGGAACAAGCAGCAGCGCCGCGAGCGCCATCAAGTCCGGGCGTTCCAGCTTCATGAGGTCATCGCCTCGCGAAATGCGCGTGCAGTCGCGCGTGGATCCGGTGACCCAAACAGTGAGCCGATGGCCGCGACGCCCACGGCACCCGCATCAACACAGGTCCGCGCGTTGGCGGGCGTGATTCCACCCAAGGCAACAACCGGCAGCGAAGTTGAATCGCAAACGCCTCTCAATCCATCAACGCCGGTGGGTTCGTTCGTCGCTTGCTTCGACACCGGCACAAAGACGGGGGACCACGTCACATACGCCACGCCTTCCTCCGCTGCCGTCGCCACTTCATCCAATGAGTGAGCCGACAGCCCGATCGCCAACTGGCTTCCTGCTATGGACATCACCGTCGTCACATCCAATGCATCAAAGCCGAGGTGCACCGCATCGGCACCAACGGCCAGCGCCACCTCCACCGACCGATTGATGAAGAGTGCCGCACCGTGCCGCGCGGTCGCCTGCCTGATCGGGACGGCCAGCTCAAACAACTCCCGCGGCGAAAGGTCCTTCTCGCGCAGCATGATCGCCGTCGCGCCGCCTTCGAGCACCTCCTCAACCGCACGCAACAGCTCGCCCTTCACGATCCGCCGGTCCGTGATCGCCACCAATCGCAGTTTATCACGATCAATCCTCACACTGCATTCCTCCCACTTCATCCTTCATCCTTCACCCTTCATCCTTACCTTGTCTCTCCCGTATCCAGCAAGATCGCCATGGCCAGCGTCACGCGGCGGTCGATGGTGCGATCGGGATCGCCGTTCATGTCCAGGACGTACATGTCCAGCAGCGTCAGCTTGCGGTCGTACTTGCCGACCCATTCGCCATCGGCGTTGTAGAAATTGAAGTTCGTGCGCAGCAATCCATAGAGCGGCCCGAGATAGCGGCGGAGCAGCGCGCGCGGCCAGGAATCCTCGCGCACGTGGCCCAGCAACGTGCCGTCCGGCGCTTCGAGGCGCCAGTCGCGGCGGAGGACGCTGCGCAGCGTACCGCGGCGGAAGCGCGCCACTTCGCCGCCGAGGCAATCGTACAGCGTGTAGTCGCGCGTCAGGCCGATCTTGTTGTCCTGTGTGATGGTCAGGATGCGCCACGCGCGCGATTCGTCGCTGAACACTTCAATGTGCCGGTACGGCGCGAGCAGCAGGCCGACGATGCCAAGCACATAGCCGGAGACGATCATCACGCCGAGGCCGACGGGGAGCGCCTGCAGTCCGGCCGTCATGACATAGTTGACGACGGAGATCAGGATGGCCAGGTTGACCAGCGACAGAAGAAACCCGACCGCCATGGTCACCGCCAGCCGCGGCGGACGCACCACGAAGAAGCGCGGCGTGTCCTGCGCGTCCGTGACATAATACGTCTGCGAGATCGCCAGAACCTTCTGCCGCACGTGCAACTCGTCATAGTCAAACGCCCACGCCAGCCACTGTGCATACTCCGGCGGCAGCCATGGTTGCCCGTATGACCCGTCGGTCTCGCCGTTCACTTCTTCACCTGTGCGAGTGCCTGATGATAGAGCTGTGCCGTTGCATCAACCAACGCGTCGAGGCTGAACGCCAATCCGCGCTCGCGGCACGCATTGGCCATGTCGCGCAGACGATCCGGCCGCGCCAGTGCCTCGGAAATCTGTGCGGTCAACGCCGCGTCGTCGCCGCGCGAATGAATCCAGCCGACGTCCCCGGACGTGATGGCCTCGCGGTTGCCGCCGACATCGGCCGCGATGACGGGCTTGCCACACGCCAGCGCTTCCACCACGGCGTTGGAAAAACCTTCGCGCTCGCTGGACAGGATCACCACGTCCGCCGCGTTGTACAGCGCCGCCATGTCATCGCGCCGGCCGAGCACCTGCACCTTGTCCTGCGCATTGGCTGCGCGGATGGCTTCGCGCAATCGCTCTTCCATTGGACCCGCGCCGGCAAACAACAATCGCGACGGGATGCTCGACGCATCCGCCGCCTGCAGGTAAGCGCGCAGGACATCCAACGGCCGCTTTTGCGAATGCAGCCGCGCGGGAACCAACAGGGCCACCGTTCCATCGGGCAATCCCAGCGCCTCGCGCGTTTGCGCGCGCAGGAGCGGATCCGGTGAGAACTCCGTCGTGTCGGAACCGTTGTACAGAATCGGCGCTCGCCCGGGCGGCAATTGCAGGCGCGTGCACACATCCTCCTGCACCGCGCGCGAGACGCAGATCACGCCCGTGCGCCATCGGCACAACTGCCGGTCCATCCAAAGCTGTCGTGGCGATTCCCACGTGTCGATGTTGTGCACCTGCGAGAAGACCACGGGTGTCCTTGCCAATCGTCCCGCCAAGGTGCCCGGCACGTTCGACCGGTACATGTGCGAATGCACGATGGATGCACCCCATGTCTTCAGCATGCGCGCCAGCTTCGGAATGCGTACAGGATCGATGCGCGACTTCAGACGCAGCACATCGACCGGGATCCCCGCGTCGCGCAGCTCACCGGCAAGGGCGCCCTCCTCGCGCAGGCACACCACCCGCGCGCGAAAGCCCCGCTCCACCAAACGCGGCAACACGGACACAAGACGCCGCTCAATCCCCCCGACCGGCAGCCAGGTGATGAGGCGAACAACAAGTGGAGAGGAGGAAGAGGTGGACAAGGATGAAGGATAAAGGATAAAGGATAAAGACCCCCAAGTGTGCCCCTCGCCCAACCCTGATCGCTAGCGGATTCCTCGGCGGCACCCCCGCACACCAACCTCAGACAAGTCCCTGCCGCTTGCCACGGCGCAGCCTCTGGCGAAGCCGGGTCACTGATGTCCTTGGCGTCCTTGCTGTCCCTGCATTTGGCTTGCTGATGCGGCGGGTGCAATTTCCCCCGTCAAGCCAACGCCCTCCAAGACGATCCACGGCTGATCCTCAGCCTCCCGGGTGACCGCAATCATATCCGACAACCGGTCACAAGTCACCACCACCGCCGTCTGCGCCGCGATCTCCTCCCCCGTCAACTCGACAACTGCGTCCGCGAATCTCTTTGGCAATAGCCCCCATTCCCCCCGATATCGGGCGATGTAGCTCTGCCCCAAATCCGTATCATCCTGCAAGACTGACACCTCCACTTTGGGCACTTCGCCCGCCGCTTCCAAAGCGGACAAGAATGCCTCCAGCCGCGCCTTGCTGGACGCGATTACCAAACGGTCGCGGTCGAGGTGGGTCGCCAGGTCCAGATGCAGCTCCTCCTCCAGCGGGAACAGCCGTCGCAGGGCGCCGTCGTACACTTGCTGTGGCCGGCGGCGCGACATGACCAGCACCCAATCGGCTGCGCCATCCGGAGATGCGGGCCGGTAGAAGAAGACCTGTCCGTGCTGGTGCAATGTGCTTAGGCCGGTTTGCAGGTCCAGAGGCACCGCCGCGTCGCCCAGAAGGCGCTCTGCCATGGGACCGGGGCGGAACACCCAGATCGCGTCCGCCTTGGCAATCTGGCGGATGAACCGGGGATCGTCGGGCGGAATGATTTGGGCGAACCGGCCGAGGAAGAGCGGCACGGCGATGAGGACCAGCAGCAGGAAGGCGCCGAAGAGGACGTAGAGCGACCGGCGCAGGCGCCGGGCCCGGGCCAGGTTTTCTTCGCCTTGAGGGGTTGTGTCCCGGACCAGCATGATTGCCTCCCCGCCTTCATGGAAAAGGGCCGCTCCGATGTGGAGCGGCCCTGAACCGATCAGTCACGAACTGCCGAGGGGGCAATTACTGCTTCACGCGGTAGTTGTCACCACGTGAGGAGGTGCCGTTGGTCGGGTCGTAGGTAAAGGCAACGCTGTTGCTGGAGCCGGTGAGCAGCGTGATGCTGGGCTGGGACAGACGGCTGTTGTAGAACACCTCGACCGAGTCCGCAGCGCGGTTGGCAGTGTTGAGGTAGGTGCGGTTGACGCTGCCCTGGTTCCAGCGCAGGGACCCGCCGGACTGCTGGTCGGTGTCGGGGCCGTAGGAGCCCAGGATCCAGCCAGCGATGTCGCAGGTGTAGCGGTAGGCCAGCCCGCGGGTATCGGCGAAAGGATCCGTCGGCATCGAGGACAGGTAGGCGACCGGCGTGGTCAACGTGTTGAAGGCGTTGAGCTGGGCCGGGGTGTTGCGGATGCGGAAGGTACGGCCGGTGCTGCCGTCGGTGTTGTTGAACAGGCCGGAGTCAACCGTGCGGGTGTTGGCCACGGGCTGGTTGAACTTGGC
Source organism: uncultured Candidatus Sumerlaeota bacterium (assembly GCA_964625145.1). Classification (GTDB taxonomy): domain Bacteria; phylum Sumerlaeota; class Sumerlaeia; order SLMS01; family JAHLLQ01; genus CAYTRP01. The sequence continues at coordinate 12,679 of CAZVAQ010000065.1, forward strand.
GTAGGGCGGGTAGAGGTTGAAGTCCACGAAGTAGGACTCCAGAGCGGTGGCGATCGTGCGCATGTCGTTCTCGGCGCGGGAGACCTTGGCACGGGTCTGCGCTTCGAGGAAGTTGGGAACCGCGATGGCCGCGAGGATCGCGATGATCGCCACGACGATCAGCAGTTCGATGAGGGTGAAGCCGCGAAGGTTCTTCATTGGATCGGCGTCTCTCCTTTGGATTTTGCCGCCCCCAAGGGTCGGCAGTTGAGAAAATCGGTCCGTCTCGGGTCTATCAGGCCTCTTCCGGGGCCTACGTCAGGCGATCCACCTTGTCGGTCATCCGGCCAACCATGTAAAAATTTGCACGACCAACCCTAAAATGACCAAACCGAGGAGGAATATCGCCCATCGCTTGAGTGTCCTGACCAAAAATCCCGCCTTGATCCCCGTGTCAAGCAAGGAGATGACCAACGCGACGGTCAGGGTTAAGTAAAGTGCCGACAGCAGAAAATAGAAGCCCGGCATCATGGCGCACTTCCTCCCTCGCCGCCGCTGCCCCCTGCGGTTTCGCTCCCCATCTTCGGCGCCTGACCGGTAGATCCGCCCTCAGGGGAGGTACCGTCCGGCCGCATCAGGTCCCACAGCCGCACCGTCGCAAAGTAGTTCAGCCCCCCCGCCACGGCAAAGTGAAAGCCGCCCAGGTCAGAGTACGCCGCACCCGGGTTTTTCACCAACAGACTCGCCAGCGGCCCGCCCAACTGCTCCGCCGCATAGACGGCCAGGAAGCCGCCCCCATGGGCGAGCTGCACAATGAAGGTCAGCGCCGCGAACACATTGAAGGCCGGGTCCCGCGGGTTGAGCGCAGGCACGATGAGATACCCATCATAGGCCAACCCCAACAGGAACACGCCGTTAATCAGGACCATGACCCCGATACCGCGGGCCCAATCGCGCGTGAGCAAAAACCCCAGACCGGGCACCAGCCAATTGGCGGCGCAATAACCCATGGCCAGAGGAAGGGGTTGCCGCGCCGGGTGCTCCATGTTTGATGGTTGGGTCATGAGGTGGAAGATGCAGAAGATGATGGCGCCCGGCCATTCAACCGCACATCGCCAAACGCCCGAGTATCGCCGTTCGCGCGGGCCGAGAGGTCAACGTCAATTGGTGCGACGCCCCATGGAGCGCCCAGCTCCTGTCTGGGTGGATGGGCCGGTGGGCAAGCTTGCGGAGCGCCTGCTGGTGCTCCCCTGTGCACTGCTTACAGCTCTCCTTGTCGCCCAGCCGGCCGAGAATCCCTTGGCCACCGTGGAGCTGCCCGCCCACCCCCTGAGTGTGGCGGAAGCCGATGGGTGGATCGTCGCCTCGCTGGGTCTGTCCGGCGTGGCTTTCATACCCCAGCCTCCTTGGCCGGAGGAACCGCCGGTCATCGTGCGTAGCGACTGGCCAAGTCTCTCGCTTTTTGATCTGGAGGGACCAAGATTCCTGTTGGCGGGGCGGGATGGAATGGTGCGCCACGTCGTCATCGATTCGGACGAATCCGAGCCGCGGTTGCTCTTGGAGTTTCCGGTGGAGGGCGTCCCCAATCAGGTCGCCTTGGATGGCGGGACCCTGATCGTTGCGGCGGGGGGCGCGGGGGTCACCCTGTGGGATTGGCCGGAGCTGTCCAGACCTCCGGAGCTTCGAGGCCGGTATCCCTTTGTCGAGTTCGCCCGCCGGCTGGCGGTGGACCCGCTGGCCGACCGGCTGTACGTCGCCGACTCCATCGGGGGTCGCGTGGCAGTCCTGGACATCGAAGACCCCATGCGGCCGCATCTGGTGGAGTCCTACCCCGTGGCATCGTTTTGCGATTCGCTGCAGGTCGACGAGCGCTTCCTGCTTTTCACCGACCGCAACGCCGCCACCTTTGTGGCGCGCCGGGCACCGGACAATGGCTCGGGAAATCTGTGGCTGCTGCACCAACAGATCGGCCTGATCAATCCGCAGCAGGAACACCGCGACGTCAAGCGCGTCATGCTTCTGTCGCAGGAGGAGTCGTTCCTGATCTGCGAAGGGGAATCAGGTGTTCGCCAGTGGAGTTGGGACGAGGACGCGAAAGTGTTTCGCGAGATGGCGGGATATCGACCCCGCGGGTCGGCCGTGGATGCGGCGGTCCTGACCACCGGGCACCTTGTCGTTGCGGACCACCCCCATGGCTTGAGTCTTTTCCGTCTGGTCGGCATCCCCGAACGCCGCTGACCAATCCCCACCTCCCGCGCATCGGAGTCGCTTCATGCCCCCCACAGAGGATCTGCCTCTGAAGGCCGACACGCCCGCATTCTGGGCGGGGACGGCCCTGGCCAGCCCGCTGGTCCTGCTCAACGATCACGCCCATCTGGAGAAGAAGGCCGCGTCCAACGCGTTGGAGCTGCTCCTGCGATGGCCCGAACCCAATCCGCCGGAAGGTTGGGTGCAGGCCATGACGAGCATCGCCATCGACGAGGCCAGTCATCTGAATACGGTGACGCGCCTGTTGGCACGGCGGGGCGGGCGCCTGACCAAGAGTCATCGCAACTCCTACGCAGGCGCGCTGCGGGGATTGGTGCGCACGGGCAAGGGGCTTCACGAACTGATCGACCGGTTGCTCATCAGCGCCCTGATCGAGGCGCGCTCCTGCGAGCGGTTCTGGCTCCTGGGCCAGGCAACGAAGGAAACCGACCGGGAACTGCACCGGCTCTACGACGGACTTTACAAGAGCGAGGCGGGACACTACCGCGTCTTCGTGAAGCTGGCGCGCGAGCTCCCCGAGGCCCTCGGTGTGGAGCAACGCTGGGAGTGGATGCTCGACCAGGAAGCGGCCATCATCGCCGCCCAACCCCCGGGACCTGCCATGCACAGTGGGTGGGTGGCGGGGTGATTCGTAAAATCCGCGCGGGCTGTTGGTTTTCTGGTGACCCGATGTCCTCCGCCGTGAAGAAGCGTGGCAGCGGCCGAAAGCGCGTCAATTCGCCGTGGAGTTGCGGCCCAATGGGATCTTTCCAACCCGGCAGTCGCAGGGCACAAGGAGCAGGGACCGGTTCATGACAGAGATTTATGTGCTCGCACCAGTGATCCTGATGGTGGTCGTGATGGTATCGGCCACCTTGGACCGTTGGAGTGTGCCTGTCATCCTGATCGCCCTTGGAGCCGGAATCCTTTTTGGCAGTGATGTCCTGGGGGTCCTCTATTTTGACGATGTGAAGCTGACGAACGACATGGCCAACATGGCCCTGGTGTTCATCCTGTTCTACGGAGGCTTCACGACCCGGCGCGAGACATTCAAGTCAGTGGCTTTGCCGGCGGGCGGAATGGCGACGTGGGGCGTGGTCCTGACCGCGTTTATTGCGTTCGTCATCCTGTGGGCGGTGCTGGGATGGTCCTTCGAGATGTCGCTGCTTGTGTCGGTTATCATCTCCTCCACCGATGCGGCGGCGACGTTCTCGATCCTGCGGCGGCAATCGATCCCGCCAAGGCTGTCCTCAACGCTGGAGATCGAGAGCGCCGCGAACGACCCCATGGCGATCCTGTTGACGCTGGCGGCGGTGCAGGCACTGACCGCTGGCGAGACCAAGTGGTACATCGTCCTGCTCCTCTTCATCTGGAAGTTTGTCACGGGCGTGTTCATGGGATGGTTCCTGGGATCGTTGGCCGTATGGTTCTTCAACCGATTCCGACCGCAGGACCGCGGACATTACTACGTGCTGTCGCTGGCGGTCGTGCTGCTGGTGTACGGCTTGGCGGGATTGGTGAAGAGCAGCGAAATGCTGGCGGTCTTCGTTGCCGGCTTCGTGATGGGCAACCGCCCGTTCGTCCACAAGCAGGGCGTGTCGAACTTCCTGTCCGCCCTGTCCACCATTGCCGACATCAGCATGTTCATCATGATGGGCCTACTGGTGAATCCCAGCCAATGGGGCGGCATCTGGCTGAAGGGCGTGATCCTGTTCCTGGTGCTGACGCTCCTCGCGCGCCCGTTGGCTGTCTGGCTGGGCACGATCGGGATGAAGCAGAGCACACGCTACAAGATCTTCATGTCGTGGGCGGGATTGCGCGGCGCGGTTCCGATTGTCCTGGCCACCTATCCGTTGGCGGCGGGAATGGCAGTCGGGCAGGAGATTTTCAACCTCGTCTTCTTCGTCGTCATTCTCTCCGTGGCCGTGCAAGGCTCGACACTCGGCCCCCTGGCCACACGGCTCAACCTGGCCACGTGGTCGAAGCCGAGACCCTTGTACAACCTCGAGCTCATCACGATGGCCAAGAGCGACATGGACCTGATCGTCGTGGACATCCCCGGTCCGCAGGGAAGGCAGGGGCCGCGCATCAGCGAGCTGAAGCTCCCCGCCGGTTCGGTCATCACCCTCATCACGCGCGGCGAGGAAGTCGTCGTGCCCAAGGGGGGCACCCACCTGCAGGGATGGGACCAGGTGACTGTCCTGGCGCATGTGTCCGACGAACAGGCCATCCGCGACGCCTTGCTGGCGGATTGCGCTCCGCCGCCCAAGTCGGCAGAACAAACTGCCTGACGCCGCACCTCGCGGCATGCTGCATTCCTCCCGGACACTGAAGATATCACGAGTCCGGAGGATCATACCATGCACGCACAACGGCTGCATCCCGCGGCATTCCTGTTCGCATTATTGCCCGCGCTGATCCCGGCGCAGGAGCCCACCGATTCGCCCCTCGGCGCCATGTGGGACGTGACGGGTTTTGGCGCCGTCGGTGATGGGGAGACCGACAACACCGCCGCATTCCAGCGCGCCCTCGACACCGCGTGGGAGGCAGGTGGCGGCGTCGTGTGGGCACCGACGGGGAACTATCTCTTCGAAGGTTCGCTGAATGTTCCGCGCGAGGTGACGCTGCGCGGCGTCTACCACTACGCCCCCGCCCACGCGGGCGTCCGCGACAACACAGACCAGTTGCCCAAGTATGGCACGGCCTTTCACGTGCGCGCCGGCGCAGGGAGCGAGGACGGCCCGGCCTTCATCCAGCTCAACAACAACAGCACGCTGCAGGGCGTGTGCATCTACTATCCCGGCCAGGACCCGCAGACCGCCCCGCCGACGCCGTATCCGTTCACCGTCGTCATGCGCGAGAACAACCCGGCGCTGATCGACGTGGAGCTGCTCAATCCCTACAACGGCATCGACGCGAGCAGGAACCAACGCGCCCTGATCCGCAACGTGCACGGCCAACCGCTGCACATCGGCGTCTTTGTCGACACGATCTACGACATCGGCCGCATCGAGAATGTGCATTGGAACCCATGGTGGTCGCTGGGCACTGATCTGTACAAGTGGCAGGAGGAGAACGGCCGCGCATTTGTCTTTGGCCGCACCGATTGGCACTACGTCCACAACACGTTCGCGTTCGGATACAAGATCGGCTATCACTTCGTCGACCTCGGTTCCGGCAGTGCAAACGGCAACTTCCTCGGCATTGGCGCGGACCGTTGCCACACGGCGGTGCAGGTGGACCAGAGCGCGCCGTACGGATTACTGATCACCAATGGGGAGTTTGTTTCCTTCATGGGCGAGGAACCCACGATGGTGCGCGTGTCAGCGGAACACACAGGCCACGTGCGCTTTCTCAACAGCGCGTTCTGGGGACCGACCAACCGCATCGGCGTCATCGACGGCAAGGGCACGGTGACGTTCTCCGACTGCAACTTTAACGCGTGGGTACTGCACGACTG
>CAZVAQ010000066.1:0-18172 GCA_964625145.1 uncultured Candidatus Sumerlaeota bacterium
ATCATGATCGGCACCAGATAGTTGCCGAATCCCGCCAGCGCCGGGATGATCACGAAGAAGATCATGATGCTGCCGTGCATGGTCAGCGACATGTTGAAGAATTCGGGCGTGACCAGGTTCAGGTTCGGCCCGGCAAGTTGCGCGCGGATGATCCCCGCAAACGATCCACCGACTACGCCCATGAACAGGGCCAGTCCCAGATAAAGCATTCCAAGGACCTTGTGGTCCGTGGAGCTCAGGATCGCCAGAATGCCCGGCGGTTGCTTGACCGGCTTCTGCGGGGTCTCCGGAAACTTCGGCAGCTGACGCGCCACCGTAGTCTTGGGCTTGGATTCGGGGTCGAGCATGATGCTCATGAGGCAGGTTTCCTTCGGGATGCTATGGTCAGGATTCGGTGGCTTGGGGGGCGGCGGCTTCTTCTCCGGCGGGCGTCTCCCCGCCATCGGCTTCCATCTCGGCGATCTTGCGGTTCACCCAGGCATCAAACTCTTCCTGCGTGACCACGAAGACATCGATGAGCATGCGCGAGTGAAGGGCACCGCACAGCTCCGCGCACTGGCCCTTGTACCAACCCGTCTCTTCCGCGTTGAACCAGATCGTGTTCACGCGCCCCTGGATCGTGTCCATCTTCAGGCCAAACGCCGGCACCCACCAGGCGTGGTTCACGCCGGAGCTCATCAGATCGAGCACCACGTTGCTGTTGACGGGAATGACCAGCGGCTCGTCCGAGTAGACGATCCCGTACTCGGGGAAGCGATACTCCCAGAAGAACTGGTGGCCGATGACCTCGACGCGCTCGTCCGCCGCGGGTGGGTTCTCCATGTACCGCATCAGGTTGTACGACGGGACGGCGATGACCACCAATGCCATGACCGGTATGATCGTCCACAGCATCTCCAACTCGATGTTCTCGTGGAAAGTCGCCGGCTTGCGCACGCCGTCCTCGCGGAACTTCATGATCGAATAGAAGAGCAGCACATTGGGCAGGATGAGGAACGGAAGCACGAACGTCGTGATCCAAATCGAGTTGAAGCGCACCTTGTGCGCGACGTTGGTGACCGGCTTCGTCATCCAGTTCGTGATGGGCGGCGGCGTGTTCGGAATGCTCTCGAACTGCTCGGCCATGGCCATGGCACGCGAGAAGTCAAACCCATCGGCTTCTTCCTGGGCCTGTGCCGGGGACGCAGCAAAGAATGCCAGAAATGCGATCGAGCAGATCGTCATTCGAATGAGATGCTGGAACATTTGCGAGTGCCCTGGAAAGCGGAGAAGATTCATCGGTTTGGGCCCTTGTTGGCTGCCTCTTGCGCCAACCGTGCCATGGCGAAGTTGATCGGCAAGGAGTTTTCCCGGATGTCCAGCACCAACACGTCGTCGGGATTCTGCGACGCCGCCGCTCCGCCTGCCGGCAGCATTGCGATGTCGTCCGGCGTCGTCTCCGGAGGCTCTGGCAGAAAGGTTTGCCGGATGAAGTGGATGATGGCGATGCGGTCTTCCGGCGGCATCACGCGATACGCCGCCATGGATCCACCGGGAATGCCGTTCTCGAGCGTCGTCCACATGCCGCCAATGGTCGGGCCGTTCTTCCACCCGGCCATCTGGTGAAAGTTGCGGACTGGCGGATTCAAGCCACGTCCCTGGGTGCCATCGCCAAAGCCTTCCTCGCCGTGACAGGACGCACAGTTGACGGCAAAGAGCTGCCGCCCGGCGCGGACCAGGTCCGGCGTCGGCTCCGCAAGGGCCTGAACATTCACCGATGGCCCCGCAGGTGCAGTCGCGACGGCCTTGACCGGCGTGTACTTCCCCGCCAGGCCACCCTGCAGGAAACCCGATGCGAACACCGCACCCACAATCGCAACGGCGCCAACGGCCACCGGCACGTACATCCAGACGCTGGTGCGGTCACGGGGGCCGTGAGAATGAGAAGACATCAGACGTAGCTTCCTTTCACGCACATCAGCAGGTGGGGATCGCCCATCGGCATGACGGAGTTGCGGCTGTAAGCGCGGTCAAGACTGACGAGGAACAAACCCAGCAGCGCCACGAATGCGCCAATCTCCGCAATCCCCGGAACCACCGGCGTCGCGGAGTAAACCGGGTAGATGATCCAGTACAGGTCGAGCAGCTGCCCGACCAGGATCGCGATGCAGACGAAAATCTGCACCGGGCGGTTGCCGCGGAACCCCTGCGGCATCAGCACCGCAAACGGTACAATCCACTTCAGGAACGGGATTGCAAGGAAGATGTTCTCCCACCCGTTGTTGTTGCGCTCGATGATGAAGAAGTTCGTCTCCGGCAGGTTCGCGTACCAGAGCAGCATGTACTGCGAGAAGAGGATGTAGCACATGAAGCATGAGAACGCCATCATCCAGGTCCCAAGGTCGTACATGTGACGCGACTGGACGATTTCCGCGATCGCCGGACGGCGGCGCATCGCATGCGTGATCAACGTGATCACTGCCATCGCGGACAGGAACAGGCCCGCGAAGCAGTACACGCCGAAGATGGTCGAGAACCAACGGCCCTCCAAGGCCATCAGCATGTCCACGCAGTGAAGGCTGAACGTGTAGGCGAAAACGGTGAGGAAGACGATCGACAGGCGCACGTTTCGCAGCTTGGCCGCCTCGTCACGCGTCTTGTCCGACTTCAGGGAGTTCTGGCGGATGACGTGCGTCAGACCAAGCCAAAGGCCGTAGAAGATCACGCCCTTGACGATCACGCCGGTCTGGCTCATGTAAGCGGCCTTGAGCGGATCGCCATAGTAGATACCGCCCTTGCCGACTTGCTCGCGGACGGCCGAATCCAGCGCCCAAAGGGAATCCCATCCACCAATGGCCAGTGCGAAGAACAGGACCGCGGAGATCCCGACATAGATCCCCATCCCCTCCGCAAAGCGGCGAACCACGATCGACCAGCGCGCGCTGGACACGTATTGGATGGTGGTAAAGACCATGCCGCCAAGGCCGAGCATCAGGAAGAACATGTAGGCCATCAACAGGGCCTGCCAGGGGCGCGCGGCCGCGACCGGGTCGCTGACGCCCATGAAGCTCGCCAGCCAGAGCAATGCGCCGACGGCGACGGCGGCAAAGGCCGCAATGCGCAGACCGCCGGGCAACGGGACCGTGCCGGGGTCGTCCACGTGGGTTATCTGGGGTCCATGCAGTGACATAATCGGGGCATCGCGCTCCGGGCGTGGAATCGGTCTGATCGGTCAGTGGGTGGATTGGCCAGCCGTCTCGCGGGCGTCGCGACGCGCACGCTCACGCGGGGTCAGCTCCCCCTCCAGCTCCTGCAACAGTCGAAGGTCTTCCTCCGTCGGATTGGCCGCACGGCCCAGCGCCCGCACATAGTGCACCACGGCCCAACGCTTCTCCGGCGTCAGTCGCGTGTTGTACGCGGGCATGTTACCCTGTCCGACCGTGATCACATGGAAGATGCGTCCGTCGGTCCACTCATCAATGATCTTGTCGGAGTACAATGACGGCGGCTGCGGCAGGCCGGCGAGCGCGCGCACCACGGTGCCGTCACCCATGCCGGTGGCGCCGTGACACGGCGTGCAGTAGATGTTGAAGTACTTCCGCCCGGTACGAAGAGTCTCAATGCTCAGCGGCAGAGGGTTCTCGTTCTGCATCGCCAGCGTGTCGGCTTCCTCGTTGGTGATCGTGTACGGATGGAAGCCAACGGGGATCGTGCCCTCCGGCGGCGTGCGCATCTTCCCGCCCTCGTTGACGGGGTCGGGCTCCTGTGCCTTCACCGCGGGCGAGAAGTGCATGTCCGGCATGAGCAGGATTTCGCGCGTCTCGCGCTTGCCATCGCAGCCCGACAGCACCAGGCCGCAAAGCAGGGCGCACGACGCTAGCAGGGTCGAAGAAAGTCGGGTCACTATGGTCACTTCTCCAGGGTCCGGATTTCATCGGCGCCCATGCGAATGAGCAGCTCGGTCGCCGAATCCTTCATCTTGTCCGTCTTGGCCGGGATCAGCAGCGCAAACCGGTCGTTGGTCAGGTCCTCGTCGAGGGGCTTCGTGAACGGATTGGGGAACAGGCGGCACGCGGCGAACAGCGACAGCAGTGTCGTCAAACCGCAGATGAGCACGCCACTCTCGAACGTGATGACGATGTAGGCGGGCCATGCGAAGAACGGACGGCCGCCGACATTGATGGGCCACGCGAACGAGTGCGTCCAGGTCTGCAGCGCAAAGCCAAGGGTGGCGCCGATGATCAGCGCCGCCAGCGCCGCGCGCGGAATCCAGGAGCGCTTGATCCCGATCGCCTCCTCGATCCCGTGCATGGGATACGGTGAGTAGGCGTCGATGTTCTTGAAGCCCTCATGCCGGGCCTGCGCACAGGCCGCCATCAGGTCGTCGGGTTCCTCGAAGAAACCGATGATGGAGGGGCGGTGAACGATCGCCATGGTCAGTGACTGGCCTCCGTGGATGCAATCTGGCGGCTCGCATCAGCCTTGCGCGACGGCCAGGCGATGATCTCCACGCGCCGGCGCGTCGAGCGCGAGCTGTGGTTGTGCAGCACCGACTTCACCTCCGCGATCGCCATCGTCGGCAGCACGCGGGTGAAGAGCAGGAACAGCGTGAAGAAGACGCCGAACGACATGGTGATCATGCCGGCGTCATAGATCGACGGTACAAAGTAGTGCCAGCTCGCGGGCAGGAAGTCATGCTCCAGCGACTGCACGAAGATGTTGAAGCGCTCGAACCACATGCCGATGTTCACGAAGATCGAGATGATCCACATGATGACAAGGTGGCGGCGGAAGTAGCGGAACCAGTAGAGCTGTGGGATGACGCCGTTGCAGATCAGCATCGTCCACGTGGCCCACCAGTGGTCGCCGGTCAGGCGGTAGGCGAACTGCGCGCGCTCGTACTGGGCCTCGGAGTACCAGGCCACGAAGAACTCGGAAAGGTACGCGTACAACACCAGCATCGACGTGGCCAGGATGATCTTGTTGCAGAGCTCGAGATGGTTGACCGTGATCAGGTGCTCAAGCTTCAGCGCCCACCGCATCACCACCAGCAGCGTGATCACCATGCCGAAACCGGAGAAGATGGCGCCGGCGACGAAGTACGGCGGGAAGATCGTCGTGTGCCAGCCGGGGATCAGCGACGTGGCGAAGTCGAAGGACACGACCGAGTGCACCGAAAGCACCAGCGGCGTGGCAATCCAGGCGAACTGCGCATAGGCGCGCTCGTAGTGCGCCCAGTCGCGGCAGGAGCCCGTCCAGTTCGCAGCCAGCGCGCCGTAGAAGAACTTCTGGATCTTGTTGCGCGCCCGATCGCGGGCCGTCGCCAGGTCGGGGATCAGGCCCACATACCAGAACACGATGGAGATCGTCGCGTAGGTCGTCACCGCGAACACGTCCCATACCAGCGGCGAGCGGAAGTTCACCCACAGCAGGCGGTCGTTGATGTAGGGAATGAGCCAGTAGGCCTTCCACGGGCGGCCCGTGTGCAGCAGCGGGAACATGCCCGCGACCATCACGGCGAAGATGGTCATGGCCTCTGCCGAGCGGTTGATGGCCGTGCGCCACTTCTGCCGGAAGAGGAAGAGGATCGCCGAGATCAGCGTGCCCGCGTGGCCGATGCCGATCCAGAACACGAAGTTGGTGATGTAGACCCCCCAGCCAATCGGGTTGTTGATGCCCGACACGCCCATGCCGCGGCGCAATTGGGTGACAACGCAGAACAAGCCGAGCACGGCCGCAAGTTGCGCGATGCCAAACGCGACATGCCACGTCAGCGGCGGCCACTTGAACATCGGCGCGCACACGTCATCGGTCACGTCACGCATCGAGATGCGCGGGTCGACGAGCGGTTCGGTCCCGTCGGGAGTCATCCCGCCGTGTCCCGTGTGCCCGTACATGTCACCGCTGTCAAACTTGTGCTGCGAATCGTCGTGACCGTGCCCGGAGGGCGAACCGGCGTGTTGTGATTCCGTCGTCAGGCTCACCGGGCAACTCCTTCGGCCAGCTCTGTGCCCGCATGCGGGGCGGCGGCATGATGGTCTTCTGAGTCACTGTGGGGCTCACCATGACCGTCCTCATGATGCCCGTGCGAGGACGCCTTGGTGTAGCTGTGGTCCCACTCCTTCTCCTCGCGGTTCCACACCTGGGCCAGGTACATGATGTTGGGGGCGACGTTGAGCTCCTCCAACACTCCGTAGCCTCGCTTCTGGAAGTTCTCCGCGCGGACCTCGTTGACGTCGTGTTCCTTGTTGAAGGCGTCGCCGAAGTTGATGGCCTGGGCCGGGCATGTCTGCTGGCACGCAGTCTTCAACTCGCCATTGGGAATGTTGCGTCCCAGCTTCTTCGCCTCGAACTTGGCGTCGCGGATGCGCTCCTGGCAGAAGGTGCACTTCTCCATGATACCCTTCGAGCGCACCGAGACATCGGGGTTCAACGCCAACACCAGCGGCGTGTCCTTGACCCTTTGGTTCTTCGGCACGTGCGGGCTCTGGCGGAACTCGGAGAATTCGTAGAAGTTGAAGCGCCGCACCTTGTACGGGCAATTGTTCGCGCAGTAGCGCGTTCCCACGCAGCGGTTGTACACCTGCTGGTTGAGGCCCTCGTCGCTGTGCACCGTCGCAAGCACCGGACACACCGTCTCGCAGGAGGCGTTGTCGCAGTGCTGGCAAAGCATGGGCTGCTTGACGACTTCCGGGTTGTCCGGCTCGCCCTTGTAGTAGCGGTCGATGCGGATCCAGTGCATCTCGCGTCCGCGCAGCACCTCGCGCTTGCCGACGACCGGGATGTTGTTCTGCGCCTGGCACGCCGTGACGCACGCGTTGCAGCCCGTGCAGGAGTTCAGGTCGATCGTCATCACCCACTTGTGCCGGAACGGCTTCATCGCGGGTTCGCGCTTCGTCAGGTCCGACTCCCACAGGTCCCACTGAGCCTTGCCGTCTCCGACCTTGCGGTAGGGAACGTGGTAATAAGGCTGCGGGTTCTTGTTGTCCTCGTTCAAGGTCGACAGCGCCGTCGCCATGACGATCTGACGTTCGGACGTGAGCGGCCCATCCGGGTTCTCGGTCTTGTACGTCAGCATGTAGTTGTTGCCCTGCATGTCCGCCAGGCGGATGCGCTGGCCCGTCTTCTCCCACTGGACCGCGGCACCACTGCGGAATACCGCACCATCGTTCACTGACGCCAATTGATAGGCGTTGAAGCCGACCCCTTCGCCGACTTCGCCGGACACCGAACGACCCCAGCCCACGGCCACGCCGATGGCATTTGGATGCATGCCGGGGTGGATCCGCACGGGCGCCTGGACGCTGCTGCCGCCGGACGTCAGCTTGATCATGTCGCCATCGCGCAGGCCATTCTCGCGGGCGAACTTCGGCGCGACCGCCGCGAAGTTGTCCCAGGAAACCTTGGCCACCGGATCGGGCAGTTCGAACAACCACGCGTTGTTCGCATGGCGTCCGTCGAAGGTGTTCGCATTCACATAGCTTGCCAACACCGTCCCGCTGGGACGCTGCACGCTTGGTGCTGCATTCAACGCCGCTTGAATGGTGGCGCGGCGCAGCGTGCGCGGGCCGCGCGGGCCATTCGCACGTGATGCAATCTCCAGAGTGCCCGTGCGCAGCGTCTCGAACCAGAACTCGCGGAAGGCGGTGGTTGCCCCGGCCTTCGGATAGATCTCGCGCTCCCACGTGTCGCGCACATATTCGTGCCACGTCATCGCGCGGGTGATTGGTTCCTCGGCGCCCTCGGGCGTCTCGGTCACGTCAAACGACTTCGAACCCGCTTCGCGAGCGAGCGCGATCAGCGTCGCCTCGAACGAGCGATTGTTCCACAGCGGCTGGATCGTCGGCTGCTGGATGCTCAGCGTGCCCGCATAAGGCTCCGCGTCGCCCCAGTTCTCCAGGAAGTGAAGCCCCGGCATGACCACATCGCACAGCGCATTCGTCTCGCTGGGGAGAAGGCCAAAGGTGACCTTGAGCCCCACGCGCTTCAACGCGTCGGCGAAACCCGCCGAGGGCGGCAGTGAGTACGCCGGGTTGCAGCCATCGATCAATAGCACATCGATCTCGCCGGCCTTCATGCGCTCGACCAGCTCGAGCATCGCCTTCCGGCTGCCCTGACGCTGGTTGCTCGGCGCCTGGGCCGTGACCGTCATGCCCTCGTTCCCCAGCATCGAGTTGATCTGGTTCACGACGACCTGCAGCGCCAGAGCCTGCTCGGTCTGCGCCATGGTGCCACCGGCATACACAAGGCTCTTCCCCTTGTGTGCGGCAAGATTCGCCGCGACGGCCGCGATCGTTCCGGACTTCAGACCCGCAGTCGACTCAACATCAGCGATGTTCACCGGCGGGATCACGACATCGCCCGTCGACGAGGCACCCGCCTGGCGAATCGCTTCCGCCAGCGCGCACGCCACACTGAACAAATCGTCCGGCCGCACGGCGTAATGTTCGTCGGCGTTCATGCCCGTCAGGGAGAACATCGGCTCAAACGCGATGAGCTTGCCCATCGAGTAGGCCTTCTGGCCTTCCTTCTTGCCGGGGCCCACCGCGCGCAACTTGCGCTGTGCGGCGATGCCACGGTTGAACTCCACCGGGGAGGCGCCTTCGCTGATCGGATCGGCGCCGAGCAGCACGGTGCATTCGGACTTGTCGAAGTGCACGCGCGGCAGAATCGCCTCGCCATAGCAAACCTGCTGCGACTCCACGCGCTCGTCATCGGCGAGATCGTCGTAGGTCACGTGCTGCACGCCGGGGAAGGCGCGCTTGAATTCGTTGAGCAGCGCCACGCGCGCCGGACCGTGAATCGTTCCGGTGACGATGGCCGCGCGATTGCCGGCGGACTTCAGCGCCTGCGCGATCTCGCGATCAAGCGCGGACCATTCCGGCGTGGCATTCGAGCGGCGATCCGCCGGCCTGCGATAGCGGTCCGGATCATACAGCTCCAGCAACGATGCCTGACCACGCGAGCACATCGCCCCTTGGTTGACGGGGCTCTTGGCATTGCCGTCCAGCTTGATCGGCCGGCTCAGGCGTGTCTTGACGATGGTGGCGCAGCCCGCCTCGCAACCGCGGCAGGTGGATGCATAATACGTCGGCAGCCCGGGGATGACCTCCTCCGGCGCGTCCACGTAAGGGATGATCTTCTCAAGGGGCTTCTGACATCCGGTCAGCCCCGCCAGCACCGCGGCGAAACCGCCCATCTTCAGGAACGTGCGGCGCTGCACGGGGGATTCGCCCAGTTCGCGAATGCCCAATGCGTCCGCGGTCTCCTCGATGAAGCCCGCTGGCTTGGTGTTGAAGTCCCCCTTGCCTTGCCGCGCAAGGACATCGGGGGAAAGCTCGTATTCATCCAGCGTGGACCAGATGATGGGCCGGTGGCCGTTTTCTCCCATTCGGGACTCCTGGTTTCTGTTCCGATCCGCCATTTCGCCGTCCGCGATCAGTTGTGGCAGGTGTTGCAATTCACCGAAGCATTCTGGAACATCTTCACGTGATCAATGACGCCTGATCCGGTCTGACGCGCCAGGTTGTTGTAGCCCACCGTCTCCTCGACGAGCCGCCCCACTTCGCGGGCGGCACTCATGGCGTCCGTCTCCGCAAACTCGTTGTACAGCGCATCCAGATCGGCGCCGCTCCACAGCTCTTGGCCCTCGGCACGGTAGCGCGAAGCCAGCGACTGCTCGTCAACCGTCGGCAACTGGCCGTTCTCCTGCCAGAAGTAGCTGTGCGCATTGATCTGCAGCTCGCTCTGCTTGGCCAGTGCCTCGGGCGTGCGCAGGTAATCGTCGTTGCGATGGCAGCTCATGCACCATCCCATGCTCATGTCGACCCATTGCTGGACGACTTCCATGGTCTGGATCTCGCCGTGGCAGGTCTGGCAAGCCACGCCGGCGCCCACGTGCTGCGCATGATTGAAGTAGGCGTGATCCGGCAGGCTGTGAATGCGCACCCACGGCACAGGCTCGCCGCTCTCGTAATAAGCTGTCAGCTTCTGGATCTCCGGACGGTCGGTGCGCACGGTCTTGTGACAACCCATGCAGCTATCCACCGACGGGATCGTGGCATGCTTGGAGACTTCGGCGTTGCCGTGGCAATAG
Organism: uncultured Candidatus Sumerlaeota bacterium; assembly: GCA_964625145.1. Taxonomy (GTDB): domain Bacteria; phylum Sumerlaeota; class Sumerlaeia; order SLMS01; family JAHLLQ01; genus CAYTRP01. The sequence continues at coordinate 10,076 of CAZVAQ010000066.1, forward strand.
AGGCAATCGATGCCGAGTTGGCCCGCATGGAGGGCGTGACTGTACGCGATGGGCTGCGTGGGCTGATAGCCGCGGTTGTTCGTCAGCTCCAGCGCCTTGAACCCCACAGTCGCCACACACACAAGCCCGAGCAGCAGAAGGCGCCAGCGCCAGCGCTCAAGAATCGAAGTCACAGGTGATTTCATCCGAGACCCTTCGTTGCGGTCATACTCCCCGCCCCGGTTGAGCGGGAAGCTAGAAAGTCCTTCTTCCGACGATTGGCGGGGAGGAATCAGCCCCAGGCGGTCGGTGGGCGCCAAGTGGGAAAGCGAATTCTGTGAAACTTTTCACAGAGTGCAGATTAGAACTCCACGGAACACGTCGTGGCGCGAGATTCGTCGGCCGTGGATGCCCCCATCGTCAAGGCGATTCTCTCGCGATTTGCCAAGGCCCGAAAACCTTGCGGCCAATGGACTTAGATGGTCCTATTTTCCCTCCGCCCAATCACCCTTGGGCGGCTATCATAATTACCATATCCGATATACTATAGCCTTTATATCTTTCGCCTATCTCCACCTCCAAACCCGAATCCCCGGCTTGCAATCCGCCCCGCCGGGCCCCTCACTCCAAACCATCATTCCCGACGCTGGCCCAAATGACAAACGCCCCCCGCAAAACTTTCCCGCTCCTATGCCTGATGCTGTTCGCCTTATTATTGTCGACCGGCACGCAGTTTCCCACCCTCAACCCCTTTGGAGAAAGCCTTCAGGCCACCGCAGCTCAAGTGGGTTGGCTGTGGTTTTGGTTCGCTGCGCCTCGGGCTTTCATGGGCCCGCTGTGGGCTTCGCTGTCCGATGCGTGGGGTCGGCGGCCAATCTTCATCTTGGGCAGTATCGGGATGGTCGGCGGCTCGATCCTGTGGGCCCTGTCCACTTCATTCGAGATGCTGGTCACCAGCCGCGTCATCGACAGCGCTCTCTCCGCACAGGCCGCCGTCGCCTTCGCCGTCGTGGCGGACATCACCCCTGCGGAAAAGCGCTCCAGCGCCATGGGACTTCTGGGGATGACGGCCAGTCTGGCTTTCATCATCGGGCCGGTGTTCGGGGCAATCTTCGCCGCCGAGTTCGGCCTGGCCTCCATTGGGTGGCTGAATGCCGGCCTGCAGGGCTTCGCGCTGCTGCTGGCCATCGCTTTGCTGCCGGAGACGGCCCCGCCGCGCACGGGAAGCCGCTTGGCGGTCCCCCTCTTCCAATCCCAATCGTGGCACCGCCTGACCGCCAGCCCCGTGCTGCCCCTTATTTTGGCTACGGTTCTGATTTTTACCATCAGCTACACCCAGTTCAACACCGCGTTCCAATTGATCACGGCCAAGCTGTTCGACTTTGACGAGCGCTCGGTCGGCTATGCGTGGATGATTCTCGGGTTGTGCGCGGCCATTTCGCAGGGCGGCCTGATCCGCCAACTGGCCCCGCGATTGGGAGAAGCCAACGTGGCCGGCATCGGCATGATCGGCACGGCCATCGGGTTCATCCTGATGGCGATGGTGCCAGCACCGTTGATGTACTGGGTGGCCACGGCGATTCTCGGCTTGGGAGTGGGGCTGACTTTGGCCGCCCTCAACGCGCTGGTTTCCCTGAACGTCTCCCCCGCCGATCAAGGCATCATGCAAGGCTTCAACCAAGCCGCCCAACAAATCGGCCGCTCCATCGGACCACTCATGGGCAGCGCCGGCGTGGCAATCCTGGGGCCGCCCTGGCCTTTCGTCATAGCCGCCGCCATCGCCGCGTTCAGCCTGGTAGGGATCGCCCTGATCCTGAGAGGGACAGCAGGGACGGCAGGGACAACAAGGACATAGCTGCCAGCTGCCCCCTTCACAAAGCATGATTCTTTCCCTGCTGTCCCTCGTGTCACTGCTGTCCCTCGTGTCCCTGTCGTCCCTCTCCCAAAAAGCAAATCGGCCGCCCCTGCGGGCGGCCGAATCACCAATCTGCCAAACGGTCCTGTCTCAGTAAGACCGCATGTTGTGCGCCGGGTAGGTCTGGAACTGGTCACCACCGGTCGGCGTCATCGTGTAGTTGCTGATCGGCGTGCCGTAGGCCGTCTGTCCCTGCAGGAACTCGTCGCGATACAGCGGCAGGCGCTCACCCCAAATCGTGGGCAGGACGAACTCTGGGTACATGATCGGCTCGTAGTTGCGCGGCACCGGGAAGGGGAACGTGACCACTTCATAGGCACCAGCCAACGTGCGGACCACAGCCCAGCCGGTTCCCTTCACGACACCGACAATCGTCCCCGTGAAGGGCTCCGTGCGGCGCCATTCGTTGGCGATGTTCTTCGGCAGTTCCAGCCAGCCCAACAGGACGTTGGAGGCGCCACGGCCAAGCTTCTCGAACATCAGGCTCAGGTCCGAGTTCTGGCGGTAGTGCTCCTCATCCGCCTGGGCGGGGGCGCTTGCGGGCAGCGCGAGCAGAATCGCGAACGCCGCAAGGATCATCGTGAAGCGGGCAAAACGGGAGGTCGAAAGCATGACGGGGTGGCTCCTGTGCGTGGGTGAGCAAGTCAAACGGTGCAGCGGGTCCTGCGGCGGATCAGAATACTTCGTCAATGAAAGGGAACTCGGAACGCTGGATCGACTGGTAGTTGTTGCCGTACACGTCGATCGGGAAGGTCACCACATCGACAACGCCCAGCACGGCGCGCTTGCCGGTGTAGAAGATCCCCTCGCCCAGACCCACGAATGTCCCCGACAGGGGATCCGTGTTCTGGATCTCCTCGTTGATCTCCAGCGGAATCTCCACCCAGCAGAAGGCAACGTTGCCGATGCCGCGGATGAGCTTGCCGCCGATCTTCGAGGGATAGGTCAGGCCGTACAGAGGTCCACGCCCGGCATCGGCAGAAGTGGGCGTCATCGCCACCAAAAAGGCGGCAGCAGCACCCAGAAGCAGTGTGCGGGTCATGGAAGAGCGTTGGTTTCGCCGTTCACTCATCAGAATCATCTCCGACTTGATGGCACGGTTTTCAATTGGTCAAGACACGCGACAGTCCCCATCCATCGGCCGCTGGCGCAACCCCAAAAAAGCATCGCCGAAAGCTTTTCTGCCCCCGTCCCCTTCACAGGATTTGCGACCAGGGCGGAAGGGCCCTCAACTCCTCGAAGTCCAATACCGCCAAGTCCGCAAGGTCCCCCAGCTCTTCTGCCGTGTGCTGTGAGAGAATGGCGACCGTCCGGCACCCGGCCCCCCGCCCCGCCAACAGCCCAAACCGACTATCCTCAAAGACGACGCAATCCTCCGCAGGCAGCCCCAGCCGCTCCGCCGCCAATAAATACGCATCCGGCTCGGGTTTGGTCCGTTCGACGTCCTCTTCACCGACCCGAACAGAGATGAGATCCTGCACGCCAAGCATGGCCAGCGCCAGATCCACATTCTCCCGCGGCGCGGCACTGGCCACCGCCATGGGAAATCCCGCCCGGGCACCAGCCCGGATGAACGCCGCCGCGCCCGCCACGGCCGGCACCTGCCCGGCAATGAGCATGCGGCGGAACAGGTCTTCCTTCTCCGCCGTCAATGCTCGTATCGCGTCCCGGTCACCGGCAAATTGCGGGAGCACCTTGGGCAAAATGTCAAAATTCGACCGGCCGTAGATCTCGGTCAGGTACTGCTCCCGGCTGATGGCGATCCCCTTGCCCGCGGCCCACTCCGCCCACACATCGCCGTGCGCCTCGCGCGTGTGGGCCAACGTGCCGTCCATGTCGAACAGGAAACCGCGAACGGGCCTGCCGAGCCAGATCAGCGGTGCATCAAGCGGCGATTCAAGGCGTCCAGACATGGGTTCAGGCGGCCCCCGGGGCGAGATTCGCGACAACCGCGTGCCAGCCAGCCCCACAGCAATGCAAGGGCGCAATATTCTTCACGCCGGATACAAAAGGTTTGGCGCGAAACCATTGACTCGCGACCCGGCGCCCCCCTACACCCTCCCCCACATTTCGCGACCCGGCGCTGAAACGGCGTTAGGCGCCCGAAGGAATCGTGCCCCCATGACCCAACCCATTGCGTACTTTGACCCCACCACCGTCAACGACGGCATCCTGGACGATTTCCTGGCCGAGGCACGGGAAATTTTCGAGAGCGGTCAATTCGTCGCCGGCCCCCATTTGCAGCGTTTTGAGGAGACTTTCGCCCGCTTCATCGGCAACCGTCACTGCATCGGCACCGGCAGCGGCACCGACGCCATCCTGATGGCCCTGCGCACCCTGGGCATCGGCCCCACCGACGAGGTCCTGTGCCCGGCCTTCGGCTACGCCTCAACCGCCGAGGCCATCGCCCGCGTCGGCGCCACGCCGGTCTTCGTCGATGTCCGCCCCGACATGTTCACCCTCGATTCCGACAAGGCGCTGGCCACCATCACCTCGCGCACCCGCGCCATCGTGCCCGCCCACATCTTCGGCCACAGCGCCGAAATCGACCGCATCGTCACCATCGCCCGCACCTACAGCGTCTCGGTCATCGAGGACGTGCGCCAGGCCACCGGCGCCAAGATTGGCAACCGCAAGCTCGGCACCTTCGGCGACTTCGGAGCTTTCTCCTTCCACCCCACCCACATCCTGGGCGCTGCCGGCGAAGGCGGAGCCATCACCACCAATGATGACGAGCGCGCCCACCTGCTGCGCAAGCTGCGCGACCACGGCCGCGCACCCGGATCCCACATCCACGAATTCGTCGGCTACAACAGCGTGCTCGATTCGCTGCAAGCCGCCCTGCTGTACCACAAGCTGCAGGACCTTGAGGAAAACAACGCCGAGTGCCGCGAGAACGCCGCACTCTACAGCCGCCTGTTCGCCGCCTCGCCCGTCGTCGCTCCTCCCTTCGACGAGGACCGCGGTTCGGTCTACACCGTCTACACCGTCCTCGTGCCCGAGCGCGAACGCCTCATCGAATACCTGAAGGAGAAGGGCATCGGCTACTCCGTCGAAGTACCGCTGCCGATGCACCTGCAACCGTGCTTCGAATATCTCGGCTACAAGGAAGGCGCCTTCCCCATTGCCGAAGACCTCGCCAAGCGCGCGATCTCGCTGCCGATCTACCCCGGCCTCAAGCGCCGCCAGATCGAAGACATCGCCGTCAACGTGCTGGCGTTCTACGGAGCGCGCATCTAAGGTTCAAAAACCACGCAGGGCGGGCTTTTCGCTTGCATCAGCCCGCCCTTGACCCTTCCTTACCCCCCGTGTGCCGGGATGGCGCAGTTGGTTAGCGCACTAGATTGTGGATCTAGGGGTCGTGGGTTCAAATCCCACTCCCGGTACCATCCAAAGACCCTGAAAGTCACCGCGGGCGCCACACAGGTCGTCCGCGGTGTTTTTTTGTGGGCGTCACGGAAATCAGTAGATCGCCCAGAGCGTCGGCACCGTCGGGACGAAGTTCGCCACGACGGCGCGATCGGCAATGGCGGTGAAGATGTATTCGGCTTCGGCGGATACTTCGACATCGGACTCGGTCCAGTTGACGAAGGTGTATCCGTCATTGGCGACCGCCGTCAAGATCACCTCCGCGTTTTCGTCGTAGACACCTTCGCCACTGACCGAGCCGCCCTCCGCCGGATTTGCGGATGCGGTGATTATGTAGGTCACAGGCTGGGGAATGATCAGGGCGAAGTTGTCAAAGCGGCAAGGATCGGAGATGGCCTCCATCGATTGACCGTAGAAGTGCATCTTGGTCAGCGGAGCATGATTGGAATTGAGTGTGGCGGTGCGCACTTCGCCACCGGGCATCACCACTGACACGTCCACCTTCCCAGTGTCCTGATTCCAGGTGATGGTGAAGTCATGGTACTCGCCACGCGCGTAACTGCCAAGAGAGACAGTGGCAGTGTAGGAGTTCCCAACCCTCAGTGCCAAGTGAGACGGCGAAAATGGCGTGGCGTAGGGCTTGGCCATGTCAAAGTAGACGAACAGATCATTGCGGTAGGCGTAGACGCTGGTGTCACCATAATCCCAATTGCGGACGTTGTTGATGACCGCGAATCCACCAAGCGTGACAAATCCGGCGTCGTAGCTACCGGGGTTGTAGACACTCGGGCGCACCTTGAGCTGCATGGTGACGGTGCCGTCCGTCGTGGTGATTTCCACCGGGTACTCTGCCCAGCAGCGGTTCGACGTGCCACCAGGCCCCCAGCCATAAACGGCCAGGGCCTGACTACCCTCGTAAGCCGCCACATCGACGACTTGTGCGGAGCCATTGCCGTCCTTCCGAACGTTCCATGGCTCTGGCGGAGCTCCGAGAGCGTACTCAGGAGTCTCGAAACCGATGAACAAATCACCGGGCTGGATGGGATCCTGAGCCAAAGATTGCACCGGCATCATGGTTGCCATCAGCAGCGCCCAAGCTGCCAGAAACAACGCACCCCGGAGGGTGATGCGCACACACAAGTCATGACGGATCCCATGAGTCGCAAATACCTTGAACAACATAACACTCCTCCTTGACCATGAGTTTCCCCATGGCATTGGTCTGTGATCGGGAATCAGGATGCCGCACGATTGTGCGAATCCACAGCCGCAACAGGCCCATGGATTATCCAAGCAGTGCAGGAATTCATGTCACCGGATTGAATGCAGCAGCCGGGACACGACTTGAAGACTGATTCAAGGTGGACTTCTCGACTCCATGTTTAACCCGTCCCTGCAGTTTTTAACTGTCCTTTCAACCAGATTCGCCGGGGAGCGTCAACGGCTTTGACATGGCCGAGCCCCATTATCTTTCCTTGGCCATCCACGATCCTTCGTGACACACCCTGTCCGCAGTGGAGCCAGCCACCATGCCTCTCACCCTCGATCTCCTCCCCCACCGCTATGCCGTTTGCCGCCTGGCGCCGGACGCAGTGGTTGATCGTGCCTGGTTTGGCATCAAAGGCATTGTGTCCGTGACACGCACCGACCAGGAGCTCTCCCTGGTCATCCCCGAGATGCACGCCCCGCCCGCGGCGCGATGCGAACGCGGATTCCGCGCGTTGCGCGTGCACGGGCCGTTGGCGTTTGAACTGACAGGCATCCTCGCCGGATTGGCGACAACATTGGCAAACGAGCACATCAGCATCTTCGCGATCTCGACGTTTGACACGGACTTTGTGCTGGTGCGCGGGGAAGACTTGGAGAAGGCGGTGGCGGCGCTGCAAAAAGAGGGGCATGAGGTGGACGTGAAAGCCGAAGGATGAAGAAGGCCGATTCCTCCTTCATCCTCGTGTCTTCCGAAGCAGCCTTTCCGCGAACATGGATCCGTCTTCATTCACTTCATTGATTAAGCCCGTTGTGCTTGGGATACCACGCCACGTTGTTCGTCCGTAGAATGTCGCCTTGGGAAATGCAGCCGTTGGTGGTGTCGTAGATGATGGGCGGGGTGCGGCTGTCGAAGAGTTGGAAGGTGCGCCACTGGCCGACTTGATTGTCCGGGCCCATGCCGGCGACGAGCCAGGCACGTTCGGGGAGTTGCGGGGAATCGCGCAGCGCGAAGGATACATAGGAAATTGCCGAACCATCGCGGGAGAACGGATCGGCGGCAACGGAGGAGAGATAGGCCACGGGGGTGGTGAGTGGAGCCATGGCGCAGAAGCTGAGGTGGAAAAGGTCGTCGGGACCGTAGGTTGTGGGATGGGCGGCGCGGGCGCCATCGCCGCTGCGTGCGTCACGGGCCTCGCCCGGGCTGACATCGTCCCAATCGGGCGGGTAGGCATTCTTGTCCACATTGTAAGCCTCAAGTGCGACATTCAGAGTCCGCAGGTCGGACTTGGTGCGGGAGGCCTTTGACCTGATCTGGGCGCACAGGAAGTTGGGCAGGGCGATGGCCGCAAGTATCGCAATGACAGCGATCACAATGAGCAGTTCGATAAGCGTGAAGCCGGCGGTTCGGGTGCGTTTCATGGCGGGGACCCCCCTTGGAATGTTGCAGCAATGCAATATTCTAGCAATCGAAGGGCCATTTCGGCACATTAACGTTGCGTTAATGCAACGCCCCGCGGGCCCGATACCCCGGAACGCCGAGAAAAGAGTAGCTTTTACGAAGATGAGGCGAACTCGCAGATTCCAACCCGATTCCCCGCGACACACTCCGCAAGGACCTCGAACCG
>CAZVAQ010000067.1:0-17760 GCA_964625145.1 uncultured Candidatus Sumerlaeota bacterium
GCGTTGGCGCCGGAGCTGCGCGCGGCGTTGGTCGCCCGCGGCATCGAGCGGCCATGGTCCCACCAGGCCGAGGCCATCGACCACGCTGTCCACGGGCGCGACGTCGTGATCGTGACGCCGACAGCCAGCGGCAAGTCGCTGTGCTACAACGTGCCGATCATCCAGTCGGTGCTGGAGAATCCCGAGGCGCGCGCTCTGTACCTGTTCCCCACAAAGGCGCTGAGCCACGACCAATACCACGAGGTCCACGGGTTGGCGTCGGCCTGTGGACGCGACATCAAGGTATACACTTACGACGGCGACACGCCACCGGCCACGCGGCGCGCGCTGCGCAATGCCGGGCATCTGGTCATCACCAATCCGGACATGCTGCATTGCGGGATACTGCCGCATCACACGAACTGGATCCGCCTGTTCGAGAATCTTCGATATGTCGTGATCGACGAACTGCACCAATACCGCGGCGTATTCGGCAGCCATCTGGCCAACGTGATGCGGCGCCTGCACCGGTTGTGCGACTTCTATGGCGCAAAGCCCACATTCCTGTGCTGCTCCGCAACGATTGGCAATCCGGCGGGTTTGGCGAAGGAACTCGTTGGCCGCGAATTCACCGAGATTTCCGACAGCGGCGCGCCGACGGGCGAGCGCGTCTTTGTCTTCTACAATCCGCCGGTCGTGAACAAGGAACTGAACGTGCGCAAGTCCGTGCGGCTGGAAGCGAGCCGCATCGCCGCGCGCTTCATCGCGGGCGGGCACCAGACGATCGTGTTCGGTTCCTCGCGCACTCAGGTCGAGGTGATGACGACCTACCTGAAGCGAATGATGAAGCGGCTGCACCGCGATCCGGAGCGGATCTGCGGTTACCGGTCGGGATATTTGCCCACGGAGCGACGCAACATCGAGCAGGGCATCAAGTCCGGCCATGTGTTGGGCGTCGTGTCGACCAATGCGTTGGAGCTGGGGATCGACATTGGCGGTTTGGACGTATCCATCCTGGCGGGTTATCCGGGCAACATCGCCAGCGCGTGGCAACAGGCAGGCCGCGCAGGGCGCAAGGGCACGACGTCGCTCTCCATCTATGTCGGCGGCAATGGGCCACTGGACCAATTCCTGATGGCGCATCCGGGATACTTCTTCGGCACCTCGCCGGAGTGCGCCGTCATCAATCCTGACAACCTGACCATCCTGGCCTCGCATCTGAAGTGCGGCGCGTTTGAGCTCCCATTCGGAGAGGACGAAACCCTTGGGGCGCTGAACCCGCGGCCGCTGCTGCAGGCACTGGAGGACGAGCACGTCGTGCGTTACAGCGGCGGGCGGTGGCATTATTCGGCGGATTCGTATCCGGCGGAGAATGTCAGCCTGCGCACGGGCGTGAACCAGAACTTCATCGTGCTCGACACCGGGAACAACAACAAGGTCCTGGGAGAGGTGGACTACAACGCCGCGCCGTTCCTGATTCACGATCACGCGATCTACATCCACAACGCGGTGACCTATTACGTCGAGAAGCTGGAGTGGGACCGCCGCACTGCGTATGTGCGCCAACGCCATGTCGATTACTACACCGACGCGGAGGCGAGCACGGCGATCCAGGTGCTCTCCGTCGACCAGGACCTGCCGGCCGATGGCGCGGCCGGGCTGCTGCAGGCGCGCCGGTTCGGCGACATCGCCGTCACCACCGTCGTTGCGAAGTTCAAGAAGGTGAAATTCGAGACGCACGAATCCATCGGCTACGGCGATGTGACGGTGCCGCAGTTGGAGATCCAGACCGAGGCGATGTGGTACTCATTCCGCCCCGACCTGACGAATCGCATGAAGGCCGCGGGCCACGACATCGCGCCTGCCCTGCAGGGATTGGCGGGACTGCTGCGCAATACGCTCCCTTTTGCGATCATGTGCGACACGCGCGACATCGGCGTGGTGGCGCAACTTCGTTCGCCACACGACCAACGCCCATCAATCATCGTATTCGACCGTTTCCCCGGTGGAATCGGTCTGGCGCGGCGGCATTTCGCCAACGACCGGCCGGTGCTGGAGGCATGCCTGGACATTGTGCGTGCTTGCCCCTGCGAAGGGGGCTGCCCCAGTTGTGTCGGCCCGGTGCTGGAATCCGGCGCCGGAGCCCGCGCGGCCACGCGCCATCTGCTGGAGCAGACGCTCTCCACTTCCGCCAGGACAGACTGACAATCCATGCATTCCGAGAACCGCAGTGTCGACATACCCGGCGGCTCCGTGCGCGTGCGGGTGGCGGAGGGCAATGAACCCATCGCGCTACTGTTGCACGGCGGCCCCGGCGGCACGGATTACCTCTTCAAGTTCTTCGCCCGCCCGTTGCAGATGATGGGTTGGCGCGCGGTCAGCTTCATCCAACGCGGCTCCCCCGGCTCGCCCAGCGATGGTCCCTTCACGATCGACGCGATGGTCGATGATGTGGAGCGCGTGCGGGAATCGCTTGGCGCGGATGGCGAAAAGATCGCCATCGTCGGCCATTCGTGGGGCGGATTGCTGGCGACATGCTATGCCGCGCGCCATCCGGAGCGCATCGCGCGGTTGGCGTTGATTTGTCCCGTCGGTCCTGATGACAAATGGCGCGGTCCGTTTCGCCGCGAGATACGGCGGCGCTTGTCACCCGCCGATGTCGCCATCACGGATGAGTTGCTGGCCGAGGCCAACAAGCAATCCGACCCGCAAGCCCGCGCGCAGTTGTTGGTCAAGCGCGCCGCCATCGAGATGATGACCTATTACTCCCCCCATCATCGCGAGGGGAAGCCCGGCCTGGCACACCTGGAGATTCGCGTGCGCGAGGCGATCCTGGATGACATGTCGCGGTTGTATTCAACGTTGGGTTGGAGTGACGGACTCAACGATTTGTCCTGTCCGACGGCGGTGCTGTTTGGAATGGACGACACGATTCCCAACTTTGTGGCGGAGCAATACCGCGATCTGCTCCCCGACCCACTCGTGATGGGGCTGGAACGTTGCGGCCATTTCCCATGGATGGAAGAAGAGCAGATTTTCTGGCGGAGCTTTGAGGTGGCGTTCACGTCGGGGTGAGGCTTGTGGGATGAGGCAGCAAGCTGCACGCACTCCAAACCTACCGCGCGTCCCCCAGCGTCGCCAGCAGCGCGTCCTCCAGCGTCACGCGGTCGCGGCGTGCGGTGGGGTGCGGGATTGAGTCGGCCAGCACACGCCAACCTTCTTCGCCGATGCGCGCGAAGCGGTAGAGCAATCGCGTCTGGCCGTTTGCGGCGAGAATGCGTTCTGCCTCTTCGCCGGCATCCACGGGAATCTCCCACACCTGGCCTTCCCAGCGACGGCGCAGCTCGGCCGGCGGGCCACTGAAGAGCAATCGGCCGCGCTGGAGAATGCCGACTGCGGCGCACGATTCTTCCAGGTCCTCCACAAGGTGCGTGGAGAAGATGACAGTGCGTGTCTGCGCCAGGCGTGAAAGAAGCAGGCGCACGGAGACGCGTTCGACGGGATCGAGTCCCGCGGTCGGCTCGTCCACCAACACGATCGGCGGCGCCGCGATGAGCACGCGTGCAATCCCGGCGCGTTGCTTCATGCCGCCGGAGAATGTGCCGACGCGTTCGTTCATGACATGCTCGAGGTGCACTTCCTCGACGGCGCGCTGGATTGCCATGCGCCGTGTGCGCGCGTCGGACAATCCCGCCAATGCCTGGAGCCGCTTGGCGAGCGGCCCCTCGGGGCCATCGATGCGTTGCGCGCGCACGACGGTTTGCGCGGTCCATGTGGCGAAGTAATCGAGATACTGCGCCAATGTCATCCACTCCGTGTGGCCATGCACCTGTGGCAAATAACCAACGAGCGGCGCCAGCGACTCGCCACCGATGCGATGCGGCACGCCAAAAAGCGACACCGTGCCGCGCGTGGGTTCCATCAAGCCGGTCAGGCATCGCATCAGTGTTGTCTTGCCGGCGCCGTTGGGACCAAGCAGGCCGTAGAGTCCCCGCTCGATCTCGAGTGTGATCCCTTCAAGAGCCACGTGACCCTGTGGCGGAACATGGCCCAGGGGGATTCCCTTGTGCGGCAGATAACGCCGCAGCGACTTCATTCCACCTGCCGGGAAAATGACGTGCAAGTTGGAGACGCGAACGGGTGGCGCGTCCTCATCGATGCCACTTGAAATCATGGGTGGAAAGGAACTGACGGCCTCGCCGGAATCTTCCCGGGCAGGAATTGGCGCGGGGCGGCCGTTCAACGCGCTGATGATCACCCGCAGGTCACCGAACACGCGGCGCGGCAAGCGCCAAAGCTCGACGATGAGCCGGACCGGCGTCCGCCATCCAAACCACACGATCCATCGGATGCCGCGCCAGATTGAGCGAAGATCCGTCGTGATAGCGCGCCACAACTCGGTGCGATACCCACGGGACCAGATTCCCAGCGGCGCGCTGATCAGCAACGCGAAGCGATTGGCGATGCTCTCGGTGCCGAGGCCAAGTGTGTTGATGACGCGCGCCACCTTCGGATAGGCCCATCGGACAAAGTCATCGCCGATCATGTAGAAGCACGGCAGGACAATGAGCGTCAGCAGTGTGGCGCTGGACAGACCGCCCACCACGGTGACCGCAACGGGGCGCCATTGGGAGCCTTCCTCGCCGGAAATGGCGAGGGGGAGCAGCCCCAGCGTCGTCGTGAGGAAGGTCATGAGGATGGGACGCAGGCGTTGATCCGCTGCTTGAAACACAGCGCGGATACGGCGAAAGCCACGGTCACGCTGGTATCGCAACACGGTGTCCATCAGGACGATGCCATTGTTCACGGCGAGTCCATTGAGCAGGATCACGCCAAACGCGGCGAGTTCATCAAACGGCAAGCCAGTCAATGCCAGCGCGAGCACGATGCCTATGACCATCAGCGGGTTGGTCATAACGATGGTCAGCGGAATCCAGAAGGATTCGAACACGGCAGCCATCACGACATAGATGAGAATGACGGCGGCAATGAGGACGAACTGGAAGTCTTCCTGCTGCTGTTCGAGCTGCCGCTGCGTGCCACCAAATTCGATCTGCACGCCGGCGGGGTTGGGGACCTGCTTGATGGCCTCGTTGACGAAGTCCAGCAAACGCCCCTGGTCGGTGCCGGGCACCCAGAAGTACTCCAGTTCAAGGCTGCTTTGGCGATCGGTGCGGCTCCGTCCGCCGGACAGATTACCCGCGCGCATGTGGGTCAATTCGCCAAGAGGGACGGTCGATCCGGTTGGTGTATAGATCGCCAGGTCGCGCACATAGGCAAGCGTCGGGTCATCCTGCGATCCCTTCACCGTGATGGCGACGTCGGTGCGGTTCTCGCCGTCGCGCAGGACGAGGCTGGAGATCTGGCCACTGGCGCGGGTGATGCCTATATACTGACCGAGGGACTGGCTGTTGACGCCAAACTGCGAGGAACGCTGGCGATCGATCACCGCGTCGTACACGGGTTGGTTTCGTTCCGACACGATGCCGACGCGGGTAATGGCGGGATGGGCCTCGATTGCCTGCCCCAAGCGGGACGCGTATTCCTCGATCTGGCGAATCTCCAGCGCCTTCAGCGTCATCATGCCCCGGTCGCCCACCATCTGGACGCTTTCCTCCATGGGGCGATTGGGGGGACGCAGGGAAACCTCCGCGCCAGGCACATCCCCGACGAACTCGACGATCGTCCCCTGGATTTCGGAGAGACTGCGTCCTGTCGGGCGTTCCCGCGGCCTGTGCAGCTCGACGTTGATGTTGGCCGTTTCGCCGCTGATCCATGCACCAAAGCGGCGAATGTCGGGATGTTCGCGCAGGCGCTCCTCGACGGGTCGAACCGCGTCGGCGGTCTCGGAAGTCAGCGAACCCGGCGGCATGATCAGGAAGAAGCGAAACGAATCGCGCTGCTGGCTGCGGTCTGTGGCGGCTTCGTTGACGGTGCGGCACGCCTCCAGAAAGACGAAGGCCAGAACCACCGCGATGATCAACAGAACGCGGCCGCGGTGACGAAGGGCGGACTTGAGCAGGAATCGATATCCTTCGCGCAGGCGGCTGTTTGTGCCACCAACACCTCCGCCCAACCGGCGGCGGTGGCGTCCCGTCGGCGAAACCGTACGCAGCGCCAGGCCCGTCAACATGGCCGACAAGGAGACCGCAACCAACAACGAGAGCAACAGTGGAAAGACCAAAGCAAGCGCGGGCTCGCGGATGATCATCGCGAAGTCGCTGTCAAGGAAGACGAAGGGGATGAATGGAACGCAACTCGTCAGCGTGGAGGCAAGCAGGGCTCGGCCAACTTCGTCACCACCGATCGAGGCCGACGTCACCGCATCAAGCCGCCGGCTGAAGTAGAGGCGGAAGCAATTCTCGACCACGACGATCGAGTTGTCCACCAACATCCCCACCGCCAACGCCAGGCCGATGATAGAGAAGATGTTGATCGACATGTCGAAAGCGAGGAACAGGTTGAAGACCGAGAGGATGCAGATCGGGACGGAGAGGAAAATGATGAGGGAGATGCGCCAGGACCGGAAGAAGACCAGCGGCACGAGCAGCGCCAGGAAGGCACCGACCAGCGCGAGTTGCTGAACCTCGCCAAGGGCGTCCTCCACCATCTCCGCGATGTCCATCTCGATGCGAAGCCGCGTGCCGGGTGGAAGGCGATCGTTGAGATCGTCCACGACCGATCGCACAGTCTTGGCAATGGCAATGAGGTTCTCGCCCTCCTCGCGCTGGAGGTTTGCCCCGATGGCACGATAGCCATTGGAACGATAAATCGACCCGGCAGTGGCGAGTCCCTCCCGGACAATCGCCACATCCTCCAGGGTGACTATGCCCTCCGCATCCACCGGCAGGCGACGCAGTTCCTCCACATTGTGGACGCGATTGGCCAGCCGCACATAATGCGTCTCGCCCGGCACCTTGAGCGAGCCCAGATACGTATCATCAGCGCCGGCCGCTTGGATCCGGGAAAATACCTGGCCGAACTCCAGGCCAAAGCCCGACAACCGGTCGGGATCGATCTCCACCTCGGCGCTGTCGGCGGCCATGCCGCCGACTTCAACCTGGGCCACGCCGGAGATGCTCTTGAGCGCCGGCTCGACGGTGCGCCGCATCAGTTCCTGCAGGAGTTGCTGGTCGTCCCCCTCCAGCGAGACCTCCATCAGGTAGTTCTTGAAGCTGTCCGTGCTGAAGGGAACGACGTTGATGACCGTGCGCCGGTCAGACAGGCCGATCTGGAAGCTGGTTAGGCGCTCCTCCAGGTCGAGCGTCGAGAAGCGGATGTCTGTCCCTTGTTCGAACTCCGCCTGGATCCATGCGCCCCAGTTGCCCGAATGCGAGCGGATGTGCTTCACGCGCGGCAACTCCGCGATGATGCCTTCGACGGGCTTGGTGAGTTCCTCGACAATCTCCTCCGCACTGGAGCCGGGGCGACTGACCCACACGCCGAGGCCGGGAACGGTGATGTCGGGGATGAGTTGGAGAGGAAGACGCGTGTAGGCGATCGCGCCAAGCAGCACGAGCGCCACGAAGACCATGAGAGTCGTGACGGGACGCTGGACCGAAACGACTGAGAGCTTCATCGGCGCGGCGCCCTTTCGCAGCGCCCGGGTCAGCTTACCGGACCGGATTCGGGAGCGTCAGGCGGACTTCTTCTCGCGCTTCAGGAGGATCGGCTCCTCCAAGCCATTCACCACGGATTCGGTGATGCGCACCTGGCTGATCTCCGATGACATGGAGGGCAGGTCGAACATGAGGTCCATCATGAGCTTTTCCATGATGGCGCGCAGTCCGCGGGCGCCGGTCTCCATGTCCACGGCCTGACGCGCTATGGCTTGCAGAGCCGGCTCGTCGACGCGCAGTTCGACGCCGTCGATCTCGAACAGCTTGGCGTATTGCTTCACCAGCGCGTTCTTCGGCTCGGTCAGGATCTGCATCAGTTCCTTCTCGCCGAGGTTCTCAAGGGTCGTCACGATGGGGAAACGGCCGATGAACTCCGGGATCATGCCGAACTTCAGCAGGTCCTGGTGCTCGACGCGCGAGAGGATCTCGCCGGCGTCCCATTCCTTGCGGCTCTTCACGTCGGCGCCGAATCCCATGGTGCGCTGCTCGGTGCGGCTGCGAATGACATCCAGCAACCCGCTGAATGCCCCACCCGCGATGAACAGGATGTTCGTCGTGTCCATCCGGATGTATTCCTGGTGCGGGTGCTTGCGGCCACCGGTGGGCGGGATGTTCGCCACCGTTCCTTCCAGGATCTTCAGGAGCGCCTGCTGCACGCCCTCGCCGGAAACGTCGCGCGTGATGGAGACATTCTGGGTCGTGCGGTTGATCTTGTCGATCTCGTCGACATAGACGATGCCGCGCTGGGCCTTCTCCAGGTCGCCGTCGGCATTCTGCAGCAAACGCAGCAGGATGTTCTCCACGTCCTCGCCGACGTAGCCCGCCTGGGTCAGCGTCGTGGCGTCGGCGATGGCGAACGGCACGTCAAGGATGCGCGCCAAGGTTTGCGCGAGCAACGTCTTGCCCGAGCCGGTGGGCCCGATCAGCAGGATGTTTGACTTCTGGATCTCGACATCATCATCCTTGGTCTTTGCCAGGATGCGCTTGTAGTGGTTGTAGACCGCGACGGCCAGCGCGCGCTTCGGCCGCGTTTGCGAAACAACATAGTTGTCGAGCGCCTCGTAGATCTTCTCCGGCGTGGGCAGCTTGCTCAGCATCTCCAGCGCGGTGTCGTGCGATTCATCCTCCGCCGCGGCAGGCTTGTGCTCCACCTGGATCTGCTCACGCTGCAGCCGGTCATTGCACGTGCGCACACACTCGTCACAGATGTAGACGGAAGTGCCGGTCTCCTTGTTGCTGAGGCCCTTGAACAGCGTGCGGACCTGATGTTGGTCCCGGCCGCAGAAGGAGCATTTCAATCGCATGGTTCTGGTCCTTGTCGCTCTGGTGAGCCTCTTGAAGGGTTCCGCCCCCCGGCTTGACGCGCAACGGGAATCGGAGAGGAAAGCCTAGGGGGTCGAAGTGTCTTTGCGGGCAGCCTCGCGCTGGCCGATTCGGCGCTCAGTCCCGGCCAGCAATCTTCCAATGTTTTCCCGGTGCCGGACGATCACGAGGACCGCCACCAACGCCGTCGCCCAAAACAAGACACCAAGCCCCCCTTGGACTGCAATCCCGACTGGCAGGGCCAGCGCCGCGCAAATCGACCCGAGGGAAACATAGCGCGTGGCGGCCAGAACCGTCAGGAAAATCGCCAGAGCCACCAGAGTCGGCAACCACGCCAGCGCCAGGAAGACCCCCAGCGCCGTGGCGACCCCTTTCCCGCCCCGGAAGCCAAGAAATACATTGAAGATATTGCCGGCAAGTACAGCAATGCCAACAATCACCGGGTAGGCCGGTAGCCCCGCCGCCGGAATGATCGCCGGGATCGCCAGCACCGCGAGCGCCGCTTTTCCCACGTCCACCAGCAAGACCGGCACCCCCACTTTCCACCCCAACACTCGCAATGCGTTGGTGAACCCGATGTTGCGCGAGCCATGCTCCCGCAAATCGATTCCCGCCGTTATCCGCCCGGCGATCAGGCCCGTCGGAATGGCGCCGATGAAGTAGCCGATCAGGATTCCAAGGACCGCCAGCAGCTCGTTCATGACTACATCACTCGGCCAGTCGGTCGGGCCATGAGTTGTGCTGCCGCCTGCCCGGGATCTGTCTGGCGCATGAGACTCTCCCCCACGAGGACGGCGCCAGCACCTGCCTGCGCGACGCGCGCTACATGGTCCGGAGTGAAAATGCCACTCTCGCTGACGATGAGGGCGTCATCAAACCCGGCCTGCCGGATCACCGGGATCAAGGCCTCGGTCACTCCGAGGCTGACTTCGAACGTGCGCAGGTCACGGTTGTTGATTCCAATCAAGGCGAAGGGAGTGCGCGATTCCGCCAGCAGCCCGACCTCCTCCTTGTCATGCACTTCGATGAGGACATCGAGCCCGGCTTCCATCGCCGTTCGGTGCAGTTCGGCCATGCGCACCGGAGTCAGTGCCGCGGCGATGAGGAGGATGGCACTGGCTCCAGCCAGACGCGCTTCCCACACCTGCGCTTCATCGATGATGAAGTCTTTGCGCAGGATGGGAATGCGGACGGCGGCGCGCAGATCGGTGAGGAACTGCAGGTCGCCCTGAAAGTATTGACGATCCGTCAGGACAGACAACGCCGCGGCGCCGCCGGATTCGTAGGCCAGCCCAATGCCGACAGGATCAAAGTCCGCACGGATCACCCCTTTGCTGGGGGAGGCCTTCTTGACCTCGGCAATCAGGTGCGGACCGGCCGGCTGCCTCAATGCATTGATCAGGCTTGGAGGCACCGGTGTGTCCAGTGCCCGCGCCCGCAAATCGGCAATCGGTAGTGACGCACGCAGGGCCGCCACTTCCTCGCTCTTGGTGACCAGAATCTTCTCAAGAATGTTCATCGGTTATCCGGCCACCATTCTATCCAGCAATTCCGCTGCCTTGCCTGTGGACTGTGTATCGCGGGCCAATTCAATCCCTTCCTCGATGTTGGCAACAGTCCCGGTGAGCCACAAGGCAGCGCCGGCGTTCAGATTGACAATGTCGGCGCGCGGTCCGGCCTCGCCCTCCAGCACTTCACGCACGATCGCCGCGTTGACCTGGGCATCTCCACCAATCAAGTCACTCAGGACAGCCTGACGGAACCCGAGGGCCGCGGGATTGATCTCCATCACATGCCAATGACCACTGGCCTCCAACCGCAACGCGCGCGACGGGCGCGTGGTGCTGATCTCGTCCATGCCATCATCGCCATGCACCACCAATGCGCCGCGACATCCCAGCGAAGCCAGCGCGCGCACCACCGGCTCCATCAGATCCGGCGATGCAACGCCGACAATCTGGTGCGTGGGACGCGCAGGATTGGAGAGCGGACCGCAGATGTTGAACAGCGTGCGCACGCGCAGGCTCTTGCGCGCCTCGGCCGCATGCTTCATGGCGGGATGGTAAAGCGGCGCAAACAGGAAGCAGAATCGATCGCGCAACAATCGCGCGGCGGCGGACTCGGCAGGCTCGGTGATGGGATAGCCCATCGCTTCCAACACTTCCGCACTGCCACACTTTGAGGAGGCGGAACGGTTGCCATGCTTGGCCACGCGAACACCCGCGGCGGCGCAGACCAGCGCGGCGCTGGTGGAGACGTTGAACGTATGGAGCCGGTCGCCGCCCGTCCCGCAGGTATCAAGGATCACGTCCACATCCGCAGGCCGTGGAAACGGAGTCGCATGATGGAGCATCACATCGACAAACGCTTCGATCTCCGAATCAGTCTCCCCCACCACGCGCAGGGCGGTCAGAAATCCGGCAATTTGGCCGGTTTCCGCCTGTCCACCAAGGATCTCGCGGGCGACCTGCTGCAGCAAGTCGCGCCGCAGGCGCCGGTTGGGAAACGATGTCAGGCTTTGGATGGCTTCGAGGATCTGTCCCATGCAGGGGCTCCGGTTGGCATTCAAGGCGGGAAAGGGGGCCACAAGGGCGAAGTGGCACTCAAGCAAAACGCCCACATTCGGTCTGGACCTATTGTGAGAAGCGGAGGAGGTGGTCGCCTTACTAAACTGCCATTTCTCGATTCTCGAGCTGCAGCTCGATGACCTTAGGGCTCACTTTGAATCGTCTGGCGAGTTCCTGATCAAGCTCCTCCCGCTCTTCCTCATTCAGATCCTCCCTTATGAATTCGGCCAATGCTTGCTGTGGCGCAAGGAACTCTGCTGCAAACGCCCGCGCCGCCTGCTGGTCCCAGGTGCGAGTGCGTGTCAGAAGCCTGGGACCGCGATCACAACCGACGATGGCTTGATATAGGGCTCTCGCCTCCAGGAAGCGATAACTGTCCTCCCGAGCAGGTCGAGGACCCGCGATTATTGCCTTCCTGCCGTCTCCCCATCCGACTGCAGACTGGACTCCCCGTCCGGGGATATGATTATGCTCCTTGAAGACCAGATTGAGGCCACCAATCCGCTTGGTGACTATTGAGATGTCGGGGATGGGATCGGCTTCGCCGATCCCGACATAGTTCCTGAGCAGTCGAGCCATGGCATATCCTTGGTCCTTCGCCTTGCGGAACTGCCTGTTCACCGTGAGCTCGTCAACGTGTCCGGATCGCAGTTTATATTCCCTCTCGGTTTGCGTGATCCACCGCCACAGATCGCAAGCGCTGCTCTGCTCGGCCGTTTCAAGAAAGTCCCTTGCGATGAACTCCGTGGCTCTATCCCCCAGCTCCCTTGCCAACAGGTCGGGGAGTCCCTCATGCCATGAGTCGATTTCATATGGATTCAGCCCCATCCGACCCGCAGACTCACAAAAGGTCCGTTCATCGTCGTCGGCGTCAGTGATTGCCATCCACTCCCGCCTTAGTGACTCCACCCGCTCATCTTGAAGGCCATTGCACCAACCCAATACTTTCGTGACAAACTCTCCCAACTCCTTGGCAACCTCTCGCGTGCTGAGAGTCGTACCACCACCATAGAGAAAATACCCGGGCATGTTGGGAAAAGCTCCCGCGTCGTCTGCTTCCCATGCGATGGTCGTTCCCCGGCCATTACCATGAAAATGCAGATAAGGCAGAAAGAGCCCGCCCTCTGCGGACCGCAGGCAATGTCGCTGTATCCACTGGCGCTGACTGGGAGACCAAATCTCTCCCTCCGAGGGGACTCGATCCCATCGGCAGGGCTCGTAAAGTAGCGCCCACCAGTTGCTGACTATCCATTCCACAATTGGAAATGTGGGTAGATAGACCGCCTCTGCAGCCTCTGAAGTAAAGCGGTCGAGAATGCTGGTCGCACACTTTCCCTCAATGACAATTCTCAAGGATGCCCAGGTCATCCGCTCAAGAACATCCGAGGCCGCTGGCTCGCTGGCACGCCAGCAATCAATGAACAGTGACTTGGACACGTGGGGCATTCCTCAGCAGGTCATGTGGATCGGATGGCCACTGCGACTTATAATCCAATGGGAAACCGTGATACTCGCCGGTGGAAGGATTCGTGATTCTCGCTTCGTACAATTGATCGTTGATGAACGCCCATGCCCTCGTTGGGAACTCCCGGTTCTCTTCCAATTGGACACATGAGCGGCGAATGGCATCCCGTAAGAGCTGTTCAATTCTGGGCCAGTCCGATTGGATGATATGCGGGCACTCTGACACGCCAGGTCGAAGGTTGGGAGTCCAGGACTGATCAGAGGCCGAATATCTCTTGTGCTTGCCGTTGCCCCTGTAGCTGGCGCGCTCGGCAATGGATTGCGCGGTTGGCACGCGGTCGCCCAATAGTCCACTCTTCCCTTCTTGTGCGCTCGCTCGGAACGTTGAAATTTCGGAAGTCGTGACATGGACCCAAGAATCCCCGAGATAGTGATACGAAGACGGCTAGTAGCAGAGATGGCATCGACGAAAGGGAAATCAGCCCTGCGAGGTCCCCGCAAGCCGAGTGCTCTGCCGGTATCCCTCCAACTCCGCCGCTGCCACCTCTTCCAACTGCAAGTCCAGTTGCTTGGCCAGATGGTCGCGAAGTCGTGCGCGCACATCGCCGATGGCGGGCGAGGCGTCGCCCAGCAGGACACGCAGGGAAGTGACACCACGGTCGCGAATGCCGCAGGGAATGATCATTCCGAAGTGGTTGAGATCGGTGTCCACATTCAGGGCCAAGCCGTGGATCGTGCACCATCGCCGCACGCGAATGCCCATGGCGCAGATCTTCTCCTTGCCGACCCAAACGCCCGTGCGCCCCTCGACGCGATAGCCCTTCACCTGATACTCCGAGAGGGTCTCGATGACAGCTTCCTCCAGCCGCCGCATGTAATCATGCAGCCCCATGCCATGGGCCTGAAGGTCGATGATGGGATAGGCCACGATCTGGCCGGGGCCGTGGTACGTCACCTGCCCACCGCGATCGGTCTCCGTGACCGTGATGCCGCGGGCTTCCAAAACTTTGCGCGGAGCGACGACTTCGTCCGCCGTGCCTCGGCGGCCGATGGTGATCGTGGGCGGGTGCTCCACAAAGAGCAGGTGCTCCGCCAGTCGGCGCTCTATCAGGCCCGTCTGGATGGCCTGTTGAAGATCCCAGGCCGCCTGATAGTCCATGCGGCCAAGGTCGGAAAAAACAGCGTGTGACATGAGAAAACTCTTTGTTTCGCGGTGGCAGGATAAGGCGGGGATGATGTGTTGGCGAGGCTGATGTACGTCAGTCGCGCAGCTTGTCGCCGAGGATTTCCTTGAGCTGCGCCCGGGTCACGCTCCCCTCCCGAAGGATCTCGAAGCGCTCGCCCGTGGCGTTCAGGACAGTGGACGCCCCATTGGCGGGGCAATCCCCACCATCAAGTATGCATTCCACGTGCCCGCTGAAATGATCAATCATCTCGCGGGCATTGGTGACGTTTTCCCGGCCGTCGATGGTGGCATTGCGCATGGCCACGGGCCGGCCGACGCGCGAAATGACCGCCAAACACGCCGGATCGCTGGGCAGGCGCACGCCGATCCTGTCCGACCCGCTGACATGAGCCAACACGTTCGGATCGCGTGGAAGGATGACCGTCAGCGCCCCGGGCCAGTAGCGTACCAGCACCTTCTCCAGATCCGGGGGGATCTCCCGCACCAGACGGCGCAGCATGTCCGGATGATGGATCAGCACGCCCAAGGTCTTCTGGTGCTCGCGGCCCCGCAGGTAATACAGCCGCTCCACGGCGTCGTTGTTGGTGGCATCGGCCGCCAACCCGTAGACCGTGTCGGTCGGCAAACCAACGATCCCTCCCTCCAGGAGCACCATCATGGCGTGATCGACGACATCCTCGTCCGGTGCCTGCCGGTCGATCTCGAAGACCTTGGTCTTGATGACCCGGCTGGGCATGGCCCGCGGCAGTTCCTCGTCATCCGTCTGGGCCTCGCCGGCATCCGGATCCGGCCTCTCGGGTTCACGGGAAAACCGGCGGACAGCCGAGGGGGTCACCACGGAGGAGGATCCAAAGTCAGCCGGAGCGCGACCGGGTGTTCCGGGTTCCTGGGGGACAGGTGTGGGAACCAATGCTCCGATGCCTGACGAGCGATCGGCCAGCGTGGCCCCGGGGCGGATCCATTCCTGCCGAGGAGTGAAGGGGACCGGCGTCGCGCTCTCGCCCGGACCCGGATCGGTGTCCAAGTCGGTGGACGAGGGCGGGGCATCCGGCGCGGTCTTTTCAGGCAGGCACAAGTCAGGGTATTCCTCGCGGAGCTCCTGGGCAATCGTCTCCATGCGCTGCACCGCCGCCATGCGCCGATGGGCCAGGACCTCGCGGATGCGAACGTGACTGAGGGCCAGAATCTGCGCGGCCAGAATCGCGGCGTTTTCCGAATTGTTGATCCCAACCGTGGCGATGGGAGCCCCCGGCGGCGCCATGACCATGGAGTAAAGGGCATCCTGTCCCCGCAGGGGGGAAGCGTCGATCGGGACCCCGATAATGGGCAGATTGGTATGGGCCGAGAGGTGATTGGCAATGAGGGCACCGACATTGCCCGCAGTGATGAGGACCTCGATCCCGCGTTCGCCCGCGGTGGTGCCAAAGGCCCGCAGCCGGTCTGGAGCGCGGTAGGGATTGATCACCTCAAAGGCGTAGGGAACGCCCATCACGCGCAGTGTCTCCAGTCCGCGGCGCATGATGTTAAAGTCCGACCGGCTGCCGATGACGACTCCAACGAGTGGCTGCTGCATGGCTTTGGCGTCTCGCTCGTTGGCCAATTCCCGGGATCACAGTTGGGAGGGGACTGGCCTGAAGGTCTCGATTTTAAAATGCAGCATGCCCGATTCGGCGGGTCCAGCAAGAATCCCGGCCAATCAGGGCAGATTCACGGCCGCCAGTGTCTGGTCCAAGCGCTCCTGCTGGCCCATCATCTGGGCAAAGCGCCAGCCACCGCTCTCCTTCACCAACGGTAGGGTGTGCGTTTGGTCCAGGGATTTCAGCTCGATGACCGCGCGGTTGTTGGCGTCATCAGTGCGCATGTTGTTCACCACCCCGCCACGGAAAGGGGACTGCGAAAGCACGTATTTCATCGCCTCGATCTCCCGCCGGTCCCGGTTCCATCCCTTCCAAGTCTCGGCATCACGCCGCGCCCCCTGAAAGGAGAGTTTCGCCGCGTTGTCGTGGAACCACTGCCGGCTGGGGCGGTCGAAGTATTCCAGCCATTCCCGCACGTGCAGCTGTGTGGGCGAGGTTGTGGACGGAGGCGCCAAGGGCCTGACATAGGTGGAGTAACCCCGGATCATCGCATCCGGGGTATCGCCCTGCACGCCCGGGGCCCGGCCCTTGGGCGAGAACAGCAGGAATGCCGAGATCCCCACGACCACCAGCAAAGTCACAACAATCAGGACCAACTTGACGAGGCGGGCCTGCGGGGTGTTGCCGGTCTCGTTCTTGATGACCTTGAAGTTCTTGTCCTTCACCTTGCTGTAAGCCATCAGGTTTCTCCCGCTTTATTGGATGCTTCGGATAGGCTCTCGCGCCGCACGGCGAGGATGTCACGCAACGTGCGCTTTCTGCCCACGCCAAGGATCTCGTCCTGGATCCCCTCCAGTGCGAGCCCCACTGCCGGGTATTCCACCAACCCGCGCCGCGCGCAGACCGCGATGGGATCGCAGCCCAGGTTTAACAACGTGTCGATGCAGATCCGGTCGGGTGGTTGACGCATGGTGTAGCGGCCATCCTCGGTCATCGCGATCACATGATGCCTGAGCAGGATTCCCATGGCGCGGTCGAATTCCCGCGGGGGCACGCGCAGCATCATGCCGAGTTCCTCGTAGCGAATGCCGCCCTTGCCGCGCTCGAACGCATCGGCGATCAGCAGGGTGATGGCCACGAGCAGACGTCCGTCCAGGTATGTCCGCGACTGCGGACCGAAATGATGAAGCCGCAGGCGCGTGAAGTTTTGCGCGACATAGACGATTTGGTTCCCGACGAGGAAGACCAGCCACGTGAAGTAGATCCAGATCAGGAAAATCGGCAGCGCACCGAGCGATTGGATCATCGCACGCTGGACTGTGGACATGTAGAGGTAGGCAAAGAAGGAGAGTTTTGCCGCCTCCCACAGGAAGCCGGCAATGAAGCCTCCCAGCAGCGCGAAGTGCCACTCCACCTTTGCCTGTGGGATGAACATGTAAGCGGCCGCGAGGATGAGGCTGTTGAACACGGCGGGGACCAGCATGAGCATGTAGCGGCGCAGGCCCGACGGGGGATCCGCCGGCGCGGTCACAGTGGTCGTGGTCGCTTGGCCGTTCTCCGCCTGGACAACCACTGTCTGCGCGGAATCGTTGGAACCCCCACTGATGATGCCGACAACGAATGATGAGATCGTGATGGAAAGGCCCAGAATGATCGGGGCGATCACGACCAGAAATGTGAAGCCGGTGATGGTGCGCTTCAACGAGCTGATATGGCTGGTTTCCCAGGCAGCTTGAAATGCCTGCTCGATACTCTTGTAAAGCAGCAGCGAAGTAATGAACAGACCCAGCAAGCCTGCGAATCCCAGACCACCGGCGGCATTGCGATAATCGCCGCCCCACTCCTGGATCGCTGCCGCAAAATCCTCCGCCGCAGGCAGAGGCTCCGCAGCCTCATCCTCTCCGGCGCCATCACCTTCCGGATCGCCTTGCCCGGTGGGCGCCTCGCCGTCGGGCGGGTCAATCTGTTCCACGGGAACAGCAGCATCCTGCGGCAATGCTTCCTGATCCTTGCCGCCCGTGTTGTTTCCAATCAACTCCTCCAGC